>JBBRWO010000040.1:0-15908 GCA_038249135.1 Coriobacteriia bacterium
ATGAGCCCGGCCTGAACGCGGAAGAGCCGGTTCCGGAACCCCTGGAGTCCGGCGGCCTGCAACTGGCCGCCGACCGCCTGCCCGGCCGCCAACGCCGAGACCTGCCGGGTAAGCTCGGTCGTACGCGCACTGACGGTGTACTGGAACCACGCTGCATAGAACACGCCGAACGCGGCGAACAGGGCGAGCACCGTCGCGGCTGCGAGATAAAGCCGGGCGCGGGTGGCTACGCTCCGCCGCTCGGTCATTGCGCCGCTCGTTTCGCGCGGTACCCGACGCCTCGGACAGTCTCGATAAACCTGGGGTCGCTCGCGTCGTCGCCGAGCTTCTCGCGCAGGTGGCGCACGTGGACGTCCACGCCACGCGCATCCGTGTACTCGGCGAATCCGACGACTTCTTCGAGCAGTTGCTCGCGACTGAGCACGATGCCGGGTCGCTTCACGAGCGCCATGAGCAGGTCGAACTCACGTGCGGTGAGCGTGATGGGCTCGTCGTCGACAGTGACCTCGCGGGTCGCCGGGTCCAGCATCAGACAGCCGAGTTGAATCGCAGTCGGCTCGGGCGCGATCGCCGTCCCGGATTCCGCACTCGACCCAGGCCCGGAAGCGAGAGCGGAGGCGGTCGCCGTGCGTCGCAAAACCGCCCGTACTCGTGCGACGAGTTCCGGCGGCGAAAACGGCTTGAGCACGTAGTCATCGGCGCCCGCCTCGAGCAGCGACACCTTGTCCAGATCCGACTCCCGCGCTGTCAGCATGAGGATCGGCGTCGCCGACTCCGCCCGGATGGAAGCGCACACCTCGGCGCCGCTCATCCCCGGCAACATGATGTCGAGAACCACCAGATCCGGCGCGACGGCCCGGAACTGCTCCATCGCCGCGTTTCCGTCTGCCGCATACGCGATCGAATACCCCGCCGCGGACAGATACACGCCGACAAGGTCGCGGATGTTCGCCTCGTCGTCAACGACCAGGATCGTGGCCATTCCGGTCTCCCCCTCAGATGGAGTCACTGCCCACAGGGTACCGCGACTGTATGACACGCGGAGCCTCTCCCGGCTAGAACAGGCTATCCATGTCGGTCCGACGTCGCGGTGGTGGGGCGGCTGTGGCGGTGTCGGCCCCGGCGGTGTCGGCCCCGGCGGTGTCGGCTCCGGCCTCGCCGGTCCCGAGCCCGTTGTCACGCGGCGCGACGACGTCGCCGAGTATCTCGGCCATTTCGCGCGCGTTGCGGGGAGCGTAATCGTACTTGCAGTTGTTGAACATGACCCAGGTGCGTTCGGTCTCCTCGGCCAGGCGGGTTATGGGTTCGCGCCACTCCGCGAGTTCGGTTGGGCTGTAGAGATAGTCGAACCGGTCGGCGGCTGAAGGCGTGCGCATGTCCCAGGTGGTGGCATTGCGGCCGTGGAAGCGTATGTAGCCAAGACCGGCGGTCGCCGCGCTCACGGGAGGAAGGACTCTCGCGCCGGGCACCCTCGGCGCATCAACGGCGACGTACGTGAGCCCGCGATCCGCGAGGAAGCGCATCGTGCGCTCGAAGCGCGCACCCGTGACCCAGCTGGCGTGGCGAAACTCCACGAACACCGACAGTGGTGCGAGAATCGCAGCCGCGCGGTCGATTTTTGCGAGGTTGCGGCGTTCGTGCTCCCCGTCCTCGGCGGTGAAGTACGGCGGGTACTGCATGAGAACGCCGCCCATCTTGCCGGCTTCCACCAGCGGCTGGAGCGTGTCGATGAAGAGCTCGAAGCCACGCTCCACCATGCGGTTGTCGGGCTTACGCACCCGGCCGGAGTGCGTGACGTCATAGCCGTACTCGCGCAGCTCCGGGGGAAGCGAACGCTCGTCGACCTCGTGCCCGGTCATCAGGCCGTACGCCTTGACGTGGAAGGTGAAACCGTCGGGCGTGCGCTCTGCCCAATGACGCGCGACACCCTCGCGCGGGAGTCCATAGAAGGTGGAGTCGACCTCGACGGCGTCGTAGCGCGCAGCGTAGTACCGGAGCCGAGCCTCGGGCGTCGAGACACCGTGCGGGTACCACTTCTCGATCATGGTCTTGTCGGTCCAGGAACACGTCCCGACGACTACGTCACCCACGGTCACCTCGCTCGCGTTGCGGGCGAAACAACATCGCCACCTGCCCAGTTTCTACCCGCGACGTGCCGAGAACCACCGCCGCCCTCTCCGTCTCGTACTCGGAGTGAACGCCCGCAACGCACGAAGGCCGCCCCGGGAGGACGGCCTTTGCGCGAATCTACGAGCGAGGTGCTACTGCACAGGTGCTGCGTTGGGGCAGCTATCGCATGCAGCGCCCTGGCCCGCCACGCCGCACGCCGCGGCACCCGCAGGGGCACCGTCAGCGGTCTTGGGGCACGAGCCGCCGGTGGCGCATGCCTGGCCGCCGGTCGCACACTGGCCGCCGGTCGCACAGGCCTGGCCGTTGGAGCAGTTCGACTTGTTCACGCAGGTGTCACAGTCGCCAGTGCAGGCAGCAGCCTGCGCTGCGACAACGGCGGTCGACACCGCGGCCGGTGCAGGAACGCGATTGCCACTCGCGGCGTTCGCGATGCCAAAACTGCCAAGCACAGCGCCGGCAACCAGCGATGCGACGATGATCGTCAGGAGCTTCCTCGGTGTCATGCTGTACCTCCGCGTTTGTGGTGTCGGATAGCGCGATAGCCGTGCGCGGACCGTAGTATGGGTATGACTTGTGAATACCGTATGAACCATCGCCATCGACTTTGATTGAGGAGCGTGACCCGTGAAAGCGATTGTTGACGAGGATCTGTGCATCGGTTGCGGAGCCTGCGAAGATGTGTGCCCCAACGTCTTCCGACTCGAAGACGATGGCTACTCCCACGTGATTGCCGAGAACCCGACGCCGGAGCTGTACGCCTGCATCCGTGACGCCGAGGATAGCTGCCCTGTCTCCGCGATTTCCGTTACCGAATGACCCAGCTGCCCGACGGATACCGTATCCCCGACGGAGACGATGGGTTGCTCCGCGAATGCGATGTGCAGGTGTTTCGCGCTACCGGTCCGGGCGGGCAGGGCGTCAACACCACGGATTCCGCCGTGCGCCTTACGCATCGGCCCAGCGGGATCGTGATTGTGGCTCGCCGAGAACGCAGCCAGCTGCGCAACAAGCATGACGCGCTCAAGCGGCTGCGCGCCAGACTCGTTGATGCACAGCGCGTGCGGGCTCGACGCGTGCCTACCAGGCCGGGCAAGGGCGCCGTCGCGCGGCGTCTATCGGACAAGAAGCAGCTCTCAGACAAGAAGTCGGTGCGCAGGAAGCCAATCGACGACTAGCGATGCCGACGCGGCGGTGCTAGGGCAGCAGCGCGTGACTGTACTACACGGCCACGCCCGCACGAATCGGCGCAGGCGCAAGGAAAGGCGGCCCCATTGGGACCGCCTTTCCTGATCGTTTCAGCGAATTGCGGCGAGCCTACGCCTTGCGGACGTTGCTGGCCTGCAGCTTGCCGTTCTGACCGGTGGTGATGTCGAACACGACAGCCTGACCCTCATCGAGAGTCTTGAAGCCGTCGCCCTGGATCTCGGAGAAGTGGACGAACAGATCGTCGCCATCCTCACGCGAGACGAAGCCATAGCCCTTGTCCGGATTGAACCACTTGACGGTACCGTCAGCCATTCCAAGCTCACTCTCCTGCCCCCCACAGGGGCAAAAACCGAGCGGCACTCCCCACCCCAGGCTGCAACCTCTCGGCCGAAGCCTTGTCTTGCGGACGCGAGCGGATCACACCGCGAACTCGGGCCACGTCTTGACCCTTATCCAGAATAGTGCGACAAAGCCGAGCCACTGTCTATTCCCCAAGGCGCACTATGAGAAGGGAATATGCGGAATCTGCACTGAAACAGGTGCATGTGGCCCGTGGGCCTGACAATCGACTGTCCCCCGCCCTCACTACGGACCGCCCCTCAGAGCCGCCTACGCATTCTCGCCTCAGATGGCTTCGACGCGGCTATCACCCTCAGACCGAGACCGCTGTGAGCGTTCCGGACTCGTTCGGGTACGAACAAGTCGATTGCCGCAGCGCTATCGTCTTGCGGTTCCTATTCGATGGAAGGAATGTCACATGAGCCTCAAGGCGCTCTTCTTGAACTGCACGCTGAAGTCATCACCGGCTGTGTCGAACACCCAGTCACTCATCGATAAGGTCGCCGCGCTACTCGTCAAGATGGATGTGGAGTCAGAGACGATCCGGGTCGCTGACTTCAACGTGAAGTTCGGCGTTTCTTCCGATGAGGGCCCAGGCGATGAGTGGCCCAAGATCCTTGAGCCGATCAATGCGTGTGACATCCTCGTCGTCGCGATGCCGATCTGGTTTGGGGTGCGCTCCTCGGTCGCCCAGCTCGTAATGGAGCGGCTTGACGGCACCTATGCCGATGGCGACCCGATGACGGGGCAGTATCCGCTTTACGGCAAGGTCGGCGGCGTCATCGTCACGGGCAATGAGGATGGGGCGCACGACTGCTGCGCGAACACGCTGTTCAACCTGACGCATCTGGGCTGCACGATTCCCCCCAACGTGGACTGCTACTGGGTGGGTGACGCGGGTCCTGGCCCGAGCTATATCGAGGCCGGCGGCGACAAGCACCTCTACACCAACCGCACCGCACGCTACATGGCACACAACCTGGTGTGGGGCGCACGTGCCCTGAAGGCGAACCCATGCCCGACGAACCTCCGCGAGCTCGACGCCGAGGCCGAAGCGGTCAGCCGGTAGGCACACCCCGACGAAGAGCGGATAGTAGCGCGGTCATGCGGACTTCGTTCCGGCCTGCGCGCCGACGCGGTTTGTCCGCAGCAGCTCTTCTAGGCCCTCCCCAGAAGTGACCGGGCGCTCGCATGCGAAGTGCCGGCATAGATAGGCGGTTGTCGCCCCCTTGATGGCGCCCCGACCACTGAGCAAAGGCACGCTGCTTTCCTCATCATCCGCCTTCGCGGCGACGATCAGATTGGGCCGATACGTGGTCCGTACAAGGTGGAGCATCGGCAGAGGATCGGGGCCTACCATCGCCAGCTCGCTCGGTGGGGACAAGACGAAGTCGAGGGCCGACAGCCAGCTCGCGAAACCCAGGGGAGCCTGCGACATCTCCGCGCGCATCGAGGCAAGCGCCGTCTCGGCCGTCTTGGAGTATCCGGCTTCGCCCGTGTACTCGCCCAGCTTCGCGAGAACCATGGCGGCTACTGACCCGCCGGAAGGGATAGCCCCGTCCTGGGTCTCCTTGGGGCGGAACAGCAGCTCCTCGTGGTCATCGCGCGTATCGAAGAAGCCGGACGCCGGGTCGGCGAAGTGGGCCAGGATCGCATCAGCGAATTCGACGGCCGCGTCGAACCACGCCGGGTCGAAGGTCGTCTGGTAGAGCTCCAGTAGGCCTTCGGCATAGTGCGCGTAGTCTTCCAGGTAGCCGTTGAGCTTCGAGTGTCCGCCTTTCCAGGTGCGCAGAAGGCGTCCGTCCGTCCCCCTCATCTGTGACAGGACGAACTCGGCGTTCGTCTCGGCGATTTCGAGATAGTCCTCACGATCCAGCGCCCGAGCCGCCTCCGCGAATGCGGTGAGCATCAGGCCATTCCAGCCCGTGAGCACCTTGTCGTCGGTACTCGGCCGCACTCTGTTCTCGCGAGCCGCCAGCAGTACCTCGCGCGCACGGGCGAGCCGTGCCTCGATGTCGGTTGCTGCAACGCCGGACTCACGCGCCAGCTGCTCTGCGGGCACGGCGACGTACAGGATGTTACTGCCCTCGAAATTGCCGGGCCGGGTGACGCCGTAGGCCGCCATCAAGAGGTCCGCGTCGGCTTTCGAGTCATCGAGCGAGCTGCCAAGCGCTTCCTGGATCTCGTCCGGCGTCCAGACGAAGAATCGTCCCTCTTCACCCTCCGAGTCCGCATCTTGTGCCGAATAGAATCCCCCGCTCGGATCAAGCATCTCGCGGGTCACGTAGTCGAGCGTCTCCTCGACGACGCGCCGATACAGTGGCTCGCCGGTGACCTGCCATGCGTGGAGGTACACACGTGCCAGCTGCGCGTTGTCGTAGAGCATCTTCTCGAAGTGAGGCACCAGCCAGATGTCATCGACTGCGTAGCGATGGAATCCGCCGCCGAGTTGATCGTAGATGCCCCCGCGAGCCATCGCGTCGAGACTGGACGTCACCATGCGGAGCAGCGATGCGTCACCGGTTGCGAGGTGCCGGCGCAAGACGAACTCGATGATCGCCGGCTGTGGGAACTTCGGCGCCCCGCCCCATCCGCCGTGCCTGCGATCGAATGTGCGCGTCAGTCCGCTGATCGCGGCGTCGAGGATCGATGCGTCGCTTGCCGTGAGCGAAGTCGCGTTCGGCGAACCGCCGCTCTGAACGAGTGCAGCCGAAAGCCGATTCCCCGCGCCGATCAGTTCATCCCGCTGCATCTCCCACAGCTCGGCGATGCGCTCAAGGACCTCCGCGAAGGACGGCAGGCCGTGACGCGGCTTGTCGGGAAAGTAGGTGCCGCCGTAGAACGGCTCGCCCTCTGGCGTCAGGAAGACGCTCATGGGCCATCCTCCATGCTCGGTCATCGCTTGGACAGCTTTCATGTAGATGGCGTCGATGTCCGGGCGTTCCTCTCGGTCAACCTTCACCGAGATGAAGTGGCGGTTCATGAGCGCGGCGGTCGTTTCGTCCTCGAAACTCTCGTGCTCCATCACATGACACCAGTGACATGCCGAGTAGCCGACACTCAGGAAGATCGGCTTGTCCTGCGCACGAGACGTCTCGAAGGCCTCGGCACCCCACGGGTACCAGTCGACCGGGTTCTCGGCGTGCTGGAGCAGGTAGGGGCTGGTCTCGTTGACGAGCTTGTTGGACACGGAGGTTCCTTTCGTCCGGGGCGAAGATCCCGTGTCTCGCCTGTGTCGGCGGACTTTCTTGCAGGCTGGCTTCAGCCCATCTCGCCGAACAGTTCAGTGAGCGACTTCCCATAGGGCCAAAATCCGTCGCGCTCACCCGACTCCCACGCCTGCCGCATCTCCGGAGTGTCGATCTTCCAGTCCGGACGGAGCTCAGCGGTGACCTCGCGCAAGTCTCGGTGCAGCTCATCAACGGTCGGTCGGCCCCAGTACCAGTAACCGTTGTAGATCGAGTGAATGATGAGCCCCGGCTTCAGCACGAAGGTGTGGGGAATCATGGGGTCGTGAGTCGGGTCCGTGTACTCCTGAATTTCGAGGTCGCGCTGTACCACGCGGCGCGCATCGTGCAGAAACGGCCAGTGAGCGCCGACTCCCGCGCGCAGCTCGTTGACCTCAAGGAGCGAGTCGGTCGTGATGGTCACAAGCTTCGCGTATCCGACATCGACCTTGCTGCTGAACGCCACGAGGTCGTGGAGCTGCTGCCGGTCTTTGGGGCAGAAGTGACCGCGTAGCAGGGTCAGGATCAGGGGGTCGTCGCCCTGAAGTGCCGAGAGCTTCCGTGGCGTGTTGGCCTGGTCGCGCAATTCGTAGTCGGGGAAGGTGGAGCCCGGGACTATGTCGGCTCTCATCGACGCCGCCTTTCGTTTGGGGTCGTAGGGAACCTACCCCTTTCAGGGGAAACGACAGCAGGTCAGAGACCCATTTTCGGCTCTCTGACCTGCTGATATCTCACTGGTGGGCGATGAGGGATTCGAACCCCCGACCTCTTCCGTGTAAAGGAACATCAGCGTGTCCGTAGGTGACCGCCAAAGTCCGGTTCTCGCAGGTGAGAGGTTTGCGGCGTCATCGGCGAGCACCCGCGAACACCTGCGAAATGAAACGCGTTGCTACACGCGTTGCTACATTCAGGCCTCGGAAACTGCACACGCCCGCCTCGCTCTCGCGCGACACGACCCGGGCCGCTTCTAGCCGGAACGCCCAGTGTCCGTCGGCGCGTTCGCCTCAACGCGATAGCCCATCGCCCGGTAGCCCCTCAGCCGCTTCTCCCACATGCGCGCAAGCACGGGCACGAGCGGATCGACATAGTCGTAGATGATCACTTCCCGCTTCTCGTCGTGCAAGCGGTGAAGCCGGCCCGCGTACTGTTGCAGCGTTCCCCGCCATGAGATGGGCATTGCGAGGAACAGCGTGTCGAGCCGTGCGTCATCGAAGCCCTCGCCCACGAGTCGTCCCGTAGCAATGAGTACGCGGGGCTCGCCTTCGGGCACCTGCGCCATCGCCTCGGCGAGGGCCGCACGCTTCTTCACTCCCATGCCGCTGGACAGCGCGAACACGTTGGCGACCCTTTCGACGAGCAGCGCCGCGAGCAGGTCGCGGTGCGCGGTGCGCTCAGTGAGCACGAGTGCCGAGCGGCCTGCAGCAGCCGCCTCGACCACGTCCTCCACGATCAACGCGTTGCGCATCTCGTCACCGGCAAGCAAGCGGTATACCTCCTGAATCCCGTCCGCAGCAAGAGCTGTGACCCCGAATCCGGTCTCACGCGGTCGCACAATGTGTTCGAATGGCCGAGCCGCGGCTTGGCGTTTCAAGTCGGTCTTGAAGCGTACGGGGCCGCACTGCATCGCGATGATCGGATGATGGCCGTCCTTGCGGACGGGCGTCGCCGTCAATCCGAGTACGTAGCGAGAACGGGCCTGGCGCAACACGGCCTCGAAACTGAACGCCGAGACGTGATGGCACTCGTCGATGATGACCTGCCCGTACTCGGCAACAATCGGGTCAACGACGCCCTTTCGCACGAGGGACTGCAGTACAGCGACATCGATGGCTCCACTCGGCTTTCGTTTGCCGCCGCCGATGACGCCAATCGATTCCGGCGACACGTTCAGAAACGTGGACAGCCGCTCACACCACTGCTCCATGAGTTCGCGTCGGTGGACGAGGACGAGCGTGCTCACTCCGCGCTTCGCGATCACATTCGCTGCCACGACCGTCTTGCCGAACGCCGTCCCTGCGCTCAGAATTCCGTCGTCGTGCGCCAGGATAGCCTTGGCGGCCCTGCGCTGCTCGGGGCGAAGCGTGCCCGAGAATCCCGCCAATAGTGCTGCACCCTGAGTACGCTCGTCGCTGAGATCGAGCTTCGAGTCGTAGCCTTCGATGACTTCTCTCAGCTCTTCGAGGCATCCCCTTGGCAGCGCGAGGTGCGCGTCGAACTCCTGCGCACACGAGATGATCCGCGGCTTGTTCCACGTCGGCAGCCGCATCGCCTGCGCCCGATAGAACTCTGGGTTCTCGAAGGCGGCGAGCCGCGCGATCTGGTCAAGGAGGGAGTCTGGAAGCCCTGCCTTCTCGACGAAGAGCAGATTCGCGCGAACAACCCGAATGACCGCCGGAACCCGCCCAACCAGCTCGGGACGCACGCGAGGTGGAGGAACCGGAAGCACCCACGGCGTGTCGCCGCTGCCACCGCCCGATGGATAGGTTCGTACACCGAGCGCGGTGCCGTCACCGCCGAGCCGAGTCAGCGCGGCATCGACTGCCGCGCGCTCGAGCGGTGTCACGGCGCTCAGGTATGCCCATTGATCAGGGTACTGGCTCATGCGCTCATCGACGAAGACAGAGCGTCCGGCCGATCGGGGCTCGTGTTGGAGCGGCAACGCGATGAGGTTTCCGAACCCGCCGCGAGGCATGGTGTCCTGGCTCGGAAAGAGTCTGTCGTACGAACGGAGTGACAGGTCGTGTCGGCTCCTCGCGGCCCGGGTGAGTATGGCGGTGCCAAGTCGGCGCGCAAGCGCTACGGGCATCGGCTGCGCGAAGAAGAACCACGCATGCGCGCCCGCCCCCGAACGCGATACCTCGACATGGCAGTCGGCATCGACCTCGGCCGCAGCGCGCCGAAACGTCAAGACGTCCTCCCGCCAGTCCTGGTCATCGAAGTCCGCGACGAGGAAGCGGCAGGATTCATCCTCGAGCATCGGGTAGACGCCGATTGTGCTGCGCCCGGTCAGGTGCGCTTCGATTGCCGACGAGTCGAGCGGTATCAGCTCTCGATTCTTGCACTCGGCACATTTCACACGCCGCTTGTCACAGAGTCCTGCACGCCATTCGTTCGCGCACGCCGGGGCGTATCCGCTAGCCCCAGAGCGGCTCTGCCACCGCATCGCGTAGACGTCCGCGCGGCCTCGGAACAACGAACGGAAGAGCTCGATCTTCGAGGCGGATGACGACGTGTTGGTGATGGACGCAATGGCCGTGGAGGCGGCCATGGGAGAGATGCTCGGCGCAACGGCTTGTGCGACGAAGCCGCGAGTGGCCTGCTGCCCGAGTGCCAGCATCTCCTTGAGCCTCGCGTTCTCCTCGGCAAGCAGGAGGTTCTGCCGCCTCAAGGCCTCGAGTTCATCGGAATCATCCGGCACATCGGGCGGGAAGTGTCGGGGGGCGCCGCGGTCATTTCCCACGACTCAAAGCCTCGATCATCTGTCGGACTTCCCACTCATCGGCGCGGCTGCATCGAAGCAGCCGTATCTCCACGTCGTCCAAGTCGCGGAGGAATTCGAATCGCGTGCGCACCTTCGTAACCCAAGCCGGGATGTCCACGGGAGTGGTCAGGTAGCCGATGGCCTCGGGCGCGAACTCGGCCTCAGCCCGCGGCCGAAGGATCTGGTCGGGGTGCCAGGGCTTGTCCCCGAGACCGTCGTCGACGACGTCGCTCCAGATCTTCATGGCAGTGACTCGTCGGACGAGCGCTTCGTCGAACGGCCGACCCGCAAGCCACGCAAGATCGTACAGGTCACGCGCCAGACTGCCGCGCCGGTAGCGCGCGAGCTTCTCGGCGATGACTTCTTCGATGCGCCCCGTGGGAATCGCGGGAATCTGGAACTCGTATCGAGCGTGGATCGGTGCCTCGATCGCGGGCAGCACTTCCGGCGGGAGCCACAGCGGCCGTCGACCCAAGTCGAGCCGAGCAGGCACCTCCGTCTCGCCGAACGGGCTGGCGATGTCCAACTGCATCCGCCGTGTCCCATCGAGAGGTTCGAGCGAGAACGAGAACGGGCCGACCGCAGCGCCGTCGACGACTTCGACCAGAAGGTCCGCAGCCGAATCATCCATGCCTGCGAAGTCGAGGTCCGTCGAGAATCGGCCCGCGTTGCCTGCACGGAACTTGCGAATCGCCGTGCCGCCCTTGAGCGACACGCCGAGATCGAAGATGCCCCGCTGTTCCAAGAGGTAGAGCAGATGGTCCTGGGCAATGTCGATGATCGCCGGCCCGCGTCCACCGCGCCGTCCCTGATAGTGCCTGACGAGATAGCCTTCGGTGATCACTCGCCTTCGACCTCCAAACCGATCGAATCGACGACCTCGAAGCGGGCGTCGTAGCGGCCTGGCATCCCGCGCCTCCCTATGTAGTAGGGTCCGACCCCGGACGGAGCGAGCGAGAGCAAGTTCATCGCGGCCTCGGGGTTCCCGCCGCGGTCGAGGAGATAGGACGCCCGTGCCCAAGCGGCACGTGGCCTGCCGACGAGTTCGTCGGCGATCAGGTCGGCGCCGACCCGTCTCACCGCCTGTGCTATCCACTCACCGGCATTGGGCCAGTCGCGGTAACCGGCGGGTTTGGCGGCCATGAACGCCATGAGTGTCGCGACCGCCCACACGGGCAGGCCGTCCTTGAGGACCGGCTCGGTCCGTGAAGCCCAGTGGACGACCCTGAAGTCTCGGAGAGCGTTCGGCAACCGGGAGCCTTCGGGGGTTCCTATCACCTCTGTGTCCGGACGCCTGCTGGTCAGTCCGAGGAGATAGGCCGCAGACTCCGCGGCTACTGCGAATCCGGCACGACTATCTCGCGCAAGAGTGGCCCGGAGCTCGATCATTGGATCGCCCGAGCCAAACGCCCCGGCACGAGCAGCCGGCGCGAACTCCCAAACGCCTTTGGTATTCAGGTCGAGCAGCCAGCCAGCCTCTCGCAGGCGGCGCACCACCACCTCGACAGGCCAATTGAGCTGCGCGGAGGTTGCGTAGGACTCCAATTCGGACTTGGTCACGACGCGTGGCCGCTCGAGCTCAAGCTCTTGCAGCAAAGGGGCCAGCGTCCTTGTTACGTCTCTCACTGTCATTTCGAGCGCCTATCGTGTCGCCATATGACAGGTTGAACGTACATCGGGACAATCGAATTGTCAATTCATACATCTATCACGTCGGATAGTGGCACGTTGTATGTTCATTCTGACAATCACGATGACCTCTTCTGCGAAGACGCGAATCAGAAGAGTTCAAACACAGGCCCAATTCGCATTCCCGCAGCTCAGGGCATTGCGACTGATTCGCGAATGCCTCGAAACCGGCCCGTTTGAAACCGCGTTGCTACACGCGTTGCTACATTCAGGCTTTCGGCACAACCCTTGGCAAAGCCCCCATTGTGCCTCTGACCTGCGGTTTTGTATGGTGGGCGATGAGGGATTCGAACCCCCGACCTCTTCCGTGTAAATGAACGCCACGCTGTACGTTGGTGTTCGCCATTGTCGGATTCCCTCAGGTGAGAGGCCTGAAGCGACATCAGCGGACGGTGGCGAACCCCCGCGAAATGAAACGCGTTGCTACACGCGTTGCTACACGCGGCTATTCGAAAGCAGCGCGGTGCGGCGCAGACGGCGCCGTTCGCTGGCTTGGAAGATGGGTGTTGCCACAACGACGATGACATATCGCGTCGGGCCGCCGCGACCAAAGTCAGGAAGCGGAAAGCCGTTAGTGCAAGCTTGTGTCTATAGCAACGCGGAAGAAGTCACCGTCCGGCGATGGTCGGTGGGGTGCGAGAGGGCCAAGGAGGCACAGGACTTGGGCAAGCGAGCGAACGGCGAGCACTCGATCTACCAACGCAAGGACGGCAAGTGGTGCGCCGCCATCGTCTGCGACGACCCTGCGACCGGAAGGCGGTCCCGTAAGGTCTTTTACGGAAAGACCCGGACTGAAGTCCGGGTGAAGCTCAAGACCGCATCCGAGCGCGTCGAGGTCGGCGCCCCGGTGCGCGACGCCAAGGCGAGTATGGCCACCTGGTTCGCGCAGTGGAGAGTGACGACGCTTGCAGCCTCGAGTCGCAAGGCTACGACCAAGGAGCTCTACAAGACGCTTACCACGCATCACCTCGAGCCCGAACCATTCGGGGCGATACCACTGGACAAGCTGCGGCCCTCTGACATCGACACACTGATCCTCGCGCTCAACGACAAAGGCCTGGGAGATGCGACCGTCCAGCGCATCTTCACCGTCCTGCGGGTGGCGCTTGGTGGAGCAGTGCGCGACGGTCTACTCGCCCGCAACCCCGCATCGGCGGTGAAGCAGCCCTCTGTGGCGAAGAAGGAGGCACGCCACCTCTCGTCCGCCGAGGTCACCTCCCTGCTCGATGCTGCCAAGGGCTCGCGCTACCACTGCTTGCTCTCCCTAATCGCGGCCACCGGGCTGAGACGTGGTGAGGCGGCGGCGCTCAGGTGGAGAGACCTCGATCTCAAAGGCGGAACGCTTCACGTGCGAGGGACACTCGCACGTGTCGCCGGCAAGGTCACAGTGACGCCGCCCAAAACGGCCAAGTCACGCCGCGTCCTTCCCCTCTCCCCATCCGTCATCGTGATGCTCAAGACACATCGCAAGCGACAAGCGGCCGAGCGGCTGCGGGCCGGCAATGTGTGGGTGGAGTCCGAATACGTCTTCACGACTGAGAGTGGGACGACCGTCGAGCCTCAGAACATCCTTCGCGCAGTCAAGACGGCGGCCGATGATGCGGGTCTTTCAGACGTCAGGGTCCACACCCTGCGCCATTCGGCGGCGACCACATGGCTTGAGAACGGAGTGCACCTGAAAGCCGTGTCCGAGCTCCTAGGACATGCGAGTATCGCAATCACTGCCGACATCTACGGGCACTTGTCCGACGAGACGGCGCGTGGTGCGATGGCAGCACTTTCCGAGGCAATCGGGATTTGAGGTTAGGGTCAGGCACCCGTGGTCGAAGCCTGGCTGGAACGCCCCGGGTTCCGCCGATGCTCTATGAATTGGGTGCCAGTGAGCTGCCGATAGGGACAGCCCAGTGCGACTCGCTCGGGTCGTTCCCCTAGATTACCCGACCGCAGTACGGGCACTCCACGCTCTGGCCGTTTACCTTGCGGGTAACCCACATCGTCCTACCGCAACTCGGACATTTGATGACTTCTGTGCTCATGGACGAGGCGCACCTCGCAATCGACCCCAAGACACCGGCGACGCTTGAGGCAATCAAGAACTTCGCCAAGAGGATCCGCAAGTACGGCGGCGCGCTCATGGTCGCCACGCAGAACGTGAGCGACTTCCTCAATCCGGCAATCGAGCGACAGGGCCGAGCAGTGCTCGACAACGCCAGCACGAAGGTCGTCTTCGGCGCTGAAGACGAGGATGTGCAGGGCACTGATGTGGTCCTTGTTCCGGACAGCAGAGCCATTCACTCGATGTATGGCTGATGAACGGTATCCATACACCCAGTTCGGCAACCGCGTGCGCGAGTTGCGCAAGGCCAAAGGCTGGTCCCAAGAACAACTCGCTGAGGCAGCCGGGCTCGATCGCACCTACATCGGCCGCTGCGAGGCCGGTAGACAAAATGCGACCCTGAAGACGGTCTATGCGCTGGCTACGGCCCTTGGGGTCGACGCGACCGACCTACTGCCCTAGTGGGCGGCCGTCCTCCGTCACAGGGAGAGTCACTACTCGGTATGCCGCCGTATCTGCTCACCCTGCATCAGCGGCGCTAACGCGGGTCGCAGGACGTCTACAGGCTGGCTGATGGCCTCGGAGTCGAGCCGCGATCTGATCCCCTACAGGTGCGTGATTAGCGCGGGGTCAGCGGCAGGCTATACCCTGGCTGCGATACGTCGCCCACGAACTTCGCCACGCTCTTCTGAAGCGAGGCGACCCCTTTTAGGTAGGCCCGACCCGCAGGTAGAACCAGCTCGTAGTCTGCCCCGTTGGGCTGGATGTACTTCTTCAGATCCCGGTTGACCCTTATGTGGTCTATTGACGTTCTTGCGTATCGTCGTACGCCCCTCTTCTTGTCCTCTCCGAGCATGGACCAATAGCCCGGGAACAAGAATCCACACACTTCTTCGAGCCCAAACGTCAGCCGCTGGGACACTGCGAAACTCACTAGGCTGCCCGCAACGAACTCTAGGAAACTCACAATGTCGAAGTCGTCCGTGTCGATCCGGACGTAGCCCGCCGGTAGTCTCGAAAACGTCGTTGTCGTGGCCAGCAGAGTTGTCGCATCGGTGTCGCGTAGAGCCCCAGCGGCGTGCTCGAAGGTAAAACCTTCGGATACGTCTTCCATCGTGGAGAGCATCATCGACGAACTGAGACCCTCACTCGTGATGTGCGCTGAGTACACACCCGTAAGGGCCTTGGGCACTACGACCCAGGTACTGCAGGCGACTCGCTCTGCCAACGGGATGGACGGCACTGTAATGTCGGAGCCCACTGTTGCCCCGTAGGCCGCCAATTGGGCTCTCTTGCGCGGATCGAGTCTCGTCTGCGTGGTCCACTCGGTCAGCAGCGTGTGACCGGACTTGCCGCTCGATAGCATGCACTCTGGTCTTAGATTCCGCGATGCCGCGGCCACGGAAAACTCGTATTCGACCGCACGCAAGCGATAGTCGAGAGCACCGCTCAGATGCGTCGACCAGGGGTCGAGCATCGAATCGCCATTCGCCATGCCGATCGTGATGTTGAGCAGCTGGAGGTTGAAATCAGAAGACATCGATTCCAGCCCTGCCTTTGGCGGTGACTCCCGCAACGTATTTCTGCTGCAGGTTCGTGAAGAACCTCGCCGCGGTGTTCCCACAAGCGCCCTCGTACAGGTACATCCTGATCATGTCCGGATAGACCTCGAAGAAGAGCTTGGATGACGTGTGCATGTCCACTACGTCGACTCCCCGCGCTTCAGTTGCACCCGGGAGTTTCTTGGGGATGCCCCACATCCTGAATGGGTAGTTGCCGG
>JBBRWO010000041.1:0-15766 GCA_038249135.1 Coriobacteriia bacterium
TCGTGATCAGCAGCATGCGCGAATCGAGATCCTCACTCACCCGAGAAGATCCCAGCTCGCTGGCGTCCCTTTGGGCGCATCGCTCGCAATCCGCTTGCCGAGGAGCACTTCGTAATATTTCGGCGCCAGCCCCAGCCCCGGACGCACGACGCGCAGGTTCTCCCGCGTGAAGACGTCGCCGGTTCGCATGTCCTCGGCGATATAGAGCGAGCGGCGGAACTGCAGCGAGGACATCTCGGCGGGAGTTGGGCCGTACGATACCGACCCGAGCGCCCGCCACGCGTGCTCCGTGTCGCGTACCAGTGTCGCAAGCTCAACCGGCTCGAGCGAGAACGCCGAGTCGACCCCGCCGTCGGCACGCGAGAGGGTGAAGTGCTTCTCGATCACGGTCGCGCCCAGGGCCACGGCCGCGCATGCCGCACCGGTGCCGAGCGTGTGGTCAGAAAGCCCGACCTCGCAGCCGAACATCTCGCGCATGTGCGGCATCGTGCGCAGGTTCGAGTTCGCCGGGTCCGCCGGGTAGGTGCTCGTGCACTTCAGCAGCACGAGCTGGGTGCATCCCGCCTCGCGCGCGGCTCGAACGGCCTCGTCGAGCTCGGCGGCGGTCGCCATACCGGTCGACATGATGAGGGGCTTGCCTGTTGCAGCCACCTTGCGGATCAGCGGCAGATGCACGTTCTCGAACGATGCGATCTTGTAGCACGGCGCGCCGAGCGCCTCGAGGAAGTCGACTGCGCTCTCGTCAAACGGCGTCGAGAACGCGATCAGACCGCGTTCTGCCGCACGCGCGAAAATCGCCTCATGCCACTCGTAGGGTGTGGAGGCCATGGCGTAGAGCGCGTGGAGTGTCTGCCCCGCCCACAGGCTGTTGGGGTCGTCGATGAGAAACTCGCCGCGGCTCACGTCCAGCGTGATCGTGTCGGCGGTGTAGGTTTGGATCTTCAGCGCGTGCGCGCCTGCGTCTGCGGCCGCGTCCACGATCGCCAGTGCGCGATCAAGCGACTGATTGTGGTTCCCGGACATCTCGGCGATGACGAAGGGCTGTGCATCGGTACCGATGGTGCGCCCAGCGATCTGGAACCCGCTCATGAACCGTCGTCCTTTCCGAAATACGCCTCGGCGAGCCCAGGCCGCACCGCGCGCCATCCCGACTCATCGAGCTCGAAGACGCGCCACGTCATCTTGCCCGCGCCATCCGGTGACGGACCAGTGATGACGCCCGACTCTCTGAATCCCATTCTCGCATGAAAGGCCATGCTCGCCACATTCTGGGCAAGTACTTCCGCTCGGATAAGTCCAAACCCGAAATCCCGGAACGCCATATCGAGGGCGAGTACGCCGAGCCGCCCGCCGCTACCCTTCGGCGCCCACGACTCGCCAATGTAGAAACCCCATTCGCATGTGGCGAGTGCCTCGTCGATGTCACGAAACGTCACGAAGCCGAGAGGCACACCGCCGCACTCGTAGACGAAGCGGCGACGTTGGGTATCGGCGAGCGCGTTCTCGAACCAAGCGAGGTGCTCGCTCTCGGAGACGACGTGCTGGTTGCTCATCGACAGCCGGATGCGGTCTGAATTGCGCCACGATCGCAGTCTTTGACTGTCGTCGGCTCGCAGCGGGCGCAGCGCCGAGCACGGGCGTGGTGACGCCATACAACGCATGAGCCCGGCTGCGGTCGGCGGTCCCTCGCCGGGATGCGCGCCGAGCAGTGCTCGCGCAGCGTGTCCCATCACCTCCACCGCGCCGACATCATCGAGAAGCCCAGCAAGCGCATCTGCCAGCGAGGCCGCGGTGACGCCAGATGCCGGCCCGAGACTCAGCGTGGCTCCGGCGGCGGCGGCCGCGTGCGTTCCCCGCTCTTGGTTGTCGGCGATGACGAGCGAGACAGACGGCAGCCCGACCGCGCAGCGCTCGAGCAGCGTCACACCGCCCGCGGCGATCATCAGGTCCGCGGCGGCCATCGGCACGGCCATATCCTCGACGCGGCCATACAGTTTCACCTGGGGCATCGTCGCCGTGAGGGCGGCCACGCGCTCGCGGTGTGGCGCCGCCTCCGGCAACACGATGTCGACGGCCAGATCATCTCGGCCGAGCAGTGCGATGGCCTTCAGAGCCTTCTCGGTCTCATTGCTGGGGTCGGTCGAGCCGAAGCAGACGAGTAATCGGCCAATCGAACCGTCGCGATCTCGCGGCGAGACTGCCGCTCGCGCGAACTGGGGCCGCAGCAGCGCGAAGTGTGGACCGACGAGCAGCGTCGCGGTGGACGGTGCCAGCGTTGCGTAGTCCCCCAGGTCGGCACCGAGGTTGTGGTCCAGAAGTAGGTCGCAATCATGAATGCGGTTCGCGAGATCGTCGATGACGGCCACGCGCTGAGCGAACCCGCGCATGGCGGTCTCGAACCCAGCATCAAGTCCGTAGTGGTCGACCAAGAGCCAGTCAGCTCGCTTGATGCCCGCGGCTCGCAGCGCGGTCTGCGTCGCGCGCGCATCCGCGGCGGCGTCACGTGTCAGCTCGGGCACGCGAACAACCGTGTAGCCTGCACTTTCAACCAACGCAATCGCGTCACCAAGAGCGGGCACACATGCAAAGACGCACCCGGCGCCCTCCTCGAGTAGCGCATCGGCGAGCGTGAGGCATCGCGCGATGTGGCCGCCACCAAGGCCTGCAGACGCGTCGGCTCTGAAGACAACATCCACGGCGGTGCCTAACGGACCTTGAACAGCGGCTGCAGCGGTTCGCACGAAAGCAGATCTGCCGAGCCGCTCTCCACGGCCTGACGCAGCAGCGGGAAGATCTCACGATACGCCCCCAGAAGCGCTGCCACTTCGGCATCGCCGTGCGAGTAGCACATGTTGTGCGTGCCGTAGCCCAGAACGCCCCGGGCGAACAGCTCCTGCTCGAAGACGGTCTTGAGTTCCCAAGACGTGCTCTTCCCGGCATCCGACATCAGTAAGAACGACCAGCTGGGGTGGCCGGCGATAGTGAGGAAATCGCCGCATCCACTCGCTTCGATCAACTGGGAGACTCCGGTCATGACCTTCTGACCCTGAGCGATGGTCGATTCGATGACAGGCTCGCGACGCAACTTGTCCATCGTTGCAACCGCGGCCGCAAGCGAGAGCGTCTCGCCGCCGAACGTGAAGGAGAAGAAGACCTCCTCCATCCACTTCATGATGTCGGCGCGCCCGGCGACCGCCGACACGGGATAACCGTTCGCCAGCCCTTTTCCAAACGTCGCCAAGTCCGGCGTCACGCCAAAGTACTCCTGCGCACCGCCGTTGGCGTAGCGGAAACCGGTGATCGTCTCGTCGAAGACGAAGACCGCGCCGTTGGCACGCGTGAGCTCCGCGACTTCCTCGAGGTATCCCGGCAGTGGCGATGTGACGTTCATGGGCTCCATGATCACGCACGCGACCTCATCGCGGTATTCGGTGAACAGCGCGCGCAGTGAGTCCAGTTCGTTGTAAGCGAAGGTGTGCGTAAGGTCGCGCGTGGCTTTGGGGACGCCGGCATTGCGAAGCGTTGAGCCGATATACCAGTCCTGCCAGCCATGGTAGCCACAGACGAGCACGCGGTCGCGGCCGGTGAACGCTCGTGAGATGCGCACGGCGCCCGACGTGGCGTCGGAGCCGTTCTTGCCAAAACGCACCATCTCGGCGCACGGAACCATCTCGACGATCCGCTCGGCAGCCTCGATCTCGACCTGGTGCGGAAGCGAGAAGATGACGCCGTCAACCAGCTGGGCCTGCACTGCGGCGGTGACATCAGGGTCGTCGTAACCCAGCGTCACGGCACAGAGCGACATGATGTAGTCAACGTACTCGTTGCCATCGACATCCCAGACGTGGCTGCCTTTGCCTCGGGCGATGTAGTACGGCGAGACCCCGTGCGGATACTGCGTCCGGCTCTTCGAGAACGTCTGGGTGCCCAGTGGAATCGTCTTCAGCGCCCGCTCTAGCAGCTCTTCGGATCGCTTGTAGCGCTCAGACATTCGGTGCGCCTCCAGTCTCCCTAGCGTCGCAGGTCATCGGCCACGGACTTCGCGAGGCCTTCGTTGCGGGCGAATCCGGCGTTCAAGCCGAGAAGTTCCGGCTGCTTGGCTAGGAGCGCGAGTACGTCGCGCCACGTGAACTCCGGACGCCTCGGATACAGCTCAGCATAGACCCTGCGGACGAACTCGAGGTCCGCTTGCTCGTCAACAGTCCACCGCATCGCCGAGAAATCCTCGGCGTTCACAAGGTTCCCGAGCCTGAACAACTCGGGATGCTTCACGAGGTACTGCGTCACATGCTCGCGCTCGGCTCCGGTTGTCGCGGTCTCCTCGGCACGGCGCAGTGCGGAGATGCGAACCACCTCGACATCGAGACCGTCCGGCAGCGATGGATGCAGACAGTTGTTCGAGTAGTCGTAGCCGCCTCCGATGTGGAAGGCGACAAGCTGGTCGATGAGCGCTGGGTCGGCGAGCGGGCAGTCACCCGTGAGCCGGACGCAGTGCTCAGCATCGTAGAGGTCGATCGCGCCAAGGAACCGCCCGAGCACATCATCGAGAGACCCTCGGTAGCACGCGACATCAAGCTGTTCGCACAGCGCCGCGAGCGGGTCGTCACTGGGATCGGTACTGGTCGCCACCACGATCTCATCGAGTGCTGTCGCACGCCGCACGCGCTCGAGCTGGCGTGCGATCATCGGCTCGCCCAGCACCGGAAGCAGCACCTTGCCCGGCAGACGCGTCGAGGATACGCGCGCCTGCAACACGCCGAGGATCATCTGTCGACCTGCCAGCGCGAGGGGTCGATGTACGCCGGGTCGTTGAGCGCGAGCGGCGCGAAGTCAGTCGTGGGCAGCGAGGCGGCCGAGGCCACGACTTGCGCGAGTTGCTCCGCAGTCTCGACGCCTACGACGACCTGGTCGACCTCGCAAAGCCCTGTCACGAATCCGAGCGCGGCCGCGAGGGGTGTCACTTCACGCTCGTCACAGAACGCGCGCCACTGCTCGATGCGGTCGCGAATCGGTGCAAAGTATGCGGGCAGACTCGCCGGATCCATGAGCAACAGTCCTTGGAGGAAGGCAGAGCGGCCGTGTACCTCGATCTGGCGTTTCTTGAGCTCTGCAAGGGCGCCGCTCGTTACGAGCCGCTGGTCGAACACGTTGACCGGAACCTGGACAAGATCCGCATCGAGCACGTCGAGTGCAGCGAACAACTCTTCCGCCGTGTAGGCGGAAACACCGATCCGCGTCACCGTCCCCTCGGACCGAAGCCGCATGAGGAGCGCCGCGAGCGCCGCCCCCTGGTCGCCGAGAAGGTCACTGGCACTGTGCACGAGAAGCCCATACACCGGCGAGCCGCCAAGCGCTGCTATCGACTCCTCGATGTGCGCCGCGACGTCGCTCACACCACCGGCACCGAGCGGAGCGGTCTTGGTCACGATCCCGAAGCGCTCACTGGCATGCATCGCGCCCAGGAGATTCTCGGCGCCGCCATATGCCCGAGCTGTGTCGAGCACGCGAACCCCGGCGGTCTCGGCGCCGTCCAGGATACGTGTGACTTCCTCGGCAGGGACGCGACCGGCGGCGTTGGAAACCCCGTAATCGAGGCCGAACTGCACTGTGCCGAGTGCGATCTTCACGACAGTGCCTCTCGCACTGCCGCAACCACCGTATCTTGCTCGGCCTCGGTCATTGCGGGGAAGAGCGGGAGCGTGATCGCGGCGTCGTAGTACGCCTCGGCGCGCGGGAAGTCGCCGGCACGGAAACCCAGCGCCTGGTAGTAGGGCTGCAGGTGTACCGGGATGTAGTGGACGTTGACGCCGATACCGGAGGCGCGCAGCGATTCGAACACCTCGCGGCGCGTGCGACCAGCGTCCGGATCCACGGTGACGATGTAGAGGTGCCATCCACTGTCACGATCATCGCGCTGGACGAGCGGCGTGACGGGAAGGTCTGCGAGCAGCCCGTCGTAGCGAGCGGCGAGTTCGCCGCGACGCGCAACGAACTGGTCGAGGCGGCGCATCTGCGAGAGTCCGAGCGCGCACTGGAAGTCGGTGATGCGGTAGTTGTAGCCCAGCGCAACCTGCTCGTAGTACCACGGACCATCCGGCTCGCGGGTCATGAGCGCGGGATCGCGCGTGATGCCGTGCGTGCGGCCTAAGCGGAGGCGCTCGGCGAGTACGTCTGAGTTGGTGGTGATCATGCCGCCTTCGCCGGTCGTGATGACTTTGACCGGATGGAAGGAGAACGTCGTCATGTCCGAGAACTCGCATGACCCCACCGGCGAACCCTGATACGCGCCGCCGATGGCGTGTGCGGCATCCTCGATGACGGTCACGCCGTAGCGGTCCGCAGCGGCGCGAATCCGCGCCATATCGCACGGCTGTCCGGCGAGGTGCACCACGACGATCGCCTTGGGCAGGATGCTCGTCTCCTGCGCGACCGCGAGTTTGAGCTCGAGCTGCTCGGCATCGATGAGCGCGGTGTCGGGCTCGATGTCGACGAAGTCGATGCACGCACCGGCATAGAGTCCGCAGTTCGCCGAGGCCACGAATGTGATGGGTGTGGTCCAGAGCACATCACCCGGACCGACGCCCGCAGCGAGTGCGGCGAGGTGGAGCGCTGCGGTGCCATTGGCCACGGCGATCGCGTGCTTCGCGCCGACCTTCTCGGCGACGATGGCCTCGAACGCGTCGATGGCCGGTCCCTGCGTGAGCCAATCAGAGCGCAAGACATCGACAACGGCCGCGATGTCGTCCTCGTCAAGCCATTGGCGTCCGTACGGGATCATCGGTCAGACCTCGAACGTCGAGTCCACGCACTCGCGAATCAGCGCGCGAATATCCTCGACCGAGAGCCACTCGTCGTTGCTTCCGGAGTTGTACCGGAAGTCGACCGGGCACATCTTGCCGCCGAACACGCGCATGAACTCGTCCACGTCCCAGAGCGGGGTCGCTGGCAGAATCACGAAGCTATCAGCCAACTCGACGGTCGAGAGCGCGTCGGTCTCGGTGATCAGGTCCTCGTGCAGCTTCTCTCCGGGACGGATGCCGATGTCCTTGAGCGTGGCGCCCGGGGCGATCGCCTCCGCGACATCAGTGATGCGGTAGCTGGGAATCTTGGGGACGTAGAGCTCGCCACCCCACTGGGTGTCGATGGCGTTGAGCACCATCTCGACGCCATCCTTGAGCGTGATGTTGAAACGGGTCATGCGTTCATCCGTGATCGGCAAAACGCCCTCGCCCCGCATGCCGAGGAAGAACGGGATCACGCTGCCACGGCTGCCCATGACGTTGCCATAGCGCACTACCGAGAACCGGATGTCGCGCGAACCGCGATAGTTGTTTGCGGCGACGAACAGCTTGTCCGAGCACAACTTCGTGGCGCCATACAAGTTGATGGGCGCCGCGGCCTTGTCGGTGGAGAGCGCCACCACTCGCTTAACGCCTGAATTGATGGACGTCTCGATCACATTCTGCGCGCCGAGTACGTTGGTCTTGATCGCCTCGAACGGGTTGTACTCACACACGGGCACGTGCTTGAGCGCGGCAGCATGCACGACGACGTCGACGCCCTCCATCGCGCGAGCCAGCCGGGCCTCATCCCGCACGTCGCCGATGAAGTACCGCATGGCCGGGTACTTGGTGTCCGGAAAGGTTTGGGCCATCTCGAATTGCTTGAGCTCATCTCGCGAGTACACGATGAGACGTGCGACATCGGGATAGCGCTCGAGAACCGTGGCCACAAACGCCTTGCCGAAGGAGCCAGTGCCCCCGGTGACCAGCACGCTTGCCCCATTCAGGCCGGGACCGTTGTAACTCATTGAACGTCTGCCTTCTCATCGCTGCCAAAACGCTGTTTGAGCGTCTTGGATATGATACCCGCCATCGCGCGCAAGTCCGAGCCTCGCGGAATGAGTGTGTCGTACAGACTGGCGCCAGAACGTGAACGGAATCGCCAGATGATGAGTACCGTCGCCGCCGAGTACGAGATCGATGAGGCCAGTGCGGCGCCTCGGGCACCCAATCGCGGCGCGAGCACCACGTTGGCCGCCAGGTTCACGACCATGTTCACCACATTGGCGAACGCAGGGTCCTGGGGGAACCCGCGGCCGGAAAGCCATGCGGACAGCGAACTCGACATCGACGTCGCCAGAATTCCCGGCAGCAGGAAGAGCAGCGGCAGGATAGAGCCCTTAAACGCCGGACCGTAGACGAGTGGGATGAGCGGCGCCGCCACCGCGAACACCACGAAACTGAACACGAGCGTGAACGGCCACACGGAACGATTGAGCCGCTGCGCGAGTTCGAGCGAGTCTTCCTCGGCGGAGAACTTCGCAGTGGCTACCCCCTGCAGGGCGTTGGGGATGTACCACGCGAGTTCGGCGGCGGCGACGCCTACGGTGTAGATGCCGACCTCGGCGGTGCCCGCGAACATCGCAAGCAGCAGCACGTCCTGACGTAACGAGAGCAGACTGACGGTGCTACCGAGCCACGCCTTCAAGCCGTAGGCGCGACCCTCGGTCCAGAGCTTGCGGACGC
Source organism: Coriobacteriia bacterium (assembly GCA_038249135.1). Taxonomy (GTDB): domain Bacteria; phylum Actinomycetota; class Coriobacteriia; order Anaerosomatales; family JAAXUF01; genus JBBRWO01. The sequence goes on from JBBRWO010000041.1 coordinate 8,529, forward strand.
CGGGCTCGACGGCGAGACGGCCGCCGCGCAGTGCGAGGTAGGCCTTGAACGCGACCGCGCCGATGGTACAAGCCAGCCAGACCGAGACTGCGATGGCGACTGTGAGATGATGCGTCAGTGCGAGCAAGATGAGCGTGACCAGCTGGATGCCCAGCGCCGTGACATCAGTGATCTGGGTATCACGCACGACTCCGCGGCCGACGAGATAGGCGTCTTCGAAGTACGAGATCATCGACGGCGCCATGGCGAAGACAGCGACAGCCAGTAGCGTCGCGCTATCCAGGCCGATGAGTTGGGCCGCACGGGAGGGCCCGATTGCGAACACAACCGCGGTACCCAGAGCCACGACGGTAGCGGCGAAGATCGCGCCCATCTTCAGCGCCTGGCGAGCGCTCACCTTGCCCTTGGCCGCTAGCCACATCACTGCATTGGGCATGCCGCTGTTGAGCAGGGTCACAGCCAACGCCGAGACGGTCTGAACCACGGAAACGGCGCCTTTGCCGTCGGCACCGAGTACGCGTGCGAGGATGATCCCGACAGGAATCGACATCGCCGTCTTGGCGATCTGCGCGGCGAACACCCAAGCCGAGCTGCGAATTCTCACCGAGGCTGGAGCGGTCGTCCCTGATGCCTCTTCGCCTGAAGGCGAATCAGACATTGTAGGTATCCCACTTGTAGCGCGCCCGGTTCGACTCATCGCGGAACCACTCCACGGTGCGTCCCAAGCCCTCATCGAGCGACACGTGTGGCTCCCACCCGGACAGCTCGCGCGCCAGCTCGTTGCTTGCGAGCAGCCGCTCGACCTCGCTCTTGCCGGGGCGAAGCCGGACCTCGTCGGTCACGATGCGCGCCTCGGCGCCAGTGATCTCGATGAGCTTCTGGGCGAGATCACCCACACTGATCTCGCGGCCGTTGCCCACGTTCACATCGCGCCCCACGGCCGCATCGCACTCGGCGAGCGCGATGAACCCGGCGGCGGTATCGGCAACATAGTTGAGGTCACGCGTCGGCGTAACGGAGCCGAGCTTGAGCTCGCTCACACCGGCCAGAAGCTGCGTGATGATGGTCGGGATCACGGCGCGCGCGGACTGGCGCGGCCCATATGTGTTAAACGGCCTAACGGTCACCACCGGCAGGTCGAAACTCCGGTAGAACGCCTCGGCCATCGCGTCGCCACCGATCTTGGTCGCCGAGTAGGGCGACTGACCCTGACGCGGATGTTTCTCGTCGATCGGCACGTAGAGCGCCGTTCCGTACACCTCACTGGTGGAGGTCACTACCACGCGCTCGAGGTCGAGATCGCGAGCTGCCTGGAGCACGTTGAGCGTGCCCTTCACGTTGGTGTCGACGTAGCTGTCGGGAGAGTGATAGGAGAATGGGATGCCGATGAGCGCCGCGAGATGGAAGACCACGTCGGCGTCCTTGAGCGACTCCCGGACACCGTTGGGGTCGCGCACATCGCCCATGAAGATGCGCAGCTGTGCGGCCGTCTCTGCGGGAATGGTGTCGAGCCAACCCAGCGAGTTGAAGGAGTTGTAGTAGCAAAACGCCGTGACCTCGCATCCGTGGGCGACGAGCGCCTCGGTGAGGTGAGAGCCGATGAACCCGTCGGCACCAGTGACCACGACTTTGCGACCTGCGAGCTTCACGTCTACCTCCATAAGCAGCGACTACGTCTGGAATTGCAACCTCAGTGTAAGCGACCCGGAGGGGTCAAACCCTCAGCGCTCCGGCGCAGCGCCCTGCAGCCCCGCGTGCTCCAGCGCTTCCACGCATGCCTCGGCAGCATGGCCATCGCCGTACACCGGCGGGCTATCGACTCCCGGATGCGCCGCGGTCGCCTCGGCCACGATCGCCTCTGCGGAGGTGCCCACCAGCGTGTTCCAGCCCAGCTCGACGGTCTCGACCCACTCCGTCTCGTCGCGCAGCGTCACACACGGAATGCCGAAGAAGTATGCCTCCTTCTGCATGCCGCCGGAGTCCGTCAGCAGCGCTTTCGCGCCGCGCAGCAATCCGTTGGTGTCCAGGTACGACAGCGGCTCGACCACGCGGATGCCAGGCGACGCCGCGACGACCGCGTCGAGGCCAAAGCGCTCGAGGTTCTTGCGCGTGCGCGGGTGCATCGGCCACACCACCGGTGCGTCGAGCGTCGCGAACGCGCGCACGACCTCGGCCAAGCGCTCGGGGTCGTCGCTGGTCGCCTGCCGATGCACCGTGGCGAGGTAGTATCCGCCGGCTGCGACATCGTGCGCAGCGGCGATCGCCTCGGCGTCGACGCGCTCGGCGAAGAAGCGGGCCGTGTCGAGCATGACGTCGCCCACCAGAGCGACGCCGGTTGTGATGCCCTCGAGCGCCAGGTTGTCGACAGCGGTCTGCGTGGGGCATAGAAGCAGCGTCGAGAGATGATCGACCAGCACACGGTTGATCTCCTCGGGCATCTCGCGGTTGAAGGAGCGCAGGCCCGCCTCCACGTGCGCGACCGGAATCCCCAGCTTCACGGCGGCGAGCCCGGCGGCGAGCGTGGTGTTGGTGTCGCCGTAGACGAGGACCCAGTCCGGCTTTGTCTCGATGAGCAGCTCCTCGAGCAAGCCGAGCATCTCTCCGGTCATGCGACCGTGGCCGCCCCCACCGACGCCGAGGTTGTACGCGGGCGCGGGAATCTCGAGTTCGTCGAAGAACACACCGGACATCCCGTGGTCGAAGTGCTGACCGGAGTGGACGAGGATCTCCTCGTGGTTCTCGGCCAGCGCACGGCAGACGGCGGCGGCCTTGATGAACTGCGGCCTGGCGCCAACGACGGATACGATCTTCATCGAGCCTCGCCTTCCAGCCGCGCCATGTCGGCGTCGACCATCATCGCGACCAGCTCGGAGAAGCCGACGGTCGGCTCCCAACCCAGCTTAGCGCGCGCTTTACTCGCGTCTCCGTAGAACACGTGCACGTCCACCGGCCTAAAGAAGCGCGGGTCGACCTTCACGAATTGCTCGAAATCCAGTCCCAGATGCCCAAACGCCGCCGCGCAGAACTCGCGCACGGTGTGCACCTCGCCGCTCGCGACCACGTAGTCGTCCGGCGACTCCTGCTGGAGCATCAGCCACATCGCCTCGACGTAGTCGCCTGCATAGCCCCAGTCGCGCTTGGCGTCGAGGTTACCGAGATGCAGGTCCTCGGACAGGCCGAGCTTGATGCGGGCGGCGCCGTCGGTGATCTTGCGGGTCACGAACTGCAGTCCTCGCAGAGGCGACTCGTGATTGAACATGATGCCGTTGCTGACGTGCATCCCGTAGGACTTCCGGTAGCTGCTCACGATGTGGAACGCGTACGTCTTGGACGCGGCGTACGGCGACTGCGGGTGCAGCGGCGTGGTCTCGCGCTGGGGCATCTCGGCGGCGTTGCCGAACATCTCGGCCGAGGCGGCCTGGAAGAAGCGAGCCTCGGGTGCCAGTTCGCGCAGAGCCTCAAGCAGTCGCAGCACGCCGACGGCGTTGACCTCGGTGGTGGCGATCGCCTCGTTCCACGAGTCGCCCACGCTCGATTGCGCTGCGAAGTTGTAGACCTCGTCGGGGCTTGAGGCCTCGACGGCGGCGAGCAGCGAGTTCATGTCGGTGAGGTCGGCGTCGAGCGCACGCAGGCGACCGTCGGAGGCGTCCGCGCGTGCAGCGAAGTCGCCGGGATACGGACCCGGCACGCCAAAGACCTCGTAGCCCTTGGCCAGCAGCAACTCGGCGAGGTAGGTCCCGTCCTGCCCGGCGGCGCCGGTGATCAGTGCGCGCTTGGTCATCTACGCTCCTCGCGGGGCGAGCAATCCGGTCTCGAGCGCCGCGCAGACGCGAGCAGCGACCTGATCGTCCCAGCGGTCGGGGCGGACCCAGGCACGGTCGGACGCGTCGGCCTTCTCGGCGGCGGCGAGAATCATCGCGGTGTCCGCCGAGACCAGCTGGTTGGCGCCCACGTCGACGGTGATACCGCGCTCGGTGTTGCGGCGCACGGTCACGCACGGTGTGCCGAGCATGCACGCCTCCTCCTGGATGCCGCCGGAGTCGGTGACGATGAAGTGCGCATCACGCTGGAGCGCCAGCATGTCGAGGTAGCCGACGGGATCGATGAAGCGGACACGCTCAGCCACACGCGGGAACTGCTCGAGCTTGGGGCGCGTGCGGGGATGCGTCGGGAAGACCACGGGCAGCGGCATGGCGGCGAACGCGCCCATGATCTGCTCGAGTTTGTGCTCGTCGTCGGTGTTCTCGGGACGATGGATGGTCGCGAGGATGTACTCGCCCTTGCCTAGCCCAAGCTCGCCGGCGGGATTGCGAGTCGCGATGCGGTCGACGTTGCGCAGCACGCTCTCGGCCATGATGTTGCCGACGAAGTGGATGCGCTCGGCCTCGATGCCTTCGCGCTGCAGGAACTCGCCGGCCTCCTCACTGGGGGTGAGGTGCATGATCGCGAGCTGGTCGGCCACGAGGCGGTTGATCTCCTCGGGCATGAGCATGTCAAAGCTGCGCAGCCCGGCCTCGAGGTGGATGACGGGGATGTGGATCTTGCTTGCGGCAAGCGCGCCGGCGAGCGTCGAGTTCACGTCGCCGACCACGATGACGGCGTCAGGCTTCTCGGCGTCGAAGAGCTCCTCGAGCGCCATCATGGCCTTGCCGGTCTGGACGGCGTGCGTGCCCGAACCGACGTTCAGGAACCAGCGCGGCTCCGGAATCTCGAGGTCCGAGAAGAAGATGTCGGACATGCCGGCGTCGTAGTGCTGGCCGGTGTGCGCGAGCGCGGCGTCGTGCCCGGCAGCGAGCAGCGCGGGCATGAGCGGCGCGACTTTGATGAAGTTGGGGCGAGCCCCGACGACCACGATGAGCTTCACGAGAGCCGCGCCATGTCTGCGTCAACCATCATCTCGACGAGGCCGCGGAAGCTCACCTTGGGCTCCCACCCAAGCTCGGCCTTTGCCTTGCTCGGATCGCCGAGGAGCAGGTCGACCTCGGCCGGGCGCACAAAGCGCGGGTCGACGACGACGTACTTCTCGTAGTCGAGTCCTAGGTGCGAGAATGCGATCTCGCAGAACTCGCGGACGGTGTGGGTCTCGCCGGTGGCGAGCACGAAGTCGTCGGGCGCGTCGGCCTGCAGGATGCGCCACATACCTTCGACGTAGTCGCCGGCAAATCCCCAGTCGCGCTTGGAGTCGATGTTGCCCAGGCGTAGCTCAGTGGCGCGGCCCAGCTTGATCTTGGCGACCTGGTCGGTGATCTTACGCGTCACGAACTCGAGGCCGCGGCGAGGCGACTCGTGGTTGAAGAGGATGCCGTTGGCGGCAAACATGTCGTAGGACTCGCGGTAGTTCTGCGTGATGTAGAAGCCGTAGGCCTTGGCCACGCCGTACGGTGAGCGCGGATGGAACGGCGTCGTCTCGGACTGCGGGACCTCGTGGACCTTCCCATACATCTCAGAGGTCGCAGCCTGGTAGAAGCGCGCCTCCGGCTTCACGCGGCGGACTGCCTCAAGGATGCGGGTGACGCCGATGCCGTCGACGTCGCCGGTCGAGACCGGAACCGTCCACGAATCGCCGACAAAGCTCTGTGCGGCGAGGTTGTAGACCTCATCGGCCTGCGAGGCTTCCATGGCGTCGATCAGAGACGTCTGGTCGCTCATCTCGCCCACGCACAGCGTGATGCAATCGAGAATGTGCTCGATGCGCTCGGTAGAGGGAGTGGCCGCTCGGCGGATCACGCCAAAGACCTCGTAGCCCTTGTCCAGCAGCAGCTCGGCCAAGTACGAGCCGTCCTGTCCGGTGATGCCGGTGATGAGTGCGCGCTTGGCCACGACGAAGACCTCCCAAAGAGACGTGAGATACGTGCTTGAGTGTATCAGAGGGTCGGTGCCGCCACGGTGCAACCGCAGTGCCCTGACGCGCCTCAGCGACCGCCGTCGCCGACGGATTCGTCGCCCACGATGAGCTCCTCGGCAGGTACCTCACCCACCTCGAGCGGAACGCGGAACGTGAAGTACTTATGGCCCAGATAACTGAAGATCGTGGTGAAGAAGATCGTGATCAGCTGCGCCACCGGTGGCGACAGATGCAACACGGTGACGCCGACCCACAGGAGCACGGTGCTGAGCGCCTGCGCCGGCAGGTAGATGAGGTACGCCCGCCCGGCCTGACGCCAGAAATGGCCTCCGCTTCGAAACGCGAAGTATTTCATCGTGGCGGTGCTCTGGACCACGGCAACGACCCAGCTCGCCCAGAACAGCAGCAGGTAGTCCTCGTGCCCAAACACCAGAAGTAACAGGTTGTAGAGCAGCACACTGAAGATGGTGTTCCACACGCCTACGACCAAGAAGCGGATCTTCTCGGCGTGTTGCGTGGTGAGCTTGCGTATCTGGCTAGCGAACCGGTTCACGGCGCGCCTACGCTCCACTATCGCGTGCCCAGTCGTCCTCGAGACGAACGATGTCGTCCTCGCCGAGATACGCACCGACCTGCACCTCGATGACCTGCAGCAGCTCTTCGCCGCGGTTCTCGATGCGGTGCACGGCGCCCAGCGGGATGAACACGCTCTCGTTGAGCGGCACCACGATGACTTCGTCGTCGCGCGTCACCATGGCCTCACCGGCGACCACGATCCAGTGCTCACTGCGCTGCTGGTGACGCTGGAGGCTCGGCTTGCAGCCGGACTTGATCTCGAGCAACTTGATCTGATAGCCGGGACCGGAAAGCAGGCTCTGCCACGATCCCCATGGCCGCAGGCTGATCTTTGGCTGCGTGACCTCAGGCGCGCCGAGAAGTTTGAGCGCATCCACGATCTGACGCACGTCCTGCGCGCGGTTCTTGGGCAGCACGAGTGTGGCGTCGGTGGTGTCGACAATCACGAGGTCCTCGACGCCCAATGTCGCTACCAACCGGTCTGACGAGTACACGATGGTGTCGTGCGAGCCGATATCCACTCCCCGCCCGATGCGTACGTTGCCGTTCTCATCGGCGGTGGCAACTTCCTCGAGCGCAAGCAGCGAGCCGACATCGCTCCACTTGAGCGGCGCAGGGATGACCGCGACACGTTCCGAGCGCTCCATCACCGCCACGTCGATCGAAAGCGGCTCGAGCGCAGCGAAGCGCTTGCGGGCCTCCTCGCCGTGCTGATCAGCAGGCGACTGCGCCGCGATCCAGCGCGCAACTTCCGCCACCTGCGCCTCGGCACCACCGGCACGGTCGAGCTCCTCGAGCACGGCTGCGGCGCGCATCA
>JBBRWO010000042.1:0-15597 GCA_038249135.1 Coriobacteriia bacterium
CGCCACTTCCCCGCGCATCTCGACCCGCGCAATGCCGGTCAGCTCCTCCTCGGCGGTCGAGACCGTGATCGCCGCTCGCTCCAAAGCCCCGGCGCGGCGGATTCGGTCACAGAGGTCGCTGCTCCAGTCGGCCTGAATCACAACGACCCATTCTTCAACGTTGCGCCGCAAGATGGCGTCTCGCATCGACGCTCCGCCGAGCGGCAGCCCATCGATCTGGAGCGCGGTAACCTTCGTGTCCATGATGCCTCCTCGGCAGATATCGCTACTCTCGCCCGCGATCACCTCGGCGTGACAGACCTCGGTTAGTACTCGCCTTTGATCACGAAGAAGGAGCCTCGGATCGTTCCGGCAAGCTTGGACTTCTGCCGCGCGAACTTGAACTTGGTCTCGAGCTCCGCGGGGATATCCATGCCCTCCGAGAGCTTGAATCCGACGGCGCGCTTCTTGGCATCGCTGATCGTGTACATGACGTTGACCGCCAGGCCGCTCTCGTAGAAGACGTACGCCATCGCGATGTCTTCCACCTGGAAGCGAGATGTTTCCAGGGGCTTTGACGCGAACTCGATGTCGCGTTCCTCTTTGAGGATGTGGCTCACGTAGTCCAGCGTGTCCTGGCTTTCGCTCGCCGGCTCAACGCGGAACTCGTGGCTGTACTTGTTCATGTAGTATCGCGCCTCGTTCGCGCGCAGGCCGGCGAGGGCCTCGGCTACGGGCGAGGACTCCAGCCCTGCCGTGGATACGTTCTTGAAGTCGACCAATTCAGACATTGCTGCCTCCTGAGTTTGCATGTGTACCTAGGTGGCTTATGCCCGCTGCGACTTGATGGGGAACCGGGGGTCGGGGTAGAGCCCCCGCTGATCACGCCTCAAGATACAGTTCGACGTCTTCCTGGATCCGCGGACTGATGGCGATACGGCTGATAGCGGCATTCAGCTGCATGTTCGTGGTCGCGAGATCGAGCAACTCCTGCTCAATGGAGTAGCGCTTCTCTTCACGCAACCAAGCAAGCACGGGAGCGAGATGCCATATCGAAGAAGACCCTTCGTGCACAGGAAGAGGAGCTCCCTCCCCGCACTCGAGTAGCAGTTTCCGCATGTTCTGACGGCTCTTGCCCACGATTTCGGCGACCTCCGTGATGCCGACGAGATCCGGTGTCGCCTCGACCAACATAGCCGCAGGCAGGGCAGCGCTGACATCACGCAGCGCGCTCAATACCGCGTCTTCTGCCGACGCGGCCTCCCGCGAGAACATCAAGCCAATCCTGCCGGGGATACCTGTACCGATCGTAGCGTCATTGCAACCGTGCGCGGCGAGGACCTCAACACAATCCTCAAGCTCGGCCGCAACTCGAGCTACATCAAACCTCAATGTGAATTCGTATTCGTTCATGACAGCCCTCCGGCGCCTAGCCCTCGCCCCGCTCCGAGGACGTGCAGTTGTCAACAACTCGTCTGAGTTGCCTAGCGTGTGATGTCGGATTCCGTGGCGTGCTCCAGATGCTGGTCATGCAGAACTCTCCGCACCGACACTCCGGATTATTGTTCGGGCACAGCATGGTCCCCCATGCGTGTGCTCGCGCACGACCAGTCTTGATGCGCCAGCCCTTTGCTTCCGCGTAGGCTACGGCAGCTTCGATTTCCGTATGGGGGTGAACCTTCCTAGGCACGCGGCCCCTTCCTCACACACGGTAGCGTTGCTCGCCGGTGGTTGTCAAGTGACAACCACGTGTTGCCGCTTGGGAGAGTGTCGTCCGGCCGGCTTACTCCGAACTTACCGCGACCTTACCGCCCAGCACGCCCCGGCCGTTCGCCCCAGCTTTGTGCTCACGGTGTAGTCTGGTACGCACACGCAGTCACAAACCGGGGCTCGAGACCGAGCGGCCCGATCATCAACGAGAGAGCGACGTACCACTTATGGCTACTGCAAAGACCGTCATGGGCAAGCGATTCAAGTACCGCGGCACGCTGGACAAAGGCATCAGCATCGACTTTGGCGACACCGGCGCAGACTGGGTCATCCCCGCAGAGATCATCGAGGTCATCAAGGCGGAGATCACCAAGCGCAGCCCCGTGCTGATGGGTGCGAGCCGCAAGCCGCTGCTCAAGAACAGCGTGGGCGAGACGCTCTATCGCGAGCACGAGTTCTCCCCCGCCGCGATGACGTACATCCTGCCGCTGCTGGTCGAAGCCGGCTTCTGCACCGTGGAGGCCGAGCGCCCGTTCCTCATCCGCGCCAAGCGGTAGCACGCGCGACAGCGGCTGCTAGAAGTGGCCGTGCTCGGCGCAGTCGGCGACTCCGGTGGTGACATCGTAGTCGTAGGGCCCGGCGATGGGGCAGACCGGCACCTGTTTCAGATACTCGGGAACCAAGCCGCCCACGGACTTGGGTAGCTCGCCGGTTTCGGACTCCGCCACCAACGCCGCTCCTTCGATGGTGCGCTCGTTGGCGTAGCACTGCTTGGTCTGAGCGCTCATCTTTGCGGCGCTGAAGACCGGAATGGCGATGGCTACGAGAATCCCGCAGATGAAGAGCAGGACGAAGAGCACCGCCACCACGACTATCGCGATGACGGCGCCGCTCTTGGGCTTCTCGGCGGGTGCGGTTACCGGGAATGAGCTGTGGAACCACTCGGCTATGGCGGATTGCGTCCATGTCAGTTGGCCCGCGGCCTCGTAGGCGCGAACCTGCTCAGCGGTGACCGGCGCTTCTCCCACCAGAAACGTGCCGGTGGTCTCGACGTAGGTCAGCGGCCTGCCGTCGACATAGGTACCCAGTTGCATAAGTCCCCACTCCTATTAAGTTGCGTCCGCGGTGCCGAGTACCTCCCGGCGACCGTGGCTATCAGGCTACGGTTTGTAGTCTACAGGTTCAGAATCCGGCTCAGCGCCGCGTCGACGGCGCCCATCGTTGCCGCGTCGAGGGTCGCTATGGGGCCTCGGTAGTGGCGCGAAACCGCAGCCTACAGCCGAGCCACGCGCACGCCCAGAACCTCGACCGCCTCGGCGATCGTCGTGACACCCGCGGCACACGCGCACTCGAGCGCGAGGCAGGCGCACGCGGCTGCATCCGACGCGGCGTCGTGGTGCACGAGCGTGATGCCGCAGTGGTCGCACACCGTGTTCAGCTTGTGGTTCACCAGCCGAGGAAACGCCTTGCGCGCGAGGTTCACGGTGCACACGTACTCGTACGCGGGCGTCGTCAGCTCGTATGACGCGATCAGCGCTCGCAGTACGCGGATGTCGAAGGGCGCGTTGTGCGCCAGCAGCGGACCGGCTCCCAGGATCGGAGCCAGCTCCCACCACACCTCGGCGAAGTCCGGCGCGAGCGCGGTGTCGTCGGGCGTGATGCCGTGGATGAGCGTGTTGCGGTACTCATACTCGTTGAACGGCGGCTGAATCAGCCACGACTCCGTTCGCACAACGCGGCCGCCGGTCACCACGGCGAGCCCGAGCGCGCACGCGCTGTTGGCTTCCCGCGTGGCGGTCTCGAAGTCGATGGCGACCCAGGTGTCGGGGGATGCGGCGTGCGGCATGGGGCGCGGGGCCTCTCGGCAGGTGGCGTCACGGGTAGACGGCGTCGGCTTGAACGTCAGCCGATTGTACGGCACCCGAGCTCCAGAGTGGCTGCAGGTGCCGATACCAGCGTCTTTGGGGTAAAACACACTACAATGTGCGCAGTGCGCACAGAGTGCGCCGTGCGTGCGTAATTGCTATCTGCTGATTCACCCAAAGGGAGGGACCGCATGACGCAGCGCAGAGATGCGACCGCGAAGCTCATGATGAGCTCGGCGGTGGTATGGCTGGTGGTCGCAATCACGTTGGGGCTGCTCCAGGCTTGGGAGTTCATCGCACCCGACATATTCTCAGGAATCTCGTGGCTGGTGTTTTCGCGACTCAGACAAGCACACGTCAATGGCCTCGCCTTCGGGTGGCTGTCGATGGCGATGATTGCCGGATGGTATTACGTGGTGCCGCGTCTGACCAAGACCGAGATCTTCTCGGAGACGCTCGGCATCGTGGTGGCGTGGGTGTGGAACATCGCGCTGACCGTGGGCGTCGTGGGGCTGACGCTGGGATGGACGCAGTCGCGGGAGTACGCCGAGTTGGCCTGGCCGATCGATGTCGTGATCCTGATCGCGCTGCTGGCCACGGGCGTGAACTTCTTCGTCACCATCGCGCGGCGCAAAGAACCCAACCTCTACGTATCCCTGTGGTACATCATGGGCACGCTGCTGTGGTTCCCCATCGTTTTCGCCCTGGGCAACGTGATCTGGGCACCGCCTACCGGCGCGCTGGTAGGGCTCAACGACTCCATCTGGAACTGGTTCTACGGTCACAACATCCTGGGGCTGTGGTTCACGACCGGTGTGGTCGCGCTCATCTACTTCATCATCCCGCGTGAGATCAAGAAGCCGATCTACGGCTACACGCTCGCATTGATCGCGTTCTGGGGCATCGCGTTCTTCTACACCGCGGTCGGCACCCACCACATTCTGGGCGCACCGGTACCCGAGTGGCTCAAGACCGTCGCGGTCATCTCTTCGATCGGACTGCTGATTCCGGTGAGCGCATTCATCGTGAACATCTTCATGACCATGCGTGGCTCGTGGCGGGTGGCGTATCGCTCGATCCCGCTGCGGTTCGTGCTCACCGGTACGTTCTTCTACCTGATGGTGAGCCTGCAAGGTTCGTTCCAGGCGCTGCGCAACTTCAACCAGTTCATCCACTTCACCAACTGGACCGTTGCACACGCACACCTGGCACTTCTCGGCTTTGTGGCGTTCTCGCTCTGGGGCGTGGCGTACTACATCATGCCGCGCATCTTGGATGTGCCTCTGCACTCCGAGCGACTCGCCTGGATTCACTGGTGGCTCACGTTCACCGGCTTCCTCGGCTTCTTCTTTGTGCTGACAGCGGCGGGCCTCGTCCAGGCGGGCGGGTTCGCGCAAGGCATTCCGATCGTGCAGATTCTGCCCGGCATCCACGACCTCTTTGTCGCTCGCGCGGCCACGGGCACGGTAATCATCGGAGCGCAGTACATCTTCGCGCACAACATCCGGCGCACGATAATCGATTCACGCAAAGCTCATCCTGCCGACAAGCCCCTGAGCGCCCATGCCGCAGCGCATGCGGACGGCGAGTAGAGAGGAGACGCGACTATGAAAATGACGCCGCGCCTCATCATCATCGGCGGCCTTGCCGTAGTGCTTACGGTTGTGGCATTCGTCGTGTTCCTGCCGACCGTGGTGTTCAAGCCGACGCCCACGATGACGACCCACCAGTACACCCCCCTCGAGCAGGAGGGTCGAGACCTGTACGTCAGCAACGGCTGCATGTACTGCCACAGCCAGTTCACGCGCCCCGGAGACGTCACCCCCTCACGAGTGAGCGAGGCGGGTCAGTACGCGTTCGACCAGCCGCACCAGCTGGGTACCCTGAGGACCGGTCCGGATCTGGCGAACATCGGCATGAAGCGGGGCGAGCAGTGGGAGATCAACCACTTTATCGATCCCCGCAAGTACTCACCCAACTCGATCATGCCCTCGTTCCGCTTCTTGTCTGAGCGTCAGATGCGAGCGCTCGCGGCCTATCTCGATACGCTGGGCAACAAGCAGACCGCGTCGACCGACCTGATGGTGCCGGTCCGCTTCCTGGGCACGAAGTTCGAGCGCAACAAATTCGAGCTGACCGAGGAGAACTTCGCTCGCGGTCGCGACATCTACGCCAAACGCTGCCTGACGTGTCACGGCTGCGCGGGCAAGGGCGACGGCCCCTACGCGATGATCAACAACGCGCGTCCGGCCAACCTGCGCGACTCCAAGTACAAGAACCTGCCGGTCAACTACTTCTTCTGGCGAATCTCCGACGGCGTACCGGGAACGGTCATGCCGGAGTGGAAGCAGTCGATGACCGACGACGAGATGTGGCTCGTGATGCTGTTCGAGGAGAAGGCGTTCATGAACATGACGCCCGCCTTCACCGACGAGGGCGATATGCCCGAGCAGTTCGCGAACAAGAAGCTCGCCGCACCCACACTCGAGAATCTGGAGAAGGGCAAGGCGATCTTCGTCGCCAACTGCGCCTTCTGCCACGGGTACTCGGGCGCGGGCGACGGCCCCGACGCTGCCGGCCTCCTGCCTGGCCCGCCCAACTTCGATGACGATGCGCTCTATGTTCCGTGGGCCGATGGCGACTGGATCTGGCGTGTGAGCGAGTCGCTTCCCATGCGCGCGATGCCCCAGTGGAAAACGTGGCTCGACGAGGAGCAGGTCTCGCTTGTAGCCGGCTACGTGAAGAACGTGCTGTCGCTCCCCAAGGACGGCGCCGAGCCTGCGGATCCGGAAATCCCGGCGGACATCGACAAGAATCTCAAGATGCCGGCCGACACCGACCTCATGCGTGGCCGACAGGTCTACCTGCAGCGCTGCTGGATGTGCCACGGAGATGCCGGTCAGAGCGACGGCCCCTCCGGCGGAAAACTCCAGCCGGTCCCGGCAACGTTCATCGAGCCGGCGCTGAAGAAGTTCTCGGACGGCGAATGGTTCTACAAGGTGAGCTACGGCATCGGCAACGCCGCGATGCCACAGTGGCACCTGCTGCTCTCTCCAGAGGATCGCTGGGCGACCGTCAAGTACATCAAGCACGCGTTTGTGAACCCCAGTGAGCCGACCGTCGTGAGCGACGATGTGCCGCCGGCGTACGTCGCGCTCGATCCGGCGCCGTACTCGCCCACTCCCGAGACGATGGAGCAGGGCAAGCAGCTCTACGCGACGCTCTGCACCGGTTGCCACGGGGCAAAGGCGATGGGTGACGGTGACCTCGGCGTGGTGCTGCTTCCGACTCCGGCCAATCTGACCGAGGAGCCCGGAAGCACCACCGGTATCGACTTCTGGTACTGGCGTCTCGATCAGGGCGTGGTGGGCGACAACGGCAAGCACCCGACCGCGATGCCCGCGTGGATCAACATCCTCACCGACCAGCAGAAGTGGGCGGTCGTGTTCTATACACGCGGTCTCGCCGGCGCGGTGGGCGGACCGGACGGCAGCGAGCCTACTTCGCCGACCGCAGGGAGTGGTAACTGATGGACCTCGCCGTCTACCTTGTGACCGCCACCGTCGCGGTCTTCACCGTTGGAGCCGTCGTAGGCCTGTGGTACTCGGTCGCCGCCGGCCAGTGGAAGAACCTCGACTCAGCCGCGCATACGGTCCTCGACTTCGATGATCCAATGCCGGTTCGCTCGGAAGGAGCACGCTGATGCCCGCTGGAGAGCAGCTCTCGGACTTGGTGTGGAGCTTCGTGATCGGATGCACGCTCATAGCCGCCATTGCCGTGACCATCATCGGAGCCCGGCTCAAGTCGCGGCAGGACGCACTCGCCGAGACCGACACCGGACCCGCGCCCATCGAGCCCGTGCACGAGTACGCGGGCGACGTGGCCGAGGCGCATGGCCCGGTCCCGTTGATCGTGAAGCTCGTCATTATCAGCGTGCTGGTGTGGACCGTTATCTACGTGGTGTTGTTCGCGCAGGCCGGTTACACCTTCAGCTAGCAAGCGCATCTGACCCGGAAGGTCCCGCACATGCACGGAGCGATGTCATCGAACTTGTCGACGCTCTCGCTGTGGGGGGCCTTTCTGCTGGGTCTCACCGGCGGATTTGGACACTGCCTGGCCATGTGCGGGCCGTTTGTCGCCGCCGCCAGCGTGACCGACTCCGAGGCGGTCTGCGGCGCAGGGGCGCGGGCCGGAGCACGGCCTGGTGCCAGGCGCAGCGGCGTGTTCCAGCTGGCGTATCACCTGGGCAGACTGGGGACGTACGCGCTGCTCGGCTTATTGCTGGGACTTCTGGGCGAGGCGGGAGCGCTCTCGACTGTGGCGGGACCGTTCTCACCCGTTGGCATCACGCAGTTCCTGAAGCTTGCGGCCGGCGCGGTGATGATCGTGATGGGCGTCGTACTGTTCGTCGCGTGGGCCCGTGGCCGCAGGGCGCGCCTGCCCGAGCCGACCGCCGCCCTCGCCTCGATGCCGTGGTTCGGGCGAGCCGTCGCGCGGCTGGCGCGTTCCGACGGCTGGTGGGGACTCCCGCTAGGTGCGCTCATGGGACTCGTACCGTGTGCTCCACTGCTGCCCGTCGAGATCGCCGCGCTGGCGACCGGCGCACCGCTGTTTGGTGCGATGACGATGCTGGCGTTTGGGCTGGGCACCGTGCCCGCGCTCGCCGGTTTTGGCGCGGCATCGGAACTCCTGAGCGTGCGGGCGCGGGGATGGTTCGCTCCCCTGGCGGCTGGCGCGGTGATGGTGCTGGGGACGGTCACGCTCCTTCAGGGCATCGCACTGGCCGGCGCTCTGTGAGCGGTTCGCCCGGCGCGACCGGCTCGACGCCACACACCTCCTCGGCGTGCGACCTGTGCGGGCTGCCGGTGTTGGGGCGGCCCATCCACGACCACGACCACGACTTCTGCTGCGAGGGTTGCCGGCGCGTCTACGTGACCGCCGAGGAGGCCGGCATCACCGAGCTGCTCTCCCCCGCCGGCGACCGTCGTGCTCGCGGGTCGGCGGCTGGTGCGCGCAAGGCCGCTGCTGCCGCCGCTGCCGGAGCCCGCCGAGAGACCCTGAGGGTCGACGGCATGTGGTGCACGTCGTGCGGACTGGTGTTGGAAGACGCGCTCATGGCGCTGCCCGGAGTACTCGACGCCGAGACCAGCTACGCGGCCTCGCTACTGCGCGTGACGTGGGATCCGACGCAGGTCGCACTCGACGCCATCACCGATCGCATCACGCTCCTCGGCTACCACGCGGTTCCGGCACGCGAAGCCGCAACCCGTCGGGCGGATGTCGACGACCTGTTCCTGCGACTGTTTGTGTCGGCGGTCGTGGGTATGTGGGTGATGTGGCCGACGTGGCTGGTCTCGTGGCCGGCGTTCGCTCGCGGTGACTTCGCCGGCGTGGTGGCGTATGACACGTTTGCCGGGGCGCTGTCGCTGGTGGTGCTCATATTTGGCGGCTGGCCGTTCATCATCGGCGCGTGGCGAGCGGCGAGCGTTCGGCGTGCGACGATGGATACGCTGGTGGTACTGGGGACGTTCTCGGCGTGGCTGTACAGCGCGTGGGCCGTGTGGAGCGCGAGCGGGCCGACGTACTTCGAGTCGGCTGCGGGCGTGGTCGTTATCGTGCTGGCGGGACGCTGGATCGAGGCGCTCTCGACGCGCGATGCGACGGCCTCGCTCTCGGCGCTGGCGTCCGGCGCCGAGGAAAGCGCGTGGTTGGCGGAGACGGAGGGCGGGACGCAGGCCACGCGCGTGGCGGTCGCGGACCTGCCACCGGAGGCCGTGATCCTTGTGCGGCCGGGTGAGCGGGTGCCCGCCGACGGGATCGTGCTCGCAGGCGAGGGAGAGATCGACCGCTCGCGACTCACCGGAGAGCCCCTGCCGGCGGCGGTCGGCGTAGGCGACGAGGTCTGGGCCGGGACCGTGAACCTCTCGGCGGTGCTCCGGGTGCGGGTCACTCGTGCCGGTGCCGAGACACTCGCCGGACGACTGGCCTCGCTCGCGGAAGACGCCGCTTTCGCCAAGTCGCACACGCAGCGCGTCACCGACGCCGTGGCGGCCGTCTTCACGCCGGTGGTGATCGCGATCGCTGCCGCCACGCTGATGATCAGCCTCGCGAGCGGTATCGGTCTGGCCGGTGCGGTCGAGCGCGCGGTGGCGGTGCTGGTGGTGTCGTGCCCGTGCGCGTTGGGACTCGCGACGCCCGTGGCGCTTTCGGCGGCGATATCGGCAGGATCGAAGCGCGGACTGCTCTTCCGAGGCGGCCCGGCGCTCGAAACCGCAGGCTCGATCGCCGTCGTGGCGTTCGATAAGACCGGCACGCTGACGATGGGCGCGCCATCGGTCACCGGCTTCCTGCCCCCCACACTCTCCGCCGAGGAAACCTCACGACTGCTGTCATTGGCGGCCGCAATCGAGATCGGCGACGCGCATCCGGTCGCGGCAGCGATCGTCGCGGCCTCAAGCGCCACCGCGGGTGAGGCGGAAGCGGCGGCGGCCGACCCGGCCAACGTCGAGCGCCACCCTGGTCGGGGACTCTCCGGGAGTGTAGGCGGCGTGCGGGTGCTGGTCGGCAGCGAACGGTTGCTCGCAGAGAACGGCGTGACGCTTGATCCGGTCCATGCGTCGATGGCCGAGTCCGCGCGCGGTGACAGCGAGCTGGTCGTGTGGGTCGCGGCGAACGGCACGGTTCTCGGCGGCGTGCGGCTGAGCGACCGGCCACGCCCTGAGGCCGAGTCTGCGATTACGGCGCTTTCCGCCCGCGGTGTTGCCACAGCGATGGTCTCGGGCGACGCGCGCGCGACCTGCGAGTCGATCGCGCAGCGGCTTGGCGTGACACGCGTGCTCGCCGACGTACTCCCGCACGAGAAGGAGCGCGTGGTCCGCGAGCTGGCCGAGGAAGGAACGATCGCGTTTGTCGGCGACGGCATCAACGACGCCGCAGCTCTCGCTGCCTCCGACCTGGCCGTCGCAGTAAGCGGCGGATCCGACGTGGCGGTTTTAGCCGCCGACGTCGTGCTCACTCGCGAGGATTCACCGCTCTCCGCGCTGGCAGCACTGCTCGACATCGCGAAGGCGAGCCGCCGCATCATCGGTCAGAACCTCGTTTGGGCGTTCACCTACAACGTGGTGGCGATACCGCTCGCGGCCACAGGCAGGCTCTCCCCCATCTGGGCGGCAATCGCCATGGCCGGCTCATCACTCGCGGTCATCGGCAACTCGCTGCGCATCCATCGCGCAGCACAACGCGACGCCTAGAGTTCGCAGCGATCCATCTGCAGGACCTTCGAACCGGGCACTCCTGCGGTCAACGCCGCAGCCGTCTCGGGATGGCAGGTGAAGAACAGTACCTGCCGCAACGACGCCAGCTCACCGATGGCCGTCACGGCGCCCGCCCGACGCTCCGGGTCGAAATTCACAACAACGTCGTCCATGAGCACCGGCAACGCAGCTCCGGTCGTGCCGAGCGAGCCGATCAGCCCGACGCGCAGTGCGAGATAGAGCTGCTCTGCGGTGCCGCGCGAGAGCTGGTCGCTCGTCTTGGGCTTGCCGGACGCCGCCAGCACGGTGACTCCGCTGCCATCGAGCGGCACGCGCACGTCGGTGTAGCGCCCGCCCGTCATCGCCGAGAAGACCCTGCCCGCGGTGCGAACAACATCCGGCTGCCGCTCGCTCTCGAAGCGCTCGCGCGCACGATTCAGTAGCCGTACAGCGAGCGTGTCGACCACGTAGCGATCGGCAGCTTGATCCGCACGCGCTCGAAGACCCTCGAGCTCTTGGCGGTCGAGGGCCATCTGACGGTCGCGACCTTCCGTGCCGAGAACCGCCTGCAACCCGTCGTGCTCAGTGCCGAGACGCTCGAGCTGCTCGCGCAAACGGTCGCGCTCCTCACCGTGCGCAGCCGCAAGCGACTGCAGCGCAGGCAACGGATCGGACGCGTCGAGGGTATGGCGAACCACGATCTCTGCGGCGACTGAGGCGGCGGCGTTGAGCCTCTCCGTGATCTTGCGAAGCTCGACACGGCTTGAATCCAGTGTGCGCGCGAGCTCCACACGCTCGGCTTCGGCTTCGCGGGCCCGCTCCAGAGCGAGGCGGGCACGCGTAGCGAGCTCGATGCCCGCCGAGAGCGTCGGAATCTGGCCGGCGCTAGCATCGAACTGCGACGTGAGCTCGACCAGCCGTACCACCCACTCGTCGGCAGCCTCACGTGTCCGGGCGGCTTCGCTGGCGTATCGATCAGCCTCTGCAAAGAGCCGTTGGCGCTCGGCGAGATCATCCAGCAGCTTTCGAACGGCTACCGGGTCGTCACCGTACGCGTCCAACTGCTGCGTCGCGAGCCAAGCGGTCCATGCCGACTGCGATGCAACGAGCCTGTCGCCAGCCTCTGTCGCCAGCCGTGAGGTCGAGTCACTCTCGGCACGTGCACGCGCGACATCCTCGGAGAGAGGTGACGTCAAGGTTGTGCCCTCTGACGTGCGCGCCAGAACCGCCGTCAGCGCGATGATGCCCGCTACGATCAGCAGGCCGCCGAGCGTCGCTGCCAGGTACTGCTGCATGAGGGCGCCGGCGATGGCGAACACCGCGCCCGCGATCATGGCTGTGACGGCCAAGATTCTGGGCATGCCGAAACGAGTGGTCCCTGCGACTTGCGCAGGAGCGAACTCCGCCGCGTGCTTCTCGACAGCCGAGAGTCTCGCCTCGGCCGTCTCCGCGGCACGGGTGGCCGCGGTCGCTTCCGTTCGAAGTTGCGTCAGTTCGTCTCGGCGGCGCTCCACTTCACTGCGGCTGGCGACGCTGTCCATAGCCCCGGCCGGAAGCGCACCGTCCGCTTCCGCGCGGCGGCGGGCCTCTGCGGTCGCAGCCTCCTGGGCCTCGAGAGAACCAAGGCGCTCGCGAAACGCCGACGTCTCCTCGAGCACCGCGAGCAGCTGCGGCGCGACTGCGATGACTCGCGCATCGACGTCGATCATCTCGCGGGCACGTTCGAGTTCTGCGATCTCGGCCGAGAGATCGGCTGCTGCCGTCTGGAGTTCTTGCTGCACGGTGACGGCGTCCGCGAGTCGCGTTGCATCCCGATCAAGCACTCGCCCGAGCGTCTCCAACTCAACCGCGCGATCCTTGAGCGGCTGGAGCTCTGCAGCGAGCTCCGCGAGGCGCGACTGCTCGGATGCATAGTTTGCGGCGGCGGTCTCGAGCGCACGCAGCCGCTCCTTGCAGGCGCGGATGTCCGCCGCAAGCATGTTGACAACCGGTTTCTGCGCGCGCGACGACCATACCGCGGCAGCCCGAGCCTCGATCTGGTTTCGGACGTCCATCGGGTTGACGCTGAGCCCGGTGCCGGCGGCATACAGGCGCGACACGATGTCATTGGCGTCACCGTGCTCGATAGCCGCGAGCTCATCAAGCCCGAAGCCGAACACGACGCGGTACGACTGTTCCGTCACACCGGACACCAGATCCTCGCGAAGGCTGGGCCTCTCGGCGCCGTGTCGTGCGCTGACCGTTACCGGACCGCGGTTCTTGCCCTCGATGCGCTCGATCACCCACTCGCCACCGTCCTCAGCGAAGATGAGACGCGCGACGCGAGGGCCGGCACTCGACAGATAGCCGTACTCCTTGGTTCGAGCGTCGGGATAGCCGTAGAGCACGTGACGCGTGAGTGCCGTCATCGTCGACTTGCCGGCCTCGTTGGGGCCGAGCACCACAGTGAGACCCTCGCCGAGCCCGCTCAGGCACGCGCCTTCGAATGCACCGTACCGTGTCGCTTCGATCGCCAAGAGCTTCATCGTGCATCACCGCCCTGTGCCAACAGAAGGTCGAGTGCGGCATCACGGGCGCGCTCCAGCAGTTCTGGGGGCGCAGCAGACGGCTCATAGCCTGTGAGGGTGGTTGCTACCGGCGCTGCGATCTCGCCTACGAGTTCCGTGAGCGCCGCCAGGTCACCTGCGAGCTCGTCGGATATGCGCACGAGTTCGGCGGCGAAGTCAGGGCCGCCGCGAAGTGCATCAAGGTCGATGGGCGGTGCGGTCACATCGTCGAGCCGATCGAGCCACAGCCACGGCTCAGCAAGCGCCGCCTCGCCTTGCAGCTCCTCGAACAGCTGGGTGCCGATTCCCGGCCGTGCGAGATCCGCGTGCGCCGAGCTGCGACCGATGAGCGACAAGCGCGCCACGCAGTTACGCCCTGCATCCTCACGCTGCGCGTCGAGCGCCGCGACAATCAGCGCTCGAACATCATCGATGCCTGCAGCGCAGCTCACGTCGACCTCAAGCCGCGCCCACGTCACAGGTCCGGTCTCCACGTGCTCGAGCGTCGCCGTGCCATCGGCGCCAACCTCAACCACCAGGCAGCCGTGCGGTCCGGTCTCTTTGGGGTTGAGCCCCTGCGGACTGCCCGAGTAGACGATCCAGGGGTTCTCGGCGAGTACTTCCTGCTTGTGGATGTGGCCGAGCGCCCAGTAGTCCATGCCACTGGCTCGCAGGTCGTCGAGCGACGCCGGCGCGTACGGGTCGTAGTCGGTGTTGCCGCCCACGTTGGCGTGCAGCACGCCGATGGCGACCGGGTCGCCCACATCGCGCTTGTAGTCGAGCGCCAGGTTCTCGGTCTCTGCCGCTCGCGCGAAGCTGCGACCGTAAACGGCCGCGACCACTTCGCCGCTGCGCACCACCTCGAACCGCTCGACCGCCTTGGCCGAGAACACATGGACGTTGTCGGGCATCACCAGCCCCGCCGACCAGCCGCTCTGAGGATCGTGGTTGCCGTTGGCGATGAACACATCGATTCCCGCCTCGGCCAGCCGCTCCATCTCGGACCGGAACCGGAGTTGCGCGCGCAGGCTCTTGTCGGCGGAGTTGTACGCATCGCCGGCGATGACCAGGAATGCGACCTCGCGCTCGATGCACACGTCGATGATGCGGCGAAACGCCTCGTAGGTCGCATCCGCCAGCTGGCCACCGATCCGCGCGTCCGCGGCGGCGATACCCTGGAACGGCGCGTCGAGATGCAGGTCAGCGGCATGGACGAACCGCACGGATGATGTCATCGATGGCTCCTCGGCGTGGTGAGAACAGGGTGCTGTCAGGTGCACCAGCCGAGGGGTGGCGGGTGCACTCCCGATTCTAGCCGAGGGCTCTGACACGCGCCGAAATCAGCTCGCGCGATGCGCCTACACGTCGTAGTAGTAGCCCTCGCCGAGCCCGACTTTCACGTCGCACGACGCCAGCCGCTCGCCCGCGCGCTCGGTGTGGGCGCGCTTGTTCGCGTCGGTCTCGCAGGGCGCCAGCGTCTCGAGGACGCCATCCACGAACTCCGCGAATTGCTCGGCGGGGAGGCTGACCGCTAGCTCATCATCGGCCCACTTGGCCATGAATCGCGTGCCGGAGCACAGCAGCGACACGCCCATCTCGCCCGAGAGCATCGGTGCCGCCGTGCTCTCGCCGCAGATTCCGTGCATGCCCAGCAGCCGAGACGTCGCGCCGCTCGCGCGGTGGAAGCCGTAGCCCTGCGCCAGCCGCATCGCGGTGTACGTCGATGTCACCATGATCGCCACGTCCGGAGCCTCGTCCGCCGAGAAGCTCGCGAGCGGCGCCACGACCACGCCTGCCACGCCGGGCTCGAGCGTGGGCACACCCGAGAGCGCACCGAGTGCCGCGTCGCCGTGAGCGTAGAGTCCGCACGCCACGTACTCGTCGGCACGGCCGATCTCATCGGCGACCGGCTCGACGCCAAGCAGGTGGGCGGCGGCACCGCACTTGAAGTGGCGCGGCGCGAGTTTGTAGCGGTAACCGCGCGCGGCGAGTTTCACCAGCGCGCAGTAGTAGGCGGCGGCCCGCGGCTCGGGCGCGTCAAACGCGTCGAACTCAGCTTGCGAGCGGATGATCTTGATGCCGACCGGCTCTCGGCGGAGTTCTACAGCGGAATCCAAGGCGTCGACGGCGGCGGCGTAGGACGCGAAGTGGCGCGGCATCTAGCGGTCACCCACTCGAGGCTCGGACCAGCCGGGGATGGTCAGCAGCCGGTCGAGGAAGAGGGCGAGCACCGCAGCGGGCAGC
>JBBRWO010000043.1:0-15479 GCA_038249135.1 Coriobacteriia bacterium
GAGTTCGACGGGCTGGCGGGCGGCAAGGGGAGCGAGGGGATGCTCGCGGTCACCGCGTGGCTCGCCGAGCGCAGCCAGGGCCGAGAGAGCATCAACTTCCGTCTGCGCGACTGGCTCATCAGCCGCCAGCGCTACTGGGGCAACCCGATCCCGGCGATCCACTGTCCGGCGTGCGGCCTCGTGCCGGTGCCCGAGGCGGACCTGCCGGTCGTGCTACCGATGAACGTCGACATCACCAAGGGCGAGACGCTCGCCGATCATCCCGAGTTCTACGAGACGACGTGCCCCACGTGTGGCGGCGCCGCGAAGCGCGAGACCGACACGATGGACACGTTCACGTGCTCGAGCTGGTACTACTTGCGTTACACCGATGCGAAGAACGACACGCTGCCATTCTCCAAGGAGAATGCGAACCACTGGATGCCGGCGGACCAGTACATCGGCGGTATCGAACACGCGATTCTGCACCTGCTCTATTCGCGCTTCTTCACCAAGGTGCTGCGCGATCTGGGCATGATCGACTTCGGCGAGCCGTTCACCAACCTGCTCACGCAGGGCATGGTCAAGCTCGACGGCACCACGATGAGCAAGTCCAAGGGTAACGTGGTCGCCCCGGAGGACATGATCGCCGAGTACGGCTGTGACACCTTGCGCGCCTACATCCTGTTCATGGCCCCGCCCGACAAGGATCTCGAGTGGAGCTTCGAGGGCCTCGACGGCATGTTCCGCTTCCTCGGCCGCGTCTGGCGACTCGTGGATGAGGTCGCCGATGAGACCGCGGGCGGATGCGGAGTGCTTGCCGCTGGCGACCCCGAAGCCAAGAAGCTGCATCGCGAGTTGCATCGCAGCATCGGCAAGGCGACCGATGACATGGCGCGCTTCCAGTTCAACACGGCCATCTCGGCGCTGATGGAACTCACTAACGCGGCCAACGACTATCGCCGAGCGGTCCCGGCTGGCTCGCGTGACCTCGCGCTGATGAGGCACGTGGCCGAGACGCTGACGCTGCTCATCGCGCCGTTCACGCCCCACATGGCTGAGGAGCTGTGGCGCGTGGTGCTGGGCGGGGCCGAATCGGTGCATCTGCAGTCGTGGCCGCTCTTCGACGCGTCGGCGTGCGTCGCAGACGAGCTCGAGTTGGCTGTGCAGGTCAACGGCAAGGTGCGCGGCAAGATCACGGTCGCCGCGGATATGCCCGAGGATGCGATCATCGCGGCGGCGCTTGATTCCGTTGCTGCGCTGATCGAGGGCAAGGACGTGAAGAAGGTCGTCGTTGTGGCCGGGAAGCTCGTCAGCGTCGTGGTGGCGGGCTGAGGTCGGTCGCTGGGCTGTGTGGTGGTTCGCTGATTGATCGCGGAGTCGGCCGCGTGTGGTTGGCTCCGAGTAAGAGCAAGGTAAGGCCTAGATGCCAGGATGGGTGAACGCCGCAGGATCACGCGGCGGCCATTCCGTTCAGCGCACCGACGACGCCCCTTCCGCCGTCACGGCGAGAGGGGCGTTCTTCATCATGCGCGAGCAGATCGAGACAAAACTTGGCGAGCTGGCACGCCGGGCAGGTGTAGCGGGGACGCCACCTGCAGTCGTCGCCGCGGTGCTGGCCGTGTGCGTGATCGTGGTTCTCGGTGCCGCGTGGCGCTGGTGGCCGCGAGACACCGCGCCGTCGGCTACGGCGAGTGCGCGGGAGGTCGTAGCGGCGGATGCAGGAGGGGAAGCAGCGTCAGATTCCGGGGGCGCTGCGGGCAGTGACGGGGCCGCTGAACACGGGAGTGCGGGTGGCGAGGCCGCGGCGAGCGCGACCACTACGGCGGTCTACGTACATGTGGTGGGAGCGGTGCGACGACCCGGCATGTATGAGTTGGTTGCCGGTGCGCGAGTCGCTGATGCGGTTAGCGCGGCGGGCGGCCTGATGGCGAACGCCGCGCAGGCGGGTGTCAACCTCGCACGAGTGGTGGCGGATGGCGAGCAGATCACGGTACCCACAGCGGATGAATTTGCACGCGGAGCAGTGAGTGGGGCACCCGCCGGGGGCGGTGTCGGTGGCGGCCCCGCGGGCCCGAGTGGTGCCGCGGGCGGATCGGCGCAGGTGAACATCAACACCGCGGACGCAACCGCGTTGGATACGCTGCCAGGCGTGGGTCCGTCCACCGCCGCCAAGATCGTTGCCGATCGTGAGGCCAACGGGCCGTTCTCCTCGGCAGATGATCTGGGGCGCGTGGCGGGAATCGGTCCTAAGAAGCTCGAGGAGCTCAAACCTCGTGTGTGCGTCCGATAGCGATCGCCCCGCTGCGATTCTCAGGCCCTCCCTGCCGTACCTCATGTGGTTCGCCGTGGCGGTGTGGTCGGGCGTGTTCGTCGCCGAGTCGGTGGTGTGGGCCGGCTGGCGTTCGGGTGGCAATGTGGTTCCTGCGTGGGCGTGGGCTGCATGGATATTCGCGTCTGCGTCGATGGTGGGCTTTGTCATGGTGAGCGGTGTGGGCGGGGCGCGGGTACTCGTGGTCGGCGGTCTACTGACGGGGTTCGCGCTCGGCGCGCTGTACTGGACTCACTGGAGGGCCGAGGTCGCCCATGTGGAAGCGGAGCGAACGACCACGTGGGGGCTCGAAGTGCTCGGTGACGTCAGTCAGGGCTCGTTCGGTGCGAGCGCTCCCGCACGCGTGCTCGAAGGTCCCGCTCGCGGTATGCGTGTGCGATTGAATCTCCCGCGCGGTCAAACGGCCCCGGAGCTTGGGTCCAGCCTCGAGGTTATCGGTTCTCTCAAGCCGCCGCTCGCCGACGAGCGAGGGCGACGAAGCTTGCGGCTCGGCGAGGTTGGCAGCATCACAGCGCGTCAACTTCGAGTGCGTGGATGGGCACCGAGCGTTCGTGGGCGCATAGGACCGCTCCGCGCGTGGGCGGTGGCCCGTATCGCCCGCGTTCCCGGAACAGGAGGCGATCTGCTGGCCGGGGTCGTCTTAGGCGATCGCCGCCGGCTCGCGGGTACGCCTGCCGAGACTGACTTTCGCACTACCGGACTCACCCATCTTGTTGCAGTGTCCGGGAGCCACCTGGTTGTCGTGGCCGCAGTCGTGGGCTGGCTGCTCACCGCACTGGGTGCAGGGAGGATGTCTCGGTCAGTGACGATTGGCGGCATCGTCGGCGCATATGTGGTCTTCTCAGGCGTGCAGGCGTCGGCCGTGCGCGCATGGTTCATGGCGCTGGTGGCGTCAGCCGCGTGGCTGGGTGGACGAAGGGGAGACGCTGGTGCCGCGCTCGCGGTGGCAGTGGTGTGTGTGCTAGTAGGCAGTCCCGCCAATGCGTTCGACCTTGGCTTCCAGCTCTCAGTGGCCGCAGTTGCCGGGCTGGTGTTCTTTGCCCGACTGATTGCGGCGTGGCTGGAGGTGGCGCTTCCTCGACGGTTGGGGTGGCTGGCCGAGCCGATGGCCCTCACGTTGGCGGCGACCGCGATAACGATGCCGCTCACCGTTTCAACGTTTGGGATGTTCTCACTAGTAGCGCCGCTGGCGAATCTGCTCGTCGGGCCGCTGGTCGACCTGGCACTGCTCATCGGACTCACGGGGCTGACGACGCACGGAGTGATTGCACCACTGGGAGCGCTCATTCTTCGGCTGGGGGGCGCGATCGGTGCGCTGGCGACTTCGGTTGCGGCCAAGCTTGCCGGGCTGCCTTACGCCGCCGTTCCCCTGGGCTTCTCGGCCGCCGCTTCCGCACTAGTGTGCGTGGGGGGGCTGACCGCACTGTGGGTTGCGTGGCCCCGACCGACTCGGATACGCGCCCGGGCTGCGGTGGGGTTGCTGCTCGCAGCGTGGGCGCTCGTGGGAATCGGACCGCCGCCGGCCGTCGGTCCGACGATCACCGTACTCGATGTCGGACAAGGTGACGCGATCTTGGTGCGCGATGGGGCGCATGCGGTTCTCGTCGACACAGGACCGTCCCCCGGAGACCTGCGTGCGGCTCTTGGGCGAGCCGGCGTGCGTCGCCTGGACGCCGTGGTGATCACCCATTTGCACGCGGACCATTCAGGCGGACTCCCTGCGCTTGAAGGACTCGTTGCGGTTGACAGGGTCTACTTTGCTTCTGGCGCTGCAGGGGAGCCCTCCGAAGCACGCACCTTCGCCGTCAGGCTGGTCGGGGAGGACGACGTCGGCGAGCTCGCCTCCGGTGACGTGATATCCGTCGGCGGGGTGACGCTGGAGACCCTCTGGCCGATGACACCGGTCTCCGATGGTGCACAGAACGAGTCCAGCGTGGTTATCCGCGCGATCGCTCCGGGCTTCTCGGCTGTGCTGACGGGCGACGCGGAGGGGGAGGTGCTCGACGAGCTTGGCCGAGCTGGTCGGCTGAGCGACGTCGATGTCCTGAAGGTGGGTCACCATGGCAGTGCCGGCGCAGTAACGGACAGCTCGATGTCGTTGCTGAAGCCGGAGTGGGCGCTGATCAGCGTCGGCACCGGTAACCGCTTCGGCCACCCTACGCGATCGACGTTGCGCCAGCTGGGTTTGGCCGGCGCACGCGTCATCCGCACCGATGTCGGAGGCGATATCACGGTCTCAGGGTCGGCCCGCGGGTGCGCAGTGAGGAGCCGTGTGCGAAACTAAAGCGCTGTCCGACTCACGCGCCACAGCGCGACAACCACGGAGACCCATGGCCAAGCCCCTTTCTGAATACAAGCCCGTCTATCTCATCTACGGTGACCAGGACATCAAGGTCGAGCAGGCGCTCGATGCGCTCAAGCGCGAGGTCGGCGAACTGGCCGATCTCGACTTCAACTCCGAGACGTTTGACGGAGAGTCCGCGAGTGCCGATGAGGTCGTTGCAGCCTGCAACACGCTGCCGTTCGCCTCGGAGCGAAGACTTGTGGTGGTCAGAAACGTCGACAAGTTGGACAAGGATGGGACCGAGCGGATCATCGATTACGTGGGGAATCCCGCCGAGACGACGATCCTCGCGCTGGTGGCCAAGAAGATCGCGAAGAACACCCGGCTGTACAAGGCCGTGGACAAGATCAACGGGATCCTGGAGCGTCAGGGACCGACTCGCTCAGAATGGCCTCGTGAGGTCCAGAAGATCTTCGCTGCCCGCGGCCGTGATCTTCCCGCGAACGCTGCTGAGCTACTGGTCAACTACGTGGGTAAGGACCTGCGACGAATCGTCGTCGAGTCCGATAAGATCATGGGATTCGCGGGCGATCGTGTGCAGCTCACGCGCGAGGATGTCGAGGCGGTGGTCGCGCGAACTGCGAAGGCGTCCATATTCGACTTCACCGCGGCGCTCGCCAATCGCGACTGCGCGACGGCCTTTCGCTTGATGGAACAGCTACTCGGAGACGGCGAAAGCATCTACGGTCTCCATGCCCTGAGTCTGCGGATCATTCGCGACCTGATATCGGTTGGTGCGCTGGTCGATCGCGGCGAGGGTGCAGTTCCGATGGTCGCAGCCACTCTTGGTCGCCCGGACTGGATGGTCAAGAACCTTCCGCGTCAAGTGCGCGCATTTGCGCCTGGCGAGCTGATCGAGATTCTCAAGTCGGCCGCAGAGACCGAGGGGAAAATGAAAACGAGCCGGGATCCCCGACTCGCTTTCGAACGCTGGATTGTGAAGGTTTGCGGTTAGGCGGTTACGCCGTTGGCAAGCTTCATGATGCCTGACTTGCGGTTGGCAGCCTGCGAGGCGTGAATAACGCCCTTGCTGGCGGCCTTGTCGAGCAAGCGGCTCGCGTCAAGTGCGGCGGTGTTGGCAGCGACAGCGTCGCCGGCCTCGACTGCAGCGTGGACCTTCTTGGTGGCTGTCTTGAGCTCGCTCTTGACCGCCTTGTTGCGGAGACGCGCCTTCTCGTTGGTAAGGACGCGCTTCTTCTGACTCTTAATGTTTGCCACGGTGCCTGTTCCTCCAAGCGAATTCGATGGTGCCCGTCGCAGTGGGGTGCGATGAACCCCGAAAGTCTATCACACGGTATCGGGCGTAGCCAATGCGACCGATTGCGGCGCGAATCGTTCCCACATCTCGGCGAGTGGCGGCCAGCCTGCTACACTCAACCGCTATGACGAATCCCACACACATACGCAACTTCTCGATCATCGCGCACATCGATCACGGGAAGTCGACGCTTGCCGACCGCGTCCTTCAGCTCACGCATACCGTGGCGGACCGCGACATGATGGAGCAGGTGCTCGACTCGATGGATATCGAGCGCGAGCGCGGCATCACCATCAAAGCGCAGGCCGTTCGCGTCATGTACGACGCCGATGATGGCGAGACGTACCAGCTCAACCTCATCGACACACCCGGACACGTCGACTTCACCTACGAGGTCAGCCGTTCGCTTGAGGCGTGCGAAGGCGCGATCCTCGTCGTCGACGCAACACAGGGCGTCGAGGCGCAGACCGTCGCCAACGCGCTCATGGCGATGAACGCTCACCTCGAGATCATCCCGCTCATCAACAAGATCGACCTGCCGGCCGCCGATCCCGAGCGTGTCCGTCACGAGATCGAAGAAGGCCTCGCCATACCCGCCGATCAGGCGGTGCTGGCAAGTGGCAAGACAGGCGAAGGTGTCCGAGAAGCCCTGGAGGCCGTCGTCAAGTACGTTCCGGCGCCATCGGGCGATCCGGATGCGCCTCTGACAGCGCTCATCTTCGACAGCTACTTCGACGCGTACCGCGGCGTCGTCGCGCTCATTCGCGTGTTCGACGGCTCGGTGAAGAAGGGCCTGAAGATCCGCATGATGGCGACTGACATCGTGACGGACGTCGAAGAGGTGGGCGTTCGTCGTCCCGCCAACGTGCCCGTCGACTCCCTCGGCGTGGGCGAGGTCGGCTATCTGATCACCGGCCTGAAGGACCCGTCGATGGTGAAGGTGGGCGATACCGTCACCCTCGCACGAGGCGGCACCACCGTGCAGCTCCCCGGCTACCGCGAGGTCAAGCCGATGGTGTTCACCGGGCTGTTCCCGATCGATGGGGACCAGTATCCGGAGCTCCGCGATGCACTCGACAAGCTCACGCTCAATGATCCTGCACTCATCTACGAGCCTGAATCGAGCCACGCGCTGGGGTTCGGCTTCCGCGTCGGGTTCCTCGGCTTGCTTCACATGGAGGTCATCAAGGAGAGGCTCGAGCGCGAGTTCGACCTGGAGCTTCTGGCAACCGCGCCATCGGTCGAGTACCACGTGTTCCAGACCAACGGCACAGAGCTGGTCATCCACTCGCCGCAGGACATGCCGGATCCGTCGAAGCTCGACTACGTTGAGGAGCCGTTCCTCAAGACGACGGTCATCGTGCCGCCTGATTATGTTGGTGCGGTCATGGATCTCTCGATAAGCCGGCGCGCGAGCTTCATCGACATGCAGTACCTCAGCAAGACGACCGTGGAGCTGCACTACGAGATGCCGCTCTCTGAACTCATCATGGACTTCTTCGACCAGCTCAAGAGCCGCACCAAGGGGTACGCGAGCCTCGACTATGAGCCAATCGGCTATCGTCGCGGCAACATGGTGAAGCTCGACATTCTGCTTGCTGGTAAGCCGGTCGACGCGCTGTCGTTCATCGTGCACAAGGACAAGGCCTACGACCGTGGCAAGGTGCTCACCGAGAAGCTCAAGGAAATCATTCCTCGGCAGATGTTCGAGGTGCCGATCCAGGCCGCCATCGGACAGAAGATCCTTGCCCGCGAGACGGTTCGCGCCATGCGCAAGGATGTCATCGCCAAGTGCTACGGTGGCGACATCAGCCGTAAGCGCAAGCTGCTCGAGAAGCAGAAGAAGGGCAAGAAGCGCATGAAGAACATCGGTAGCGTCGAAGTCCCGCAGGAAGCCTTCATGGCGATCCTGAAGGTGGACGAGTAGCGCTGCTGCGGAGGTCTCGTCATGCCCGGTACTCCCGTCGCTGCCATCCTCGCCCACAACAACGTGCTGCTTGCGCCCATGGCCGGCGTGACCGAGGCGCCGTTTCGCGGCATCTGCAAACGGCTGGGCGCCGGCCTCACGTACACCGAGATGGTCAGCGCCAAGGGGCTGCACTACAACCCCGAAGGCACGACCTCGCGGGCGTTGCTGACCATGTCGCCCGAGGAGACGCCGTGCGCCGTGCAGATCTTTGGCGCTGAGCCGGAGATGATGGCCGCGCAGGCTGCAGCGATCTGCGCGCGGTATGGCGACGACGTTGCGCTCATCGACATCAACATGGGCTGCCCGGTCGCCAAAGTGGTGAACAAGTGCGAAGGCAGCGCGCTGATGCGTAAGCCGGAGCTCGCCTCGCAGATAGTGCGCGAGGTCGTTGCGGCAGTTCCGGTCCCCGTGACGGTGAAGTTCCGCAAGGGATGGGACGAAGGCGAGGTCAACGGGGTCGAGTTCGCGCTCGCGATGCAGGAGGCGGGTGCCTCGGCGGTTGCGGTCCACGGTCGCACGCGGGCGCAGTTCTATCGCGGCCCGGCCGACTGGAAGGCCATCTCTGCGGTCAAACAGGCCGTCGCTGTGCCGGTGATCGGCTCGGGCGATGTGTTCTCGGCAGACGACGTGGTGCGGATGCTTGATGAGACCGGCGTGGACGCGGTGATGGTCGCGCGAGGTGCGCAGGGCAATCCCTGGATCTTCCGAGAAGCCCGAGCGCTGATCGACCGAGGCGAGCGCATCGATCCTCCGACTGCGCTCGAGCGCATCGACATGGCTCGCGAGCACGCGGCGGCTCTCGTCGCGTTCGCTGGCGAGCACGTGTACTTCCGTATGCGCAAGCACGTCGCCTGGTACATCCACGGGATGCCGGGTGCGTCCATCGTCCGCAGGCGTGTCAACGACTGCAAGGACTATGCGGAGCTCGACGCGCTGCTGGTCGAGTATCGCGACTTCATCGATCGGGGTCCGGATGAGTGATCTCGACATCGAGACGCAGGCGCCGCTAACCGTTGCACTCTACATCCACGTGCCGTTCTGCCTGTCCAAGTGCGCATACTGTGACTTCGAGAGCGCCGTGAGCGATTGTCGCTGGCACGCGCCGTACGTGGATGCAGTCCTCTTTGCGGCGGCTCACTGGGCCTCTTATGACCTGCTCGACGACGTGCCGACGCTGTACTTTGGCGGCGGCACCCCAACGGTGCTGGGTGGCGAACTGGTACGGCTGGTTGAGGGTCTGCGCGAGATTGGCTCGTTGCGGCCAGATGCCGAGATCACGGTCGAGACGAACCCTGACACCACGAACCAAGCGCTCATAGAACGCCTTGCGCAGGCAGGCGTCAATCGGTTCTCGCTCGGCGTGCAAAGCCTGGACGATGCCGTGCTGCAGACGCTTGGTCGCAGGCACTCGGCCGCGGGTGCGCTCGCTGCAGCCGGCGTGCTCGCTCGCAGCGGCCAGGCGTTCTCGGTGGACCTGATCTGCGGCGTTCCGGGGCAGAGCGAGACGTCCTGGCGCACGACTCTGACGGCGGCTCTGGGAACCGGCGCGGGTCACATGAGCGTCTACCCGCTGTCGGTCGAAGAGGGCACGCCACTGGCCGAGAGGGTCGAAGCCGGCTCAACTCCCGAGCCTGACCCCGACGTAGCGGCTGCGATGATGCAGACCGCCGAGCAGGTACTTGGCGAGGCCGGACTGGGCCGTTACGAGGTCGCAAACTACGCTCGTCACGGCCAGGAGTCGCGCCACAACAGCTCCTACTGGACCGGTCGTGCTTACCTCGGCCTGGGTCCGAGCGCCGCGAGCATGATGCCGAGCGACGCGTTTGCGCGGGTCGCCGAGAGCGAAGGTTGGGCCGGCAGCGAACCGGCGCTGCCCGACGCTGGGCCACACGGCCGAACGCGCTTCACGACCACACCGGATACGGCCGAGTTCATCCGGCATCCGCTTGCGGAACCGGCGGACATCGAGCTCCTCTCGGCCGAGGAGGCTGGCCGTGAGGATGTCATGCTCGGCATGCGCCTGACCGCCGGCGTTCCAGCCGAGCAGATCTCCTCAGCGGGGCTCACGGCTGTGCTCGAGGGCCTGGAGTCAGATGGGCTGGTGGAGCTTTCCGTGGATGGCGATGTCGCACCTCGCTGGCGCGTCACGGTACGAGGATGGCTACTGGGCAACAGGGTCTTCGGGCGAATCTGGCAGGGGATCGAGTAGGCGCGGTTCTCGCTGTCGTTAGCACTCGCTATACTTGAGTGCCAAACGCGCGGTTCGCGCAGTGTGCCACCCGGCGCACACGGAGGAGGATCAGTGTTGAACGAACGTCGACGTCGCGTGCTATCCGCGCTCGTTGAAGAGTACATAGCCAGCGCCACGCCGGTGGGCAGTAAGACGCTCGTGGATCGTTACGAGCTCGGCTGCAGCCCGGCGACCGTGCGCAACGAGCTCTCTATTCTCGAGGAGACGGGCTTTGTTCTGCAGCCGCACATCTCGGCAGGGCGCATGCCCACGGATACCGGATACCGGTCGTTCGTCGATGCACTTATCGAAAGCGGTGCTCCGAGCCGCGCGGGCGAGTCGATGGCTGCGGTACCCTCGCGCGCGGCAGAGGTCGACGACCTGATGCGCGAGACCAGCGTCGCCCTCACCCAGCTCACCAGCTGCTTGGCGGTGGTGATGGCCCCCAGCGTGTCGTTGTCGTGCGTGCGACGCATCGACCTGTTGTCGCTTACACCCAGACGTGCGGTGTTCGTGCTGATCACGTCGTCCGGGCAGGTCGTGAACCGGTCGATCGAACTCGCGGCCGAGTCGACACCGGAGAGGCTCGCAGAGATCGAGCGGGCGATGAACGCCGCTCTGGACGGCAAGCGCGCCTCGGAGATTCGTCCATTGCGCGACGCGATCGAGTCCGTGCATGCCGCAGACGGACATGCGCCGGACGGGCTTGTCGGCAGTATCATCGACGTCATCCTCGACGCTCTGGAGGAGGCCGACCGCGATCGTCTACATCACGTGGGCGTGCCGGCGCTGCTGGCTCAGCCGGAGTTTCACGATGCGGAGCGCGCGCGGCCGCTCATCGAGTTTCTCGAGGACAGCATTTCGGTACTCGAGGCGCTCTCTGACGCGATGGGAACGCATGAGATCACGGTGCGCATCGGGCACGAGAACCGGCGCACGGTGCTCGACAACGTGAGTATCGTCGCGACGAATTACGGTACGGCCAACGGCGAGGGCGTCGTCGGCGTCATCGGACCGACCAGAATGGACTATCCCCGTGCCATGGCGGCAGTGCGCATTGTCGCTGATGGTCTGACCGACTCTCTGAGCTAAGACCACAGGAAAGGACGTTGCACGTGCCCTCCAGTACTCAGGACTACTACGAACTTCTCGGCGTGGAGAAGACCGCGTCGGCTGATGAGATCAAGAAGGCGTTTCGCCGCAAGGCGCGCGAACTGCACCCTGACGTGAACAAGGCCTCGGACGCCGAGGAGCGCTTCAAAGAGGTCAATGGGGCCTACGACGTGCTCTCGGATCCCGCGAAGCGCGACCAGTACGATCGCTTCGGGTCAGTCGGGCCGCAGGGTGGCGGAGGCGGCGGCTACGGGTACGCGGACGTGGGCGACCTCTTTGGCGGCGGCGCGGGTGGCTTCACGATGGAAGACCTCTTCTCCACGTTCTTCGGTGGCGGCGGCGGGGGCGGACGTGGTGTTCGCCTCGAGGGCCGCGACATGTCGATGCAGATCGTCGTCACACTCGAGGAATCCGCGACCGGTGCCGAGAAGGAAGTCGTCATCGATCGTCTCTCGACGTGCGATGTGTGCGACGGCACGGGTGCGGCTGACGGCAGCGATGTCATCACCTGTCCCGACTGCCACGGTTCCGGACAGCGCGTCGCCATGCGCAAGACGTTTCTCGGCACGATGCAGACTTCCGTGCCATGCGAACGCTGCGGAGCAACCGGGCAGGTCGTTGAGTCGCCGTGTGAGGAGTGCCAGGGTACCGGGCGTGAGCCCGACCGCCAGCACGTCACGGTCACCATTCCTGTCGGCATACAGGACGGTCAGCAGATCCGGCTTCGCGGGCTTGGCGAGGCGGGAGTTCGCAATCACGCGGCCGGCGACCTGCTCATCGTCGTTCGCGTAAAGGCGGACGACTATCTCCATCGCGAGGGTAACGACCTGCACTGCCGCGCGACCGTCACGATCGCTCAGGCGGCTTTGGGCGTGGAGCTGAGCCTGCGGGGAATTCTCGAGGAGAACATGGTCGAGATTCCCGCCGGAACACAGCACGGCGATACCGTGCGCGTGAAGGGCCAAGGCATGCCGCGGGCGGGTGGTTCCGGTCGCGGTGACCTGATTGTTCACGTCAACATCGACGTGCCTCGAAAGCTCACCAAGCGCCAGCGCGAATTGCTTGAGGAGCTCGCCGCGGAGTTTGGTGATGCCACCGCCGAGCACAAAACGCCGCTCCAGAAACTCAAAGACTGGCTCGGGGCGTAGAGCGGCCGATGTCGCGACACCGCTTCTTTCTCACAGAGCCACTGAACGCGCCGGGCGTCGGAGCGGTCGTTGGCGCGCCGTTGTCGGCTGATGACGCTCGTCATGCGGTTCGCGCGCTCCGCCTGCGCGTCGCCGAGGAGATCGACCTGGCCGAGCCCGGCGGCGTGGTGTGGCGCGTGCGAGTTGACGCGGTTGACGGCGATGCCCTGACCGTTGAGTTGCTGGAGGCGCTGGCGAAGGCCCCAGAACCTGACGTGACACTGGTGTTCGGCGTCCTCAAGGGCAGCAAGAACGATGACGTTGTCGAGGGCGCGGTCGAAGTCGGCGTAGCGGCGATACAGCCGGTGCTGTTCGACCGCACGGTCGCGCGAATGGACGCGGCGAAGTGCTCCGAGCGTGGTGATCGCTGGCGCCGCGTCGCTCAGGCGGCCGCCAAGCAGTCGAAACGATCGCGCGTCCCGGTCGTCGCGGACCCGGTTCCCGGTTCCAGGTTGGGGTCGCTGCTTACGGCGTTCGATATCGTGCTGGTCGCGTGGGAGGATGCTTGCGGCGCAGGAGTCGCATCGCAGCTCGCACAGGCGCAGCTCGTGCGCGCCCAGCTCGTGCAGGTGCAGCCGGCACCCGCCGCCAGAGTCGCCATCGTGGTCGGTCCCGAGGGCGGACTCTCCGCCGACGAGGTCGTGGCACTCCGGTCCGCGGGAGCGCTCACCTGCACGCTCGGCCCCACGATCCTGCGTGCGGAGACGGCGGGAGTGGTCGCCACCGCGCTCGTCGTGTACGAACTCGGCGGTCTCGGCAACGCGTCATGAGCGGTTCACCAGGGGTGGCGGTCGCGTTTCGCACTCTGGGCTGCAAGGTCAACCGTGTCGAGAGCGAATCGATCGCGGCCGAGTTGCTCGGCTGGGGCGTCTCCATCGCCGAGGAGAGCGAGGCCGACGTGGTTGTCATCAACACGTGTACCGTCACCGCCGAGGCGGACGCCAAGGCGCGCAAGGCCGTTCGTCACGTGTTGAGACTGCCCCACGAGCCGTTGGTCGTTGTGACAGGCTGTTTGGCGGCGGTTGACGCAGACGCGGTCCGCGCGCTCGGAGCGCGAGTCGTGGTCGAGACCGACAAGACCCTGGTCGCAGCTCGAGTCGCGGATCACCTGGCCCTCGCCGAGCCCGCGTCACCCCTGGTCAGGGCCGGATCCGCGGCATTCCGCACCCGCGTGTCCGTCAAGATCCAGGACGGCTGCGACAACTTCTGCACCTACTGCATCGTCCCGTACGCGCGTGGCGTGCCCCGTGGTGAGCCGCTGGCAGCCGTGGTCGCAGAAGTTGACTCGCTTGTCGCGGCCGGAGTCAGCGAGGTCGTTCTCACCGGCATCAACCTCGGCAGGTATCGTGATCCTGCGAGCGGCGCCGATCTCGCCGACCTCATCCGAGCGGTCGCCACCACAGGCGTCACCCGCCTGCGGCTCTCGAGCATCGAGCCGCCAGATCTCACGCCGCACCTGCTGGCCGCACTCGCCGAGACCCCAGCCGCGTGTCACCACCTGCACGTGCCGCTGCAGAGTGGGTGCGATGAGGTCCTCTCGGCGATGGGGAGAGCCTATACGACCTCGCGCTACCGGGAGATCGTGCTCGCATCGCGCGAGGCGCTGCCGGGACTGACCCTGACAACCGATGTCATCGCGGGATTTCCGACCGAGACCGCTGCGCACCACGCCGAGACGCTCGCGTTCGCAGACGAGATCGGCTTTTCGAAGCTGCACGTGTTCCGCTACAGTGTGCGGCCGGGGACCCCGGCGGCTGAGTTGGTGCAAATCGAGCCGTCGGTACGCGCCGAGCGAGCTGCGCACCTCCGGGAGCTTGGAGAACAGCAGCGCGCCGCGTTCCTTGAGGCGCACGTCGGCACGCAGACCGAAGTTCTCGTCGAGACCGTGGATGCCGACTCGGTGACCGGAACCACCCGTGACTACGTCCGCGTGACGCTTGTGGGCACGCAACTCGCTCGTGGTGACGTGACCCGCGCAGAGGTCGTCGGCGTGTGCGATGGGTTGCTACTCGCTCGGTGACGCCTCAGGCGCCGTCGTCGCGGTGGTAGAATCGACATGACAGTCCTCGGGCGCAGGGATGCGTCCGTTCCGGTTGCCCTACTACGAACCGAGGTACCAGTCCACCGTGGAATCAACTCAGATACGGCTGGTCGTCCCGCCCGAGCTCGACATGACCAAGTTCCTAGGCGAAAACGACGCGCTGCTGATGCTCATCGAGAGCCAGTTCGAATCCGACATCGCCGTCCGCGGCAATGAGATCACGATCGCCGGTCCACTGACCGACTCCCAGACCGTCTCGGCGCTGTTCTCGGAGATGATCGGGTTGGTCGAGCGCGGCGAGCGACTCAATGCCGACAAGGTCGAGCAGTCCATCGAACTCATGAAGCACGGCGAGTGCACGCCCACGACGCTGCACGGTGACGTCATCCTCA
Organism: Coriobacteriia bacterium; assembly: GCA_038249135.1. Taxonomy (GTDB): domain Bacteria; phylum Actinomycetota; class Coriobacteriia; order Anaerosomatales; family JAAXUF01; genus JBBRWO01. The sequence goes on from JBBRWO010000043.1 coordinate 14,846, forward strand.
CGCACAAGGGCCGCGCGATTCGGCCCAAGACCGCAGGTCAGAAGCGCTATGTGGACTTCATCCGCAAGAACACGATCACCTTTGGCATCGGGCCCGCCGGTACCGGCAAGACGTACCTCGCGATGGCCATGGCCGTCGAGTCGCTCAAGCGCAAGGAGGTCGGCCGCATCATCCTCACGCGTCCGGCTGTCGAGGCGGGGGAGTCACTCGGCTTCCTTCCCGGCACACTGACCGAGAAGGTCGACCCGTACCTGCGCCCGCTCTACGACGCACTGTTCGACATGATGGACGGCGAGAAGTCCTCGGCGTTGCTCGAGAAGGGCACGATCGAGATCGCGCCGCTCGCCTACATGCGCGGTCGCACGCTCAACGACTCCTTCGTCATCCTCGATGAGGCGCAGAACACGAGCCCCGAGCAGATGAAGATGTTCCTCACCCGCCTCGGCTTTGGGTCCAAGATCGTGATCACCGGCGACGTCACGCAGATCGACCTCCCTAAGGGCGCGTCGGGCCTGCGTGCGGTCAGGGACATCCTGCACGGTGTCACCGATATCGAGTTCTGTGACCTGACGGCCAAGGACGTCGTGCGCCACAAGCTCGTGCAGCGCATCGTCACCGCCTACAGCACGCACGA
>JBBRWO010000044.1:0-15299 GCA_038249135.1 Coriobacteriia bacterium
CTGTTGTCGGTCTCATCGGGCACTCATACTCCTGACGCGGAATCAGTACTCTTCGAGTTCCTCGAGGGCAATAGTCGCAAGCTCCAGGTGCTCGGGGTTGCTAGCATCGAACGTGCCGCTCTTGAGTGCAGCGAGCAGCTCGGCGACCTGACCGTCGGGCTCGTAGGAGAGCATCTCGGCGAAGTCCTCGTCGAACTTCGGGCTCAGCAGCACCGTGCCGATGTCGCCCCAGGCGATCACGAACAGGCGCGGCTCGGTGATTGCGCAGATCACGTTGAAGTGGGAGATCGCGGAATCGATATCGTCGCTCGCACCGGTGACTACCGCCTCAAGCTCTCCTGCGCAGGCACGGAACCCGTCGCGGCGATCGTCACTGTAGCCGCCGAGGTACGCGTAGTAGTCTTCGACGGGCTCAACGCGTGAGCCGGAATCCCACGCGACGCAGCGGGGCAGCTCGGAATAGCGAAGAAACGCGGCACAGTCTGCGGGCGACTCGAACGAAAGCGCCAGACGAAGGTCGACTTCCTCGGCACCGGCGCCGCCCTGATCGGCGTACACCACGACGAAGCTCTCAGCGGCGATCTCATCGAGCGAGACGCCGTCATCTTCTTCTGCAGGGTTGCGGAAATCGGTCCACCGGGTCTCGAGCTCGGCTGGTGTGGTCATGAGAAGTCCTTTCACGGGGTGACGGGGTCTAACCTTCGAGCTTGCGCTTCAGCACCTCATTCACGACGGCAGGGTTGGCCTGGCCGCCCATCTCGCGCATGACCTGGCCAACGAACCAGCCGATAAGCCCGGTCTTGCCTCCGCGATAGCCCTCGACCTGGCCGGGGTTCTCGGCGATGAGCTTGTCCACGACGGCCTCGATCGCGCCGCTGTCGCTGACCTGCCGCATGCCCTTGAGCTCGACGATGGCGCCGGGCGCATCACCGGTCTCGGCCATGTCGAGGAAGACTTCCTTGGCCTGCTTACCGGAGATTGTGCCGTCCTCGACGAGCACGACGAGCTCGGCGACCATGGCCGGAACCACCCTGGAGTCGTTAACGGTGAGGCCAGCCGAGTTCAGGTACGCCGAGAGGTCGCCCAGCATCACGTTGCTGATGGCTTTTGCGCGCGCCGGTCCGGCGATGGTGACCGCACTCTCGAAGAACTCGGCGAGGTCGAAGTCGCCGGTGAGAATGGTCGCATCGTGCGCGGGGACGCCGTAGTCGGCCATGAAGCGCGCGTGCTTGGCGTCGGGCAGCTCAGGAAGGCGTCCGCGGATGTCGTCGATGAACGCCTCGGAGAACTCGAAGGGAACCATGTCCGGCTCGGGGAAGTAGCGGTAGTCGTGCGCCTCTTCCTTGCTGCGCAGGGTGCTGGTGCGCTTGGCGCCCACGTCGTAGTGACGCGTCTCCTGCACAACGCGGCCGCCCGCCTCGACCAGCTCGACCTGGCGGATGATCTCTGCAGCGAGACCATCGTGCATGTTCTTGAAGCTGTTCATGTTCTTGAGCTCGGCCTTGGTGCCAAGCTCGGTGTCCCCTCGGCGGCGAATCGACACGTTGGCGTCGACGCGCATGGAGCCTTCCTCCATCGAGCAGTCCGAGATACCCAGCGACACCCATATGAGGCGCAGCTTCTGCGCAAAACGACGGGCCTCCTCGGGAGTGCGGATGTCGGGTTCGCTCACAAGCTCGATAAGCGGCGTGCCGGCACGGTTGAAGTCCACGAGGCTGTGCGTGGCGCCTGAGATGCGACCCTCCGAGCCACCCACGTGGATCATCTTGCCGGTGTCTTCCTCCAGGTGGATGCGCGTGAGGCCGATGCGCGTGCGGTAGCCGGTGCCGTCGTCGAGCAGCGAGACAGGGCCGCCTTCGAGCGCAGCCGCAGTCGCGACGTCGAGGCGCTCCTCGGCCAGCTTGCCGTCTACCTCGACGTCGACGAATCCATCGGCACAAAACGGCAGGTCGTACTGGGAGATCTGGTAGTCCTTGGGCATGTCGGGATAGAAGTACTGCTTGCGGTGGAACTGGCTCCAGCGTGCGATCTCGCAGTTGGTCGCCAGGCCACAGAGCACGGTCGACTCAATGGCGGCCTGATTGGGAACCGGCAGCGCGCCGGGCAGTCCGAGACACACCGGGCAGACGCGCGAGTTGGTCTCGCCGCCAAAGGCGACGGGGCATCCACAGAACATTTTGGTGTTCAACGTGGTCAGCTCAGTATGGATCTCAAGGCCGATGACGGCCTCCCATTCCACGAGTACTTCTAGCAGGCGATCCTTGGCCATGAACGTGGCTCCTTCTTGTGTGCGACGGCGGCCGAGCGAACCGGCGCCGGGGTTCCGTAAGGGTTCGCGGTCGATTCTACCCGAGAGGGCGCGGTTGCGCGCGGGTATGAACCCCTCGGTACAGATGACATCACGCGTGCTTGCACGCTGACTAGAACGAGGAGGCTCCATCATGTCCCCAGAAGACACCAGTATCCTGCCCGACGACGTTACGCCCGACTCCGACGGCGAGCTCATCATCACCGAGGAGGATCTGTCCGACGCCGAGGAAGAGCTCATCGAGTCCGAGCTCTGGGAAGCCGTCCCCTACCGCGAGCCCGCCCCGTTCATCGCCGGCACGTACGACGCCGACGATCTGCAAGCGAACCTGTCGGCGGTTGCCGTTGCAAACGCCGGCGACCTGCAGGCGAATCTCTCGGCGGTAGGCGTTGCCAAGACCGAGTGGCTCGAGTCGATCGGCAGCGCCATCGGCGTCGCCTTCGTCAACGGCGACGCGGAAATCAGCACATCGGCCACGCCGCTCGTGATAACCAAGGGCGACACGGATTTCCATCAGGCCTACGCGAGCGCCATGATCGCCGGCGGTACCGTACGCGTGCACCAGGGCGGCTCGCCGCTCATGGTCGCCAAGAAGCTCAAGGTCGAGCAGGGCGGCGGCGTGGTGATGATTGCAGGCAAGGCCAAAGTGAAGCGGAGTTTCATCGGCGTGTTGCTAGCGCGTGACGCGTCACTGTCCGAGGACACTCGCGTACTCGTCACCGGCAAGGGTGCCGCTCTCATCTCGGCTGCCGTGTTCGGCGGGCTGGCGATGCTGGCCCTCGCACTTCTCGGCGGCGGCGCAGGACACGGCCGACATCGCGCATAGCGAGCAGGCCCAGGGTGCCGAACTCGCCCAGGCGAACCTACCCCAGCGCGGCGCGAACTTTCTCGATTGCGTGCATCTCAACAGGTGCGACGTCGCCGCTGGCATCCGCGACCGTCTCGGCGATGCCGAGGATGAATGAGCGGAAGTCCGCCAGGTCTTCGGGCGCCTTCTCGGCGACGATCGCGCTGGCCTGAGCGAGACGCTCGAGTGTGGGGGTCTCGATGTTGGCCGGGTTCAGCGAGTGGTCCGCGTCCCGGGCACCACGTACGTCGTGTGCGAGATCGCGGACGAGCAGACTGACGGAGCCGTCCGCCTCGCCGGCGATAAAGCGACCAGCGTGTCCCGCCTCACGCAGCAGATCCCAGAACCCGGGATCGACGGCCGCCAGGTACGTCATCGTGTCGAGCATCGCGTACCTCAGCGTCTGCCACTCCGACTCTGTGAAATCTGCCTTGACCGCCATGTCTCTACTCCTCTATCACGAGGGCGACCCGCAGGCCGCCCTCAGTCGCGTCGTATGTGGTCTAGCCGCGAACCAGTGGTGACCTCATGTCGAGGTCGAGGTCGCGCTCGAGTGCTGCTGCCGCGCGGAACAGCTTCGCCTCGGCGAAGTGATCGCCGATGAGCTGCAGTCCGATGGGAAGTGGCGTCCCGTCCTCGGCGGCGGTTATGCCGCACGGGATGCTGATGCCGCAGTTGCCGGCGAGGTTCACCGGAATGGTGTAGATGTCCGAGAGGTACATCGAGAGCGGGTCGCTCTTCTCGCCGAACTTCCACGCCACCTGCGGGCTCGTGGGAGTGAGCAGCACGTCGTAGTCCGCGAACGCCGCCGAGAACTCGCTCGCGATCAGCGTGCGAGCCTTCTGGGCCTTGCCGTAGTAGGCGTCGTAGTAGCCGGCCGAGAGCGCGTAGGTGCCGAGCATGATGCGGCGCTTCGCCTCCGGACCGAAGCCCTCCGACCTCGACCTCATGTACAGGTCGAGCACGTCGGTGGCGTCGGCGACGCGGTGGCCGTAGCGGATGCCGTCCATGCGAGCCAGGTTCGAAGATGCCTCCGCCGGGCCGATGATGTAGTACGCCGAGAGACCGTGCTGGCTCGTCGGCAGGTCGACTTCGCCCACGATGGCGCCCATGGCCTCATAGCGCGCGGCGGCGTCGAGAACACTCTGCTTGACCTCGGGCGTGACGCCTTCCATGTCGAGCAGGTCGCGGACGATGGCGATGCGCATACCCTTCACGTCGGCATCGCGCGTCGCGCCGACGAACTGCTCGTCATCGCGGGAGACGCTGGTGGCGTCCATCAAGTCCTTGCCGCAGATGGCCTCGAGCACCAGCGCGGAGTCCTCGACGGTGCGCGAGAACGGCCCGATCTGGTCGAGGCTCGAAGCGAACGCGACGCACCCGTAGCGGCTGACGCGGCCGTAGGTGGGCTTGAGCGCGACGGTGCCCGTGAGCGCGCCCGGCTGGCGAATCGAACCGCCGGTGTCGCTGCCCAGCGAGACCGTCGCCATACCCGCCGAGACGGACGCAGCGCTGCCGGAGCTGGAGCCGCCAGGCACGCGACCGAGGTCCCACGGGTTCTTCGCGGGACCGGTGTAGCTGGTCTCGCCGGAGGAGCCGAACGCGAACTGGTCCATGTTGCACTTGCCCAGCGGCACGACACCGGCCTCGATGAGGCGCGCGACCGCAGTACAGTCATATGGGCTCTCGTAGTTGGCGAGAATGCGGCTCGAGCACGTGGTGCGCGTGCCGATCAGGTTCATGTTGTCCTTGAACGCCGCCGGCACACCCGCGAGCGGCGGAAGCGCCTCGCCAGCGGCTGCACGTGCATCGATCTTGTCGGCGGCTGCCAACGCGAGCTCAGGGGTGACCTGGTTGAACGCATGGACGTCGCCGTCGAGTGTCTCGATGCGAGACAGTGCGCTTTGCGCGGCCTCATGGGCCGAGAAATCGCCGTTGGCGATGGCGTCGCGAATCTGCAGCGCGCTCCATGCGGAGAGGTTCAAGTCGCTCACGCCTCATCACCGCCGCCCGTGATCTGCGGAATCAGGAACGCGCCATCCTCGGCGGCCGGCGCATTCATCAGCGCCGCCTCGCGCGACAGGCCAGGCACGACCACGTCGGGTCGCGTCACGTTGACCACGGGGATAGCATGCGCGGTGGGCGGCACGCTCTCAAGGTCGAGCTGCGCGATCGTGTCGATGTGGCCGAGGATCGAGTTGAGATCGCTTTGCATCAGGGCGACCTCCTCGTCGGTCAGTGCCAGGCGCGCGAGCATGGCGACGTGGCGAACCTCACTCTCGGAGAGGGACATACTGACGTCCTTTCGTGCTGTCGCGCCGATGCGATACAGTGCCCGGCGCGTGCGTGATCGGGAGCGAAACGGATGCGCGAAACGCGCACGGCACATCATACCCGAGGAGAGGGTGCGCGGTCGTCCGCTCACTCACATCAGAGGCGCGGACCCTGACCGGCGACAGCGAACGCCGCCACGACCGCCGCTGTGTTGTACAGCACGTGGAGCGCGATGGCCGGCATCAGCCCACCGCGAGACCGCACCAGCCACCCCAGTGCGATGCCCAGCACAAACGTGGGGAGGAACCACCACAGGCTGAAGTGGAACGCAGCATAGAGTGCTGCGGACGCCAAAATCCCGCCCCATTCGCCCAGTGAACCGGCCCACACCGGCAACACCACTCCGCGAAATGCAAGCTCCTCGACCAGCGGCGCCGCTACTGCAACCAGCACTGCCGAGAGCACGAGGCCAACACTCCCGCCGCCGAACACCGCCGTGACGTCGCTCGACAACCGCGCTGGTTGTTCCCATCCCCACGCCTGCATCGCGAGCCCATAGCCGATCGACACCACCTCCGTGCCGAGAAACAGCAGGAGCACCCAGCCCACAGAACTCGCGAGCGCGCGAGCCTCTCCAGCGCCTGGGGCAGCATCTGTGCTCAGCCCGAACGCCTCGAACAGTCCGCTGCCATGCCGGCGAGCGACGAACGCGATCCCCGCCAACTGCGCCGCGTAGTACGCCGCTAAGACGACGGCTCGCGTGACGAATCGAGCTGTAGCAGGCATCAACTTGACCGCCTCGATACCCAGAATCGCGTTCTTGGCGAGCAGCGCAACGGCCATGATCACCAGCACGGCCATCACGTCGATCGATGTCCAAGCGACGACACCCCCGGAACCGGTGGCGCTCGCCGCAGGGGGCGTCGGCTTGTGTGCGGCCTTCTCAGCGGCTTTGGCGGCCTTGAGCAGAGCCTTGGCCTCCGCTCGGGATCCGACCTCCACGCGCGAGACAGCACCAACCGATGCCGGCCTCGCGGCGACCGCCACCGGAACGACGCGCGGCACGATCGCGGCACGGTCGCAGGCCTCCGCACACGCGTCGCAGGCAGTGCACACTGCGCGATCGATCGAGATATAGGCGGCGCCGACCTTCAGGCCACCTTCCGGGCACGCCCTCAGACAGCGACCGCACTGGTCACACCGCTCCGGATAGAGGGTGTAGGGCGCTGGCCCGCTCACATGAGCCCCTGAGCCTTGAGCACGAACAGAAGCACCACGGCGATACCGTTGAATGTCGCATGCGCGACATACGCCGGCCACAGCGAACGGAACCGAACAACCATCCACGCGAACACAAGCGCCGCTGCGGCGATCGGCACAAAGGTGTACGCGCTGAGATGCAATCCCGCGAACAGCGCCGAGGACATGACCACGCCCGCAACCACGCCCCATCGCGCGCCGAGCGCGGGCAGGAGCACACCTCGAAAGACGACCTCCTCGGCGAAGGGAGCGACCACCACGACCACGAGGACGAGGACCACAACCGAGAACCCGCCGCCGGGGAACAGTGAGAGCGGATTCGCGTCCGCGCCGGGGAGTTCGATCGGCAGCCGCTGCATCAGACTCGCATACAACGCCGCGAATCCACGGGCGACCAGTGCGCCGATGACAGCCACGCTGATCCAGCTGACGGCGGTGCCATGTTGCGGTCGGATCAGCCCAACCGACTCCGAGAAGCTCGCATCCTGCGCGCGCGCCCCGAGCGCGACAATCGCCAGCTCGACAAGATATCCGGCCAGAAGCACGCCACCGACCAGAACGCTCGAAGCCGTGTCCCCAAGGTGACGGGCGATGATAGACCTAGCCGCCAACGAACCGAGGACGCTGATTCCAAACACGAACACCAACAGCCAGAGGGCGCTTGCGGGAGTCCAAGGTGACGGGATGAACGAAAGCGCAGGCTCGCCTGAACGACGCTCGGTTTCAGGGAGCTCGCTCCCGGTCTCGGGGAGTTCGCGCTCGGTCACGCCGATGCCTCGGAATCGACCTGCGACACCGCACCCGGTGCAGCCATCAGCGGGGCGTAAGCGGCAAACGGTTTGGCGCTGCTCAGTAGATACGCGGTGCGCGGATACGCCCCCGAGCGCGCTTCTCCGGCGATCGCCACTCGCTCCTCGGAGGATGCGTCACTGAGCAATCCGTAATCGTTCGAGACCCGACGCGTGGACGCAAACCCCTCGAGGATCACCGCCAGCGAACCCACCAAAAACAGCCCCAGCATCAGAAACGCGAGCCACTCGAACAGCGAGAAGAGCGGCAGACCGTAGATGCCTCGCTTAAAGGGAAACCACTGGATTCGAACCGGCAACCAGTACAGACCTGACCAGAGGAATCCCGCGAGAAACAGCGGCATTAACACCACCGCCACGATGGCACGAAACATGATGCGCATGCGACGGCACTCCGCCACCACTTCGATCTCGACCCGTGAGAGCAGTCCCGCTGGAAGCCGCTGCTCGACGGTCGCGTCCCGGTCATCGCGATATCGCCGGACGACATGCGATATCGTGTACGCGTACCAGCGGACAAAACGCAGGTCGCGACGGATCCTGCGTGGCGAATCGCCCGGTATGGGCGAGCTTGGCGGGGCGCTCGATGACACGGTCGTCGTGAGGGTGTTCACTGTGCGCCACCGGACGCATGCGGTTCACCGGTCTCGATGATGCGAACCAGGTCTTCTTCTGACAGCACGGGCACTCCGAGTTCGACCGCCTTGTCGTACTTGCTGCCGGCATCCTCACCGGCAACCACGAACGACGTCTTCTTGCTGACGCTTCCCGAGACCTTCGCCCCCAACTCCTTGAGCGCTGCGCCTGCGATATCGCGCGTGTAGCGGGTGAGCGCACCGGTGAGAACAAACGTGAGGCCTGTGAGCGTCTGCGTCCGCGTGGGCGCCTGTCGCTCCTCGGCCAGTACGACGCCGGCGTCGCGGAGACGCGCGATGACGGCGACATTATCGGGGTTGGCGAAGAACGCGCGGATGCTCGCCGCGATCTTGGGGCCGATGCCGTCGACGCTGGCAAGCGGGTCCGCCGCACGTGCTGCGGCGATGGTCAGGCCGTCGCCGGGCAGAGGTGGCGTGGCCGCGGCAGCTGCCGCGACCGTGTCGATACTGCCGAACGCGCCCACGAGTGCCTCGGCCACCGTCGAACCGACATGCCGGATGCCCAAGCCGAACAGCAATCGCGAGAGCGGACGCTTGCGGCTGACGTCGATGCTGGCGACCAGCTTCTCGGCAATGGTATCGCCCAGCGTGATCACGGAGCCGTCGACGCGCAGCCGGCCGGTATCGAGCGACGCGAGCCGGTCGTTCGTCAGGGCGTAGTAGTCCGAGACGTCGTGGAGCAGGCCGGTCTCGACCAGGCGCGTGACGATCTCGTAGCCCATGCCGTCGATATCGGCCGCACCGCGGCTCGCCCAATGCGCGAGACGCTCGAGGCGCTGAGCAGGGCATGCGACGTTGGTGCACCGCGACGCAACCTCGCCCTCCTCACGCCATATAGGTCCGGCACAGCTGGGACAGCTCTCGGGCAGGCGCCAAGGCTCAGCCTCAGGTGGACGTAGACCTAGTACGGGTCCGACGACCTCGGGAATGACGTCGCCCGCCTTGCGGACCACGATCGTGTCACCGATCCGGACGTCTTTGCGCGCGACCTCGTCCTCGTTGTGAAGCGTGGCCCGGGCGATGGTGGAGCCGGCGACCACAACGGGAGTGAACTCAGCCACCGGCGTGATGGCACCAGTGCGCCCGACCTGCAAGACGATGTCGCGTAGGACGGTCGTCTTCTCCTCGGGCGGGAACTTGTAGGCGATCGCCCACCGTGGCGCCTTGCTGGTGTACCCGAGTTCATCTTGCAGCGCGAGCGAGTCGACCTTCACAACGACGCCGTCGATCTCATACGGGAGCGAGTCACGCTTCTCCAGCGCCGCCGAGCAAAACGCCCGCACGGCGTCGGCGTCGGCGCACGATTTCACGTCAGGATTCACGCGGAACCCTGCATCACGCAGCCAGGTGAGGACCTCGGTCTGGGACGCCAACCCGAGCGCTCGCGGCTCGCCCACGGCGTACAGGAACGTCGCGAGGTCGCGCGACGCCGTCACACCGGGATCCTTCTGGCGCAGGCTTCCCGCCGCGGCATTGCGCGGGTTTGCGAACGGTGCCGAGCCGGCCAGATCCTGCTCGGCGTTGAGGCGCTCGAAGCTCGCCTTGGGGAGATAGACCTCACCGCGCACCTCGACGGGAGAACCCGGGGAAGCCGACGTGCGCAACCGAAGCGGCACGTCGCGGATGGTGCGGACGTTGGCGGTCACGTCCTCGCCCACCCTGCCGTCGCCGCGGGTCGCAGCGCGCATGAGCAACGCGTCGTCGTATGTCAGCGACAACGATGAGCCGTCGATCTTGAGCTCACAAACGAACTCGCAGGGTCGTATTCCGGCTGACTCGATGGTGCGCCTGAGCCACACATCAAGTTCATCGAGATCCATCGCATTATCAAGCGAGTAGAGCCGAGATGCGTGCTGCACGGGCGCGAACTGGCTGCTGGGCGCGGAGCCTACTCGCTGCGTGGGAGAGTCGGCCGTGATCAGCTCGGGGAACTCACCCTCGATGGACTCGAGTTCGCGCACGAGCGAATCGTACGCGGCATCCGATATCTCGGGCGTGTCCAGCGCGTAGTAGCGGTACGCGTGGTGCTCGATCTCGCGGCGCAACTCCTCGGCACGCATCAGCGCGCTACGGAGGTCCTCGGAATCCTGAGACGACATGGGCGACCGCACCGTTCTACTCGTCGTCGCCGCGCAGCTTCTGCACGTGCACCGGGCCGACTTCGTAGATGATGACCTGGGGAACGAAGCGCTGAGGGCGCTCGGCCTCGTAAATCCAGGTATCGGTGAGCGTCACCCTGAAGAACGTGCCTCCGGGGGCTGCGACCGGGTCGACGTCGACGCCGTTGCACAGGTACGCGCGCAGTTCAGTCTCCACGTAGTACTGAAATACGCGAATGGCGTCCTGATACTCGTTGTAGAGCTTGAGCCGCTTGTCGGCTTCGTACATGTCCAGCTCGTCGATGCTGTCCACCAGCAACACCTCTTCCTCGTACGTCGCACCGCGACGGTCAGCGGATCTGTTCCGTCTTGCATTCTATTCCCTACACAAGCCGAGGCGCCTGTTCCCGAAAGAACAGACGCCTCGCGCACATGAAGAAGATCGCTTCGACTCTCGTCGAGCCACCCCCATTGGATGAAGTATACCCAATCCTTGGGTATGGAGCACTACAGTGGAACAAGCAGATTCGCATCTCTCACGGAGGTACCGATGCAGGCCATTCTCGAGCTCTGTGTGGTTCTTGATTCACGTGCGACAACGACCTACGTCGCGCTGGCAGAAATGTGCACAGATGAGGAAGTGAAGCTCACCTTCCGGCGCATGGGCACCGAGGAGGTCTCACACGTCGGCTGGTGGAAGGAGCTTCTCGACGCGTGGCACGAGGGTCTAGTTCCGGACGTCGCCGACGAGAGCGCCCTTCTCGGACGCCTCCGGGAACTGGCCGAGGAGATCGAGATACTCATGCCGACGGACTTCTCGGAGCTCTCAACCGACCAGATGCTCGATCTGGCCGCGCACCTTGAGTTCTTCATGCTCGATCCTGTATTTGGGGAGCTCCTCGATTTAGTGAACCCGGGTTCGTCCACTGAGCACCATGAGGCGTATTCACGTCACGTGATGCGCTTGGTCAACTGCATCGAGGCACGACACTCGCGCACGGATCTCGCGCACTTCCTGGCGCGAGTGTTGGCTCGTTCGTTCGACGATCAGCAACGTCTAGCCGCACTCGCGATGCACGACCCACTGACGGGTCTCTACAATCGGCGCGGCTTTTACGGCTACGTCCGGCAATGGGCCTCGTGGTCCACTCGATACGGGCACCCCCTGGGCGTGCTGCTCGTCGACATCGACAGGTTCAAGTCGATCAACGACGCCTATGGCCATCCTCGGGGTGACGAGGCGCTGCGCGCCATCTCGGCGGCGCTCTGCCAAGCGGTTCGCACGTCCGACGTGGTGGGCCGATACGGCGGCGACGAGTTCGCCATCCTCGCTCCCGAGACCGATGCCGACGAGCTCGTGTTGCTCATGAACCGCATCGTCGATGTGGTGCGCGACACGGTGTTCGCCGTCGAGGGCTCGGATGTGCAGCTCTCGGTGAGCGTAGGCGGATCGCTGGTCAAAGGCGCGCTGCCCGTCACGCCAGAGCAGCTACTCGCCGCCGCCGATCACTCGCTCTATGAGGCAAAAGAGGCCGGGCGCGACAGGGCGGGCTCCGTGATCATCGTCGAAGAGGAAGTCTAGGCGCTAACCCCGTCCGAGGCTTCGGCCTTTTCGGCCAGTTCGCCTGCGTGATAGCTGGAACGCACATAGGGAGAACTCGCAACCGCCGAGAACCCCTTGCGGTACGCCTCGCGCGAGAGCTCGGCGAAGACGCTTGGATTGACGTACTCGACGACCGGTAGATGCGCCGTGCTGGGTCTCAAGTACTGCCCGAGAGTCAGGATGGACACACCGCTCGCGAGCAGGTCATCCATGACTTCGCATACCTCTTGGGGTGTTTCGCCGAGGCCGAGCATGAGCCCGGACTTGGTGGGCAAATCCGGCTGCGTCTCGTGGACGCGCGCAAGCACAGCGAGGGACCTTGCGTAGTCGGCGCCGGGGCGCACCTCTTCGTAGAGCCGTGGCACCGTTTCGAGGTTGTGGTTGAATACCTCGGGCCTCGCGGCCGCAACGGTGTCGACGCTTTCGAGCCGTCCACCAAAGTCGCTCGTAAGCACCTCGATGTCGGCCAAGGGAAGCGCACGCCGAACAGCTTCGAGCACCGCGACAAAGTGGGCGGCGCCGCCATCGGTGATGTCGTCGCGCGTTACGGTGGTGATCACGACGTGCTTGAGAGCGAGCGCCACGGCAGCCTCTGCCACGCGGCGCGGCTCGTCGGCGTCAAGGGGCTCAGGAACGCGCGTCTCGACGGCGCAGAATCGGCACCCACGAGTGCACGCATCGCCCATGATCAGGAACGTCGCGGTGCCGCTCGCGAAGCACTCTCCGCGGTTGGGGCACTTGGCCGACTGACACACAGTATTGACTGCGAGATCGTCGAGCAGACCGCTTACTTTGCTGAACTGACCGCTGGCCGCAATTGGGCGTCGAAGCCACTCGGGTAAGCGTGAACGTAGGCCGTCCTGACGGGCGGTCCTCACGCGCTGACCACCGCGATAACCTCGATCTCCACGCTTGCAGCTTTCGGGAGCGCCTTGAACGCGACGGTCGAGCGCGCCGGAAACGGCTCGGCGAAGAACTCGGCGTAGACGCCGTTCATCTTGGCGAAGTCACCCATGTCCGTGAGGAACACGGTGGTCTTGACCACATCGGCCAGCGTCAGGCCCGCAGCCTCCAGCACCGCCGAGACGTTGTTCAGCACCTGCTTTGTCTGGCAGGCGACGCATCCCTCGACCAGCTCGCCGGTCTCAGGAACGATCGGCGTCTGCCCTGAGCAGTAGACGAACGGTCCCACGCGGACCGCCGCCGAGTACGGGCCTAGGGCTGCCGGGGCCTTCTCGGCTACGATTACGCTTCTTTCGGGCATGCTGGACTCCTCGGTTGTTCGCACGCGCGCAAGCACGTGACATGAATGGGGCCGTGCCTGACTAGTGGTTGGTACCCGTCTTGTTGGCGGCCTCGATGCACGCGAACTTGATGACCTCGCTCACCGTGGGGTGGCCGAACACCAAGTGTCCGATCTGCGCCACCGTCATGCCGGCCGCCATGGGGACCGATATCTCCTGGATGAGCTCGGCTGCGCCGGGGCCCACAATCTGTGCGCCCACGATGCGACCGGTCCCGTTCTCGGCGACGATCTGCACGAAGCCCTCGCTGTGACCCTCCGCCAGCGCCTTGCCGTTGCCGGCGAACTTCATCACGACCTGCACGCAGTCGATACCGCGCTCCTTGGCGCCATCGCGCGTCGAGCCCACCACACCGATACCGGGCTCTGTGTAGACGGCCGCCGGCACGAACGCCAGGTTCAGCGAGTCGCTCGGCGCCTCTCCGCGCAGCTCAGCCACCGCGTTGCGCGCAGCAGCCTCCCCTTCGGCCTCGGCCACGTGCGCCAGCATCATCCCGCCGATAAGGTCGCCGATCGCGTACACACCGGCGACGTTGGTGCGGTAGAACTCGTCGACCGTGACAGCCGCGCGGTCCATCTCGATCCCCACCTCGGGGAAGCCGAATCCGAGCCCGTTGGGGCGACGACCCGGGGCTGAGAGCACCACGTCGGCCTCGAGCGTCGAGCCATCGGTGAGCGTCGCCGTCACGCGCTCCCCCGCCTGCGAGACGCTGTCGACAGCGACTCCAAGGTGGAAGACGACGCCCAACGACTCGAGCGCCTTTTGCACTTCGCGCTGCACGCGCTTGTCGTTGCCCGGTAGCACAGCCGGGGTGAGCTCGATCACGTGCACGCTCGAACCAAAGTTCGCGTACGCATCGGCGAACTCGAGACCGATGACGCCGCCGCCGATGATGACTATCTCGGCAGGTATCTCGCCAAGCGCCGTCGCCTCGTCGCTGGTCCACACGCGCGAGAGCGTGTGATCGATGGACGGCAGCAGGAACGGCACCGAGCCGGTCGCCAGGATCACGGCATCGGCCTGAACGCTGAGCACGGTTCCATCGGCCTGCGTGACCTCGATGGTCTTGGCCGCCGCAAGCCTGCCCTCGCCCAGCACGACCTCGACCTTGAGCCGCTTGGCGCTGCTCTCAATCTGGCCGACAAGCTCGTCGACGACGCCTTCCTTGCGTGCACGCAACGCATCCACATCGACCGTCGCAGGTGTCGCGATCAGCCCGTAGTCGGCAGCGTGGCGCGTGTCGTGACAGATGTGCGCCGAGCGCAGGATCGTCTTGGTGGGGATGCAACCCCAGTTCAGGCACGTGCCGCCGAGACGCTCACGCTCGACCAGTGTGACTTGGGCACCGAGCCGTGCCGCCTCAAACGCCGCGGAATACCCGCCCGGACCCCCGCCGAGAACTGCGATGCGCATCGCGTTTCCTCCCGTAGACATGCCGCTGACAAGCCGAAATGTCCGACGATTCTAGCACGCGAGCCCACACGATCCTCGTCACCACGGGGACTAACATGCTCGACCGATGGGTACTCACCTCTGTAGAGCCCACAGCGTGTCGAGGGGTAGGTTAATGGCACACTTCTTTCCGGATGCCGCTCGCGTAGCAAACGCCCGCCACGAGCTTTCAGCGGGTCATTACGGCGACCTTGACGCGATGATGGGCGTATTCGACCTCCCCCGGCCCAACGAGTCCGATCTCGACGCCTTGATCGGTGAGTTCGCCGCACTCGTGCACGAGCTTGGCCTCACTGATGCAGACACCTCGGGATTCGTCGTGCTCGTACCGGTCACGGTGCGCCAGCAGACGCTTACGACCCCCGTCCTCGTCGATATCGAACACAGCGAACTCGCGTTCACCAGCCACCCCGAGCTTGGCTCGGGTGCTATTCCGCTCGATGTGCTTGAGTCCAATACGGAACTGGGGGTCGAAATCCGCGAGCAGCTCATCGGCGTGCTCGCAACGTGGCACAACACCGAGCTCGCCGAGGAGGAGGGGTAGTAGTAGCACCGTAAGTTCCATCCATTGGCGCATGGCGCGATCGCCACTGCACCACGCACGGTCCACGCGGAACCACCTGGAGGCACAAAGATGGCGTACCTGCTCCGAGTCAACATGTCCGACCTGAGCGTCACCAAAGAAGA
>JBBRWO010000045.1:0-15171 GCA_038249135.1 Coriobacteriia bacterium
CCGGCGAAGCCGACAACAATGTTGAGCCCGAGGGCCAACATCACGTACAGGCCGACGAGCGCCATGATGCGCGTCATGAACAACATACCGAAGCCCTCGAACAGCATCGGCGAGACGATCAACACGACTCCGAGAAGTGCGTACAGCGCGATCTTCATCGGCGTCATCCGGCCGGAGGAAACCTTGGTGCTAACGTCCATCTTTCCGCCGCCCATGACTACACCTTCTCCACAACAGACTCGCCGAGCAGGCCGCCCGGTCTGAAGATCAGGACAAGAATCAGGATCATGAACGCGATGACGTCCTTGTATCCGGTCGAGAGGAAGCCTGCAGCAAGCGACTCGACGATTCCCAGTACGAATCCTCCGAGCATCGCGCCGCGTAGGTTACCGATACCGCCGAGCACGGCGGCGGTGAATGCCTTCATGCCGGGCAAGAAGCCCATGTTGAAGACGATGGAGCCGTAATACATGCCATAGAACACACCGGCGACGGCACCCAGCGCCGGGCCGATAAAGAACGCCAGCATGATGGCGAGGTTGATGTCGATACCCATGAGGCCGGCGGCTTCGCGATCCTGAGACGTGGCTCGCATCGCCTTACCCATGCGGCTCTTGCTCACGTAGAAGTCGAGTGCGACCATCAGAATGATGGCGGTCGCGACGATGAACACCTTGAGAGCACTGATCTGGACTCCGAAGATAGCGAAAGCCTTCGTCGTGCCCAAGACGCTCGGAAAAGGAATCTGCTTGGAGTCGATCCATAGCAGAACTGCATTCTGAAGGAAGATCGAGACGCCGACCGCAGAGATGAGCGGGGCGAGACGGGGTGCGTGGCGCAGTGGTCGATACGCGAAACGTTCAATCAGAACGCCAAGCGCTCCCACGGCCATCATTGAGATGAAGAACACGATCGCGAAGAGACACGCGATTCCGAGCGGTGATCCAATGAAGAACTCGCGAGCCGGTACGAGCCAGCTCATGGACGGGGTCTTCTGGACCAGATTCCCGATGAAGGTCTCATTTGTCAAAACGGTGAGAACGCCGAGACCGACGTAGGCACCGAGCATAAAGAGCTCCGAGTGCGCGAAGTTGATCATGAGCAAGATACCGTAGACGAGCGTATAGCCCAGAGCAATCAGGGCGTACATGCCGCCGAGCGTGATTCCGTTGATGAACTGCTCGATGATGATTTGTGCAGACACAGCTGTCGTTCCTGTCTTTCGGGGATAGTGCGTGTCTTCCATTTACACAAGGAAATCCGGGTGGACACCGACAAGGTCGATGCCCACCCGGACCGAGTCCTAGTTACAGGACGGCGGCACGGCGCAGCGGTCTACTGACCTGCAGCGGCCTTCGTCGTCCACTTGCCACCCTCGACCACGTACAGGCTGATCGCCTTGTTCGTGGTATCGCCCTTCGCGTCAAACGCGATGGCGCCGGTGACGCCCTCGGTGCTGGTTGCGGCAACATTGGCGATGATCGCGTCGCGACCGGCCGGCGTGGTGAGCTGATCGACGCCCTTGTCAGTCGCAGCCTTGAGAATGGCGGCAATGATGACATTGGTCGCGTCGTAGGCATACGCGTCGTAGGCAGCGATCTCATCGGTCGGGAACATCGCCTTGTAGGCGGTGCTGAATTCCATACCCTTGGGGAGCTTGTCGATCGGGAGCCCGACCGAGGTAGCGAAGTCGCCCTCAGCGGCAGCGCTGCCAGCCAACTTGATGAACTCGCCGTCGTAGAGACCGTCGCCGCCCATCAGGGGAGCCTTCATTCCGGCTTCCTTGGCCTGCTTGGTGAGGAGCGCGCCGGCGTTGTAGATGCCGCCGTAGTAGATGACCTCGGGGCTCATGCCCTTCATCTTGGTGACAAGCGCGTTGAAGTCCGTGTCCTTGTCGGAGGTCTTGGCGGTGCCAAGAACCTTGCCGCCGTTGGCAGCGAACTGCTTGGCGAACTCGGCAGCGAGACCTTCACCGTAAGGGGTGGAGTCGTCGATGACGTAGGCCGTCTTGAAGCCCAGGAGCTTGGTCGCGTAGTCGGCGGCCGCAGGACCCTGAACCGCGTCGGTGGTGCAGACGCGGAAGACGTTGGCGAGACCCTGCTGGGTCAGTGCCGGGTTGGTCGACGCCGGGGAGATCATGACGATCTTCTTGTCGGAGTAGACCTTCGAAGCGGGAATCGAGACACCGGAGTTCAGGTGGCCCATGACGCCGAGCAGATTGGCGTCGGACGCGAAGGTGTTGGCCACGGTAACGCCCGTCTTGGGGTCGCCCTGGTCGTCACCATCGACGGCTTTGAACATAACGCCGGCGGCCTTGGCCTCTGCAGACTTGTTGGCCTGGTCGATCGCGAGAGCCGCGCCGCGCTTCATGCCCTGACCAAGCGCCACAGCGCCGGCGGTCAGCGGTGCGCCGACGCCGATCGTGAACGTCTTGGCCTCGGTGGTGCCAGTGCCAGAATCCGTGGCCGCAGGCTTGCTGCAGCCGGTCGCTATCATCGACAGCGCAACAAACGCTGCGACGACGGCAAGCGCTTTCTTGCTCACCTTCATAGTGCCTCCCTTTGTCCCATGACGCTATCACCTTGCGAATACCCTGCGCCCACCTCGAATCGAGATGTCACAGAGTCCACGGCCATCCCGCCGCAGGATTCTCGGAGTGTATCAGAAGGGCCCCGTATGCAACAGAATTCGGGGCCCTCATGCGGGACTGTGTTTCCGCTCGTTTCCGATATGTTTCCGGGAGTGCATAACCGGGCTATCGGCTAGCACTGAGATGCATCAGATCCAGTACATCGTCACGGCTGCTCCATCGAGGTCACGCTGCTGGTCAGCGAGCTGCGCGATGGTGGTTGCGCCGAGGAAGCTCGCGAGTACGTCTGACGCGTGCGACCAGAGGGCCGACGTGGCGGAGTCGGTCACACGCGGGACGTCGAGCACCTCGCCCTGGAGAGCGGTAACCACATCAAGCACGGTGATCTCGGCGGCGGGGAACGCCAAGGCGCACCCGCCGGTTGCACCGCGTCGGCAGCGCACCAGACCGTAGCGCGCAAGACGGGTGACCTGCTGTTCGACGAACCGTCGGGGCAAGCCGAGCCGGTCAGCGAGATCACCGGCAGCGACATACTCATCGTCCGGCTGCAGCGCGAGCAGCACGATCGCTCGGAGTGCGTAGTCGAGGCTCTGGGGGACCCTCATGACTAGCCCAGCTCTTCCCAGAGTTTGGTGGTCAGGTACCGCTCGCCAGTTGACGGCGCCACCGTGACTATTACCTTGCCCGCGGACTCGGGACGCTCGGCGATCCGGAGTGCAGCTGCGACGTTGGCACCCGACGAGATGCCGACGAGGAGCCCTTCTTCGGCAGCGAGGCGGCGAGCGATGGCGATGGCCTCGTCGCCGGTGACGCGCTCGACCGCGTCCAACACGTCGAGATCGAGTGCCTTGGGGATGAAGTTCGCTCCGATACCCTGGATGAGATGGGGTCCCGGTGTGAGCTCCTCGCCGGCACGGGTCTGCGTAATGATCGGGGATTCCGCTGGCTCGACTGCGATAGCGAGAGCGTTCGGAAAGCGCTCCTTGAGGTAGCGACCGGCGCCGGAAATCGTGCCACCCGTACCAACGCCGGCAACGAACGCGCCCAGATCGAGCTCACCGAGAGCAGCCTCGATTTCAGGTCCGGTGGTCTCATAATGCGATCGCGGGTTCGCAGGGTTGTCGAACTGCCCGGCTACCCAGGCGTTGGGGGTGGTCTCGGCGAGCTCTGCAGCCGCGTCGAGAGCGCCCTTCATACCCTTCGACTTATCGGTGAGCACGAGCTCCGCACCGTACGCCTTGAGGAGCTTGCGCCGCTCGATGGACATCGACTCGGGCATGGTCAGAATCACTCGGTAGCCGCGCGATGCGCCGAGCATCGCCAGTGCGATGCCGGTGTTGCCACTGGTCGGCTCGACGATGACGGACACACCGCGGGTAATGACGCCACGGGCCTCGGCGTCGTCCAGCATCCCCAAGGCGATGCGGTCTTTGACCGAACCGCCGGGGTTGCGGGACTCAAGCTTCACGGCGATCACGCCGGGAAGACCGGCGCTGATGGCGTTGAGATAGACGAGGGGTGTGCTGCCGATGGTTTCGTCGACGTGCTGGACTATGGCGGTCATGGGGTTCCTCCCAAAGGGTCTGATTTCGCTGACCACCTGATGGTAGACCCCTTGGCGGCGGGGCGGAAGAGGGTTAAGCGCACGCTTCGTATGCGCTATGTGCGCTATTACTCAAGGGCGGCGCCCCCGTCGGGCATTGCTCGCCGCGCGTGCTGGTCGGCGGAGGCCGGATTCCGCTACGCTGCTACCATCGACGAGACGACGGCGGAAGGAGGACGGCGATGAGTCTGGTGTTCTGGGCGTGGGTCTCGCTCGCCGTGATCTTCGCGCTCGCCGAGTCCGTGAACGGTGGACTGCTGGTCCTGCCGTGGGCCTTTGGCGCCGGGGCCGCAGCCGTGCTCGAGGCTCTCGGTGCGCCGATGTCGTGGCAGTGGCTCACGTTCTTGGCGTTGTCATCGGTGCTCTTGGTCGCGGGCCAGCGGCTTATCGTCCAGCGGCGCAAGTAGCGTCGCAGGCAAGGCTCACGACTTGGGCTCAGTGAATGGCCCTAGGCCGTGTAGCGACCCAGTGGAACCGAGACCAGCACCAGACCGTCTCGGAGGGTCACGGGGAAGGTGGCGACGTCGGCGTTGGGGTGGTCGGTGGCGCCGGTGCGCACGTCATAGCGCCAGCCGTGCCAGGGACACATGACCTCATAGCCGTCCATGAAGCCGTCTGCGAGCGGGGCGAAAGCGTGTCGGCAGACGTTGGAGAGTGCGAACACCTCGTCGCCCACACGCGCGATGGCGATGTCGCGCTTGCCGATCTTGGTGTGGCGGATACTGCTCGGAGCCAAGTCCGCCAGTCGCATGACCGGGACCTCGACGATCGTGCCCGGCTCGACGTCCTCGACCACGCCGATCAGGTCGGCGCCGTCCTCGACGTGCTCGGCGATGAACAGGCCGCACCAGCACTTGTCGATGGCGGCGAACTGGTCGGAGAAGAACGGGATGCACGGGCAGACGATCTTGAGGTCTTCCTTGGGATCGCCGCTGCGGATGCGGCACGGGCAGTAGACGTCGCCGTCGCGCTCGAGAATCTCGAGCTCGGCGGCGAGCACCTCGTCGACGAACTCGGTCTCGGTGTTGAACTTGTAGCCGAGTCGCTCGGCGAAGGGGCCCATGTAGGTCTTGAGGTCCTCTGCGGTCGTGCCAGAACCGAACATACGGCGTGGCGGTCGCTTCTCGTCGGTCATCGATGCGCCTCTACAGACCGAGAAGCTGGTTCATGCGGCTCTTGTTGAAGCCGACAACGACTTCCTCGCCGACCACCAGGACGGGAAACGACTTGCCGCCTGACAGCTTGACGACCTCGTCGACGGTCGCGGTCTTCTCGTCGCCCTCGAGCGTGTCGACCTCGATCATTGTGTACTCGACCTCGTGCTCATCGAGGTACTTCTTGGTCATGCGGCAGTAGGGGCACGTCGAGAGTGCGTACAGATGCGTTGCCATGAAGGCTCCTTGGTGCCGGGTGTCTGTGCCGATTGCGGCGGCGACACGATACTTCACGGGCTGCGCTCGCACGCCCCGGTGATGTCTTGTGATGGAGTATTCCCATCGGAGGTCGTTTTCGCCCATGCGTGTGCCGGCAGTTCACATCATGTATGAATGCAGCTCGTGTGGGTATCCACTCAAGTGGTGCGTTGCATGGGGATGACGCGCGACAACCTAAGGGGCGGCCAGCTATGAAAGCACGTACGCGAACGCGCATATTCGGACTCGTCTTGCTCTCGCTCGTCATCGTCGCGATTGCTGGATGCACCAAGCCGATTGCGGTCGTCGACCCCGTCTCCATAGCCAACTCCAAGGAATGCGGAGGTGCCGACTGCCACGCTACGGAAGTCGACGCACAGGCCGTCGGTCCGCATTCGGCAGCCGCCTGCACCGCATGCCATCAGGGCACCGGAGAGCAGCATGCGAAGAATCCCAAGACCGCAATCGCCACAACGGACTGGCGAATCGACTCATGCAAGGAATGTCACGCCGAGGAAGTCGCGACCTACCTGTACGACGACAATGCGCAAGCGGGGCCGTTTGGCGGCTCAACTCGCGTGCCACCGCAACCAAAGGTCAAGACGTTCCCTGCATACAACACCATCGTCGCGGGGAGCGCGTTCGCGAAGGACTACAACGAAGAAGGCGCCCACTCGGTAATGCTCGAGGACCACTTCGCGACCACCCGCGGCAAATTCGACACATGCGTGCAGTGTAAGTCGACAAAGGTCGCCAAGGCATTTCAGACCGGCAAGCCGATCTACGTCGCATCGGATACGACGGTGACACTCACACACACGGCGACCGGAACCGTGCCGGCGAAGAAGGTGTTCATCCCCAAGGGCACCAAACTGTCCTACGCCACGGATCCGATCACTCGCCGCGTCGATTCGAAGGCGCTCTTTCCCGACGGAACCATGTACTCATCGAAGCCCTCGGCCAGTGACGACGCGACCAAGTCCTACAACATGATGTGGGCAGCCACCATCGCCGCAATTCAGGAAACGATGCCGTACGGCGCGAGCTGTAGCCATTGCCATGACCCGCACACCACCAAGTTCGCGTATGTGCGCCAGGCGATGGTTCAGTCCATCGAGGGAACCGGTGGGGTGAAAGGCGCCGGCGGGGTGAACCCTTACGTGACCGGTTCGCCAAAGAAGATCGCAGACGCATCGCTGAAGGACCAACGCATTCTCACGTGCTCGCAGTGCCATGTGGAGTACACGTGCGGCAAGTCCACTGTGGACGGAATTGAACGCGACGCGTATGGCTGGTCGAAAGCCAAGGACCTCCACGAGCTGTATACGTCCCAGTTCAACTACACCCAGGACTGGAAGCAGAAGATCATCGAGCAGCCGCTGATCAAGAGTCAGCACCCGGAGACGGAACTGTACTGGCAGAGTGTCCACTACAATGCGGGCGCGTCATGCGGCGACTGCCACATGCCCGAGGTCAAGAGTGCGAGCGGGCGGATCTTGCGCAGTCACTGGTTCACGAGCCCCTATAAATACCAGGATGCCAAGTACTTCAAGCCCTTCGCCAAGAAGACCGGATTGAATCCCGCGTACAACAGGAAGCCCTGCGCTACGTGCCATGCGGATCGCGAAGCCGCCGGAATCGCCCAACAAAGAACCTTCTTCGCCCGGCAGGCTGTGATTGAGAAGCTGCTGGTCACGTCTGTGGGTGAGCTCGGACGTGATGCCGCGCTCAAGAAGGCGGGCGGCACTCTCGACCCCACGACCTATGCCGAAGCTGTGACGTCGCACCGCAAGGCTCACGTGCTTTGGGAGAACCTCGCGGTCTCAGAGAACTCAATGGGATTCCACAACTTCGAGGAGGTCATGGCCTCGATGGATGTCGCCGAGACGGAAGTCCGCAACGCGATCGCCAAGGCGAAGTCAGCGCGCGGCGGCAAGTAGCGTCACAGGCGCGGTGTACACTGCCCGCATGTCTGACACATGCGACTTGCGAGTGGTGTTTCTCGGCTCGGGCTCCGGCGGTAACGCCGTTGCCGTGACCGACGGCACTACAACCGTACTCATAGACTGCGGGTTCTCGGCGCGCGAAGTGGCGCGGCGCATGACGCTCGCGGGCCTCGACGCCGAGTCGGTCGACGCTATCCTGCTCACTCACGAGCACAGCGACCACCTGCGCGGCGTCGAGGTGTTCGCACGGCGCCACGGATGCGAGGTGCTCGCGACCACCGGCACGCGCCGTGCGGCCGGACTCGACGCTATGGACGCGTGTGTGGTCGGGATCGTCGCCGGTTCCGAGGTACGCGTGAAGACGCTGTCCGTGCTGCCGTTTCGCGTGTCGCACGACGCGGCCGAGCCGGTCGGCTATCGCGTGACGGCACCAAGTGGTATGTGCTTTGGGCTCGCAACCGACACCGGCGTGCTGACTCCCGAGGCGGCCGAAGGGCTGGCCGGCGTCGACCTGCTCGGGCTCGAGAGCAATCACGACTTGAAGATGCTGGAGGCGGGGCCCTACCCCGGCTTCCTGAAGCGACGCATCCTGTCGCGCGACGGGCACCTGTCGAATCCGGATGCCGCCGATGCGCTCGAAGCGCTGGTCTCGAACCGACTCAAACGCGTGGTCGCCGTGCACCGCTCGGACACCAACAACACCGCGTCACTCGCGCGCAGGGGCCTCGTGGCGCGCCTCGCTGCGATCGGGCTGGAGTTGCCGGTCGACGTGGCGCCACAGAGCGCACCGCTCGACTGCGAACCACCGCAAGGGGCCTTGTTCTCGGAGTAGCGAAGTCGTGAGACTGCGGGGGTGGCGAGTGGCCGCGCGTCTCGGCGGGTCGTCCGCAGGTGCTATCGCGAGTTGGCGGCCTCAAGCAACAGCTGGGCGGCGTCGACGTCGGCGGCGCCCTCGGCCCCGGCCGCTCGGGCTCGAGCCCACAAGTCGGCGGCCGCGCCCTCCGTGTAGTCGCGTCCTTCGATCTCGCCGAGCAACACGACCGGCGTTCCCGATTCCGCATGCTCTACCGCGATGCGCAGGTTCTCCACGTTGCCGTGGCCGAAGGGGACGTCGGACACCACGATCGCATCGGCCGAGACCGCGAGTGCTGCCACGCGGCGCACCGACTCGGGGTCCATCGGCGCGAACGGCGGGATGTGCGCGTAGTCGACACCGAGCGCCTCGGCGAGAACCTGGTCGGCATCGCCCGCGTTGAGCGCGCCGGCTGTAACATCCCAGCCCGCAAGCACGAGCCGGCGCATGAGCTGGGACCCGCAGCCGGAGCCGCCGATGACCAGCACGCGCCCGCGAGCGACCGGGGCCACCGCGCCGTCGCGGAGCACCGGCGTCACGCTCACCGTGCCGGTCACCGGATCGACCCCAACGACCGCGCGGACACCGAACACCTCGCGAACCGTCGCGGTGGTAATGGCTCGCGCGGGGACCTCGGCGGGAGTGACGGTGCCGGACGCGACGACGGCGATACGGTCGGAGTAGCGCGCGGCGAGGTCGAGGTCGTGGAAGACCGCCAACACGCCGATGCCCTCGTCGCGCGCGAGCTCGCGCACGAGGTCGAGCACTTGGAGGCGGTGGTTGAGGTCGAGGTGGCTGGTGGGCTCGTCGAGCAGAAGCAGCCGCGGCTCCTGCGCGAGCGCTTGTGCGAGCGCGAGGCGCTGGAGGTCGCCACCGGAGAGCTCGTCGGTCGGCTTCTCGGCGAGGTGGAGGGTGTCGGTGAGGCGCATCGCGCGTTCGACCACCTCTCGGTCGCGCTCGCCCGGCACGGCGAATCGCGCAAGATGCGGGTGGCGACCCATGGTCACGAACTCGCGCGCCTCGACCGAGAACGCGGCCGTGACCTGCTGCGGCACCACGCCGACGAGTCGTGCGCGCTGCAACGCCGAGAGCGCCCCGGAGTCGACACCGGCAAGCGAGAGTGTCCCGCCGAGCAGATCGGCGTCGCCGGTGACGGCGCGCAGCAGCGTGGACTTGCCGGCGCCGTTGGGTCCCACCAAGCCGACCACCTCGCCGGCGTGTACCGCAAGCGATGCGTCCGAGACGATGGTGGTCGCGCCGTAGCCGACACTGGCGGAGGAGTACGCGAACAGCTTCTCGGCTGTCATCGGCGCTCCCCTCGAACCAACAGCCAGATGAAGAACGGGCCGCCCAGAACGGCGGTCACGATGCCGACGGGTATCTCGATCGGCGCGATGATGGTGCGTGCGACGAGGTCAGCAAGCACGAGAACGATGGCGCCTGCGATCAGAGACGCGGGAAGCAGCCGACGGTGATCCGGGCCGAGCACGATGCGAGCCATGTGCGGCACCATGAGCCCCACGAACCCGATGAGCCCCGCGACCGCGACTGCGGCCGCCGTCATGAGCGACGCCGAGGCAAGCATGAGCAGCTTGAAGCGCTCGACGGACAATCCCAGGTGACCCGCGCGCTCGTCTCCCAAGAGCATCAGGTTGAGCTCGCGTGTGGACAGCAGCGGGAGGATCGCTCCGAGCACGAACATCGGCGCGATCATGCCGATGTAGGGCCACGACGCCTGCGAGAACCCGCCCATCATCCAGTAGACGATCGCGGACATTTGCTCGCGCGAGACCACCATGAGAAACGAGGTGACCGCCGCGAGCGTGTAGGACAATGCGACGCCCGCAAGTAGCAGCGACGTCGGATCGAGCCGCCCCCGCGTCGATGCGAGTCGGACCACAAGAAGCATTGTGAGCATAGCCCCGGCGAACGCCGCTAGCGGTACGGCGCCGAAGCGGAGCACGGTGGCGCCCGCAGTCGCGACGAACGCGATCATGGCGCCCAACCCCGCACCGCTCGAAACGCCCAGGATGTAGGGATCGGCGAGCGGGTTGCGGAACAGCGCCTGATACAGCGCCCCCGCCCCTGCCAGCGCGGCTCCCACCAACGCCGCCATCACGACACGCGGCAGACGCACGCCGACGACGAGGGTATCGGACAACCCTCCCGCGGTTCCGGTTACAGCGCGCAACAGCGCGCCAAGTACTTCACCGGGCGCCACCGACACGGCTCCCAACGCCACGCCCGCCACCATCGCCCCGACAAGCCCGAGCGACAGTGCAGTGAACGCGACGACCGAGGAGCCGTGTCGACGGGTCCGGCTCACAGAATTACTTCGAGACCAGTTCAGGGTGGAGCGCAGCAGCGATCAGCTTGAGCCCTTCGACCACGCGCGGACCCGGGCGGGACACGAGGTTGTCGTCGAGGATGACGACGCGACCGTTCTTGACGGCCGAGAGCTCCTTGAATCCGGCACGCTGCGACAGCTGCGCGGGATCGCTCATCGAGCCCTTGGTGGCCATGTAGACCGTGGGGTTGTCCTTGACGACCTGCTCGGCCGAGTAGGCGACCCAGCTGGGCTGCGTGACGACGTTCGTGCCACCCGCGAGCGTGATGAGCTCGTCGAGCAGCGTGCCGGTGCCGGCGGTGTAGAGCGGATTCTGCGCGATCTCAACGAACGCTGAGACGGGCTCGGTGCCCTCGACAGACGCGGTGATGGCGTCGACGTCGACCTTCATTCCGTCGACGAGCGCAGCCGCCTGCGAGATGGCACCGGTCGCCTTGCCGGTGCGCTCAATCGCGCTGTAGACGCCGGCGAGGTTCTGCGGGTCGAGTGCGATGACGGTGGCGCCAAGAGCCTCGAGCTTGGCAAGCACGTCGGCCTGTACGCCGGTGGTCGCCAGGATCAGGTCTGGCTTCGCCGCGGCGATCGCTTCGATGTTGGGCGTGGTGAAGTCGCCGATCTTGGTGATTTTGGTGACCTCGGCGGGGTAGTCGTCATACGTGGTGACGCCGACGACCTTGTCGCCGAGGCCCAGCGCGAACGCGATCTCGGTGTTCGCAGGAGCGAGCGACACGATGCGCTGCGGCTCGGCCTTGATGGTGACGGTGCGGCTGGCGTCATCGGTGATGGTCACCGGGAACGTCGCTGCGGCCGTCTTGGGGGTCTCGGCTGCGGGCTTCTCGGCGGGCGCGGTGCAGCCGACGAGGGCGACGAGCGCGAGTGCGCAGGCCGCCACCAGGGCGAAGCGACGTGCGGCGCGAGTGGAGCGAGTCGTGCAGGTGGTGCGGGCGTTGCGGGACATGCATCCTCCTTCAGGGGGTCGTGGTGGACGCGTCCCGTACACACACGAAAACCCGCCACCTGCGATGCAGGATGAGCGGGTCCTCGACTGGTTCGGAGCGGTTCGGGGTGATCGGCGGGGTTCCGGCGACACCGCGAGCCGGCCTCAAGTCCTCGAAGGCCGCGTCGCGCATCACTCGGCAGGTCTCCTGACTGGCGACCGAGGTGTGGTCGCATCACAGTGGCGGGTACCGCCCCGGAATCTCACCGGGTTCCCTATTCTCCCGCGGCTCTCGCGCACGGGCACCGAATGACGCCTGTTCAATTGACAATGCGGTGAGTCTACTCGATGGGTGCGCGCGGCGACTACCGTTGCAGGTCAGGGCGTCGGGGGACGCCGACAAGCGGTCCGGCTGGCGAGTAGTCGAGCGGTCGAGCGGTCGAGTAGTCGAAGCGTGAGGCTAGAACAGCTCCTGAACGGCATGCGCAGCTGCGCCAGCACCGTACTCGGCGTAGAAGTCCTCCACGCAGAGAAACATCTTGGGGTCGAGCGCCCAGCCGAGTTGCTCAAGCGCGTCGATCGCAGCGTCGAGCAGGATCGCTTGGTTCGCGAAGATTGCGAGGGTCTCGGCGTTCAGCTCGTGGTAGCCGTGACCGTAGAGCTCGAACCTACTTGCAGGAGTGTGCACAAGCACGGCCTCGCAGTAGTTGCCTCGGCCCACGAATTCGAGACCGAAGACGCCATGATCGCTCTCGAAGCGCCGCCGATACGACCTGCCGGTGTCCTCGTACTCGTACCCGCGCGCGAGCACATCGAGATCGCATGCTGTGCGAAACGGACCGTCCGGCATCACGAGAAGCAACTCGCGCAGGTTGGCGAGCATGACCAGGTGCAGGTCCGAGGTGGTCCCGCGCAGCAGCGAGAACGCGAACAGCGCATGGGAATCCGCTTGCGCCGAGACGAGCGTGGACGCGAGGTCCAAATCGATCCGCTCATCTTCCAAGACGTGCATGGCCCTGCGTGTCGATGCCACCTGAAGTCACCCACTGCGGTCGGATTTGTCGGCTACCACGTATGTCGGCAGCACAACACGGCCCAGAGTGTGATGGTTCGCACATCTCGAGGCGCAGGCTTCTTCAGGATTGCCAGGAACGATGCCGGTGTCCGAGCGCGGGCGCTACCCCGCGATGCGCTCGCGAGCTACTCGGCAAGTTCCTTGGCGGGCTGCTCGGGCTGTACATAGGACTGCACGACCCACGCGAGGACAACGCAGATTCCGAGCACCGCGAGCACCATGCCAAAGAACGGGCCCTTGATCTCCCACCCCGAGTTGAGCACCGGGCTGTCCGGATGGAGAGCGCGCTTGGCGGGGTCGAGAAAGATGTCGGAGAGGAGAATGGCTGCGCCGACCGTGAAGACGAGGTCGGCGATGGCCTTGTGGGCACGCTTCTCGAGCACCAGCCAGTGCAGCAACAACAGCATCGCTACGCCCAGGAGGATCACGAACTGAGCCACAAGGCGCGGATCCTGTCGCACCGCCATCAGCGGCGATTCCTTGGAGCCGGTGAAGTCCCAGGTGTTCAGCGCCGCGAACAGACCCAGCACGCTGTTGAGGACCCAGAGCGGCGCGGCAACCGCGCGGAAGCCAACCTCCCAGGCGTAGACCGAGTCTTTGCGCGTGATGAGGTACACCAGCGCAAGCACGCCCATTGAGATGAACAGGAGGAGGTCGACCCAGGTCGATCCGCCGTGGAAGAGCGGGAGTTTCACCTTGTCGCCGAGACCCTTGACCGCGGGGATGTTCGCGATGATCACGGCCACGGTGATGGCGAGCGCAACTACGACACCGAAGGCGGTGGCGAGCGCGGTCTTTGACAGCGGGGTTCGGGACACGTCAGCTCCTTGCGAGTATCGGGGCGCAGCCGTCCGGTGCGTCGCCGCTAGTCTAGCGCACGGGGTCGCTACGCCGCGTCTGTGACCAGCGCGGGCGTCGCGAGCGCATCAGCGGCCGGATGCATTGTCGCGGGCACGCGCGAACTCCACGGTGCCTTGCGAACGGTCGCCAAGGCGACACCCGCGAGCGTCACAGCGCCACCGATCAGCGTGAGCATCTGCGGTGCCTCGCCGACCCACAACCAAGCGACCGGCACGCCGATCACCGGCACCAGATAGAGGAAGCGCGAAGCCATGCCCGGCGGCAGGGCAGCTACCGAGTGCGACCACAGCAGGTAGGCGATCCCGCCCGGGAACAGCGCGAGGAACAGCACGGTGGCAAGCTGCGCGGGCGACGCAGAGGTAACTGCGGCGACGGAACCGGGCGCGAACACCACGAACGGCAGCGAGCCCGCGACGACGGAGTACGTGACGACCTCAAGTGGCTTGTAGCGCGTGAACAGCGGCTTGGACAGCACGGTGTAACCTGCGAAACTCAGCGCCGCCAGGACCACGAGCGCGGCGCTCCAGCCGATTGCACCGAACCCGCCGTTCGCCGAGCCCATCAGCACCAACCCGCCCATGCACGCGGCGAGACCGACCCAGGTGAAGCCGTTGGCGATGTCTCGGCCCAACGCCACGGCGATGAGCGTCGTGAACACGGGGTTCATGTTGATGAGGAAGCCGGCCATCGACGCCGAGACCCCCTGCTGCCCAAATACCAGCAGCAGTTGGTATGCGCCGAAGCCGAGAAGACCCGTGAGCACGAACACCGGCACGTCGGCGCGGTCAGGGAGTCGCATGCGAGTCGCGACGCCGTATCCGGCGAACAGGAGTGCAGTGAGCGTCCAGCGCACGAAGAGCAGGTGGCCGGGAGAGAAGTGCTTGAGCGCGACAACCAGACCCGCGAAGGTGGTGCTCCATATGAGGATCGTCGTGGCGATGGCGACTATGGTGCCGATGCCGTAGCGCTTGACCATGAGGTGCCGTCTCCTGAAATCAGATGCCCTGCGAGTGGGCGCACGTGAGCGTTGAGGAAGTGTAGTCCGCTCGGACGACGATTGGCAGGACGAAGCGCAAGCGCGGTGGTACGATTCCCTACGATTGCACGAATGTTTAAGTCGCAGACCTACGAAGGGAAAGTCCATGGACGACGTCGACCTCGAACTGCTCTCGGCGCTTCAGGATGATGCGCGCGCAACCTACGCGGAGCTCGGCCGCACCGTGGGGCTCTCGGCCCCGGCGGTGGCAGAGCGGGTACGCCGGCTCGAAGCCTCGGGGATCATCTCCGGCTATCACGCCGAGGTGGATCTGAAGAAGGCCGGATACGGCATCGTCGCGTTCGTACGGCTCAACTCGGCACCCGACCTGGCGCCTCAGCTCGAGCGCATGGCACGCGACACGTCCGAGGTGCTTGAGTTCCACCGCGTGACGGGCACCGAGGGTTATGTGCTCAAAGTCGCCGTCACATCGATCGAGCATCTGGAGCGCATCGTGGTGAAGTTCCTCCCCTACGGCAACACCACGACCTCGATCGTGCTGTCATCGCCG
>JBBRWO010000046.1:0-14954 GCA_038249135.1 Coriobacteriia bacterium
CGATGTTCTGCATCTCGCGCCGGAATTGCCACGGGAGATGAAGCGCATCGACATGCGCATCCGCTACCGCGGCCACTCACTCGATCTGAGGCTGACGCGCGACGCACTCACGGTTCGCGGGCGTGACGGCGCGGCGCCGCCGATCACCTTGTGTGTCGATGGTGCGAGCGTGGCCTTCGTCAGCGGCACGACCCGCGTCTTTCGATTGAACGGCGACGCCACGCATAGAGGAGACGCCCCATGAAAGAACACGAACACACCGCGAACCACGAACCGGCAGCAAAGCCGGCGCCCGGCAAGGTGGCCAAGGACGCGGGTTCTAAGCATCCGGCTCACCATGGCGATCATTCCGACATGGCGGCGGACTTCCGAAAGCGATTCTGGATCTCGTTGGTTCTGACCCTGCCGATCCTCGCGCTCTCGCCGATGCTCCAATCGCTGGTGGGCGCGCGAGAAGCCATCCGGTTTCCCGGCGACCTCTATTTGCTGTTCGGTCTCTCGTCGGCAGTCTTCGGGTATGGAGGCTGGCCGTTTCTCAAGGGCCTTGTCGAGGAGTTCAAAGCCCGCCGGCCTGGGATGAAGGTGCTCATCTCCGTCGCCATCGCGACGGCCTATGTCTACAGCAGCGCCGTGGTGTTCGGGCTGGCCGGCAAGATGTTCTTCTGGGAGCTGGCCTCCCTCATCGACATCATGCTGCTCGGGCACTGGATCGAGATGAAGTCCGTGATGGGGGCGTCGCGGGCGCTCGAGGAGCTGGCCAAGCTCATGCCCTCCGACGCCCACAAGCTCATGCCCGACGGCAGCGTGAAGGACGTGCCGCTCGGCGAGCTGGCGGTGGATGACAAGGTCCTCATCAAGCCCGGCGAGAAGGTGCCCGCGGACGGTGTCATCGTGGCCGGCGAGAGCTCGGTCGACGAGGCGATGCTGACCGGTGAATCGACGCCGGTTGCCAAGAAGACCGGTGGCAAGGTCATCGGCGGGGCGATCAACGGGGAAGGCTCGCTCACGGTCGCGGTCAAGGGCACCGGCAAGGATTCGTTCCTGTCGCAGGTCATCGACCTCGTCAAACAGGCCCAGGAGAGCAAGTCGAAGACCCAGGACCTCGCCAACACCGCGGCGATGTGGCTCACCCTCGTGGCGCTGGGCGGCGGCGTTCTCACGTTCGTGATCTGGCAGGTCTTCACGGGCAAGGACTTTGCGTTCGCCATCGAGCGCACCGTGACCGTGATGGTCATCGCCTGCCCACATGCGCTCGGTCTCGCCGTGCCGCTGGTGGTGGCCGTCTCCACGGCCCTCGCCGCGAAGAACGGCCTGCTCATTCGTAGTCGGGTCGCATTCGAGGCATCCCGGAAGCTGCAGGCCATCATCTTCGACAAGACCGGCACGCTGACCGAGGGCCGATTCGGCGTGACCGACACGCTGATGCTCGCCGAGGACACCACCGAAGAAGCGCTGCGCAGCTACGCGGCTTCCGTGGATGCACATTCCGAGCATCCCATCGCGAAGGCCATCGCCGCCGCATCGGAGAAGAAGCTGCCCGTCGAAGGCTTCAAGAGCATCACCGGAAAGGGCGCCGGGGGCCGGGTCGAGGGCAAGGACATCAAGGTGGTCAGTCCCGGCTACCTCCGCGAACAGAACATCGAGCTCACCGACGAGCGCATCGAGCCGCTGCAAGCGCAAGGCAAGACGGTCGTGTTCGTCCTCGTGGACGGCAAGCTCAAAGGGGCGATCGCACTCGCCGACATTGTTCGACCCGAAGCGAAGCAGGCCATCACTGCGCTCAAGGCGCTCGACATCCGCTGCATGATGCTGACGGGCGACAACAAGGCGACGGCGAAATGGGTCGCGGAGCAGGTCGGGCTGGACGAATACTTCGCCGAGGTCCTGCCCCAGGACAAGGCCGCCAAGGTGAAGGAGGTCCAGGCCAGGGGCGTGCTCGTGGCCATGACCGGCGACGGGGTGAACGATGCCCCGGCGCTGGCCCAGGCGGATCTGGGCATCGCCATCGGAGCCGGCTCCGATGTGGCCGTCGAAACCGCCGACGTGATCCTGGTGCGGAGCAATCCGCTGGATGTCGTCGCCATCCTGGCGCTCTCGCGCGCCACGTACCGGAAGATGATCCAGAACCTGATCTGGGCGACGGGCTACAACGTCGTCGCTCTTCCGCTCGCGGCCGGAGCCCTCTACGCGTGGGGCGTGCTGCTCACTCCGGCGCTGGGCGCGGTGTTGATGTCGGCGAGCACGGTGATCGTGGCCATCAACGCGCGAATGCTGAAGCTGAAGACCGGGCCGAAGTCGGAAGCCGATGCCAGGGCCGAGCCCAGGCCGGAAGCCGAAGAGAAGGCCGAGCCCAAGCCGACAACCGAAGAAACGGCCGAGCCCAGGCCGGCAGCCGAAGAGAAGGCCAAGCCAAGACCAGAAGCGGGGGCCAAGGTCGAGCCCACGCCGGAAGCCGAGGCCGAGCCCACGCCGGAAGCCGAGGCCGAGCCCACGCCGGAAGCCGAAGCCAAGGCCGAACCCGAGCCGGAAGCCAAGGCCGATGCATCGCAGCCGCCTGTTGCGCCGCGAGTCGTCCAGCGAGTCCACGAGCTCTACGAGGAGCTAGGACGCGAGGACGTTCGCGTTGTCCAAGCCTGGGAGGACTCGCAGCGGGAGAGTCGAAAGGCTGAAGCCAAAGCTGAGCCCAAACCCGAAGGCGCCAACCCTAAACCTGGAAGCCATCCTTGACTACCATGAACGAGATCCGGGCAGTCACACTCAGAAACCTGGACAAGCAGGGATTCGACGGTCTCGATAATGCCGCCAAATTCCGTCAGGCGTGGCCGCTACGGTTCACACCCGCCGTGAGCGTCAGCCTGATCGTGATCGGGCTAGCCCTTCAGTCACCGTGGTGGCTGGCAGGCATGGCGCTGGTGACGCTGAGTGGCGCGTTGCTGCCGGGAGGCATGCTGATCGACACGCTGTACAACATCGGCGTGCGGCATCTGTTCCGTGCGCCCCCGTTGCCCCCGACGCCGAAACCCCGTCAGTTCTCCTACCTCATCTCGACAGCGTTCTTGACCACCTCGGCCGTGCTCTTCTACGCCGGGTTGCCGGTGCTGGGGTCTGTCGTGGGTGGGCTAGTAGCCATCGCCGGCACCGTCCTCGCCACGACACATTGGTGTCTCGGCTCCTTCTACTACCGGCTGATCTTCCGTGCACGTGCACGAATGGTGAGACTGAAGACCGCGCCGAAGCCGGCAGCCGAAGCCAAGGTCGAGCCTAAGCCGGGGGCCAAGGCCGATCCATTGCCGGTGCAGCCCCCTACGCCGCAGGTCGTCCAGCGAGTCCACGAGGAGCTAGGGCGCGAGGACGTTCGCGCAGTCCAAGCCTCGGACGAGGCGGAGCGGGAGCGTCGAAGCACTGAAGCCAAAGCTGATCCAGCACGCGAAGGCGGCACCAACCCTAACCCTGGAGGCCAACCCTGACCGCTACACCAACGTGAGAACTGAAACTCAAGCCAACGACGGCTACGACAAACTACGAAACAACGAAAGAGGCATGACCATGAATGAAGCGACCACATCTATGACCAAAGACCCTGTGTGCGGAATGACCGTGGACCCAGCGAAGGCTCTCCACGCCGAGCGCGAGGGGAAGACATTCTACTTCTGCGGCGAGCATTGTCGGACAAAGTTCTTGTCCACCCCGGCCGGTGCCAAACCGGAGAACAAGTCTGGAGGCTGCTGTAGCTAAGAGCGAGGGGACGCTGACGCGATTGTCGGCGTCATGCGGGGCAATCCGTGACCGGCGCGCGACCGAGACCGAACGGCCGCGCGCCCGGCAGGCTGCACTCTCGGGACGAAGAGGAACGTGGAACCCATGAAGACCAATACACTCACGCCGGAACTGCTCGGCAGGATCGACGCCTACTGGCGCGCGGCGAACTATCTCTCGGTCGGCCAGATCTACCTCTTCGACAATCCGCTGCTCAAAAGGCCGCTGAAGCTCGACGACGTGAAGCACATGCTGCTCGGCCACTGGGGTACGACCCCCGGGCAGAACTTCATTTACGCGCACCTGAACCGGGTCATCAAGAAGTACGACCTCGACATGGTCTACGTCTCCGGCCCCGGGCACGGCGGCCCAGCCGTCGTAGCCAATACGTATCTCGAGGGCACGTACAGCGAGATCTATCCCGACATCAGCCAGGACGAGGCGGGGCTACAGAAGCTCTTTCTTCAGTTCTCGTTTCCCGGAGGCATTCCCAGCCACGCATCGCCGGAGTGCCCGGGCTCGATCCATGAGGGCGGTGAGCTCGGTTATTCGCTCAGCCATTCCTTCGGGGCCGTGTTCGACAACCCCGAGCTCGTCGTCGCCTGCGTCGTCGGCGACGGCGAGGCCGAGACGGGACCGCTCGCGACAGCGTGGCATTCCAACAAGCTTCTCAACCCCGCGTCCGACGGCGCCGTGCTGCCGATCCTGCACCTCAACGGCTACAAGATCGCCAACCCGACGATCCTCGCCCGCATCACACATGAGGAATTGGAGCAGCTGTTCCGTGGCTACGGCTGGACACCGATCTTCGTCGAGGGAGACGAGCCCGCGCTGATGCACGAGGCGATGGCCGGGGCGCTCGACACGGCGGTCGAGCAGATCAAGGCCATTCACCACCGCGCGCGTGTCGATGGAGATCTCACCCGCCCGCGCTGGCCAATGATCGTCCTCAAGTCACCCAAGGGCTGGACGGGGCCCAAGGTGGTGGATGGCCGGCAGATCGAAGGCACTTTCCGCGCGCATCAAGTGCCGCTCTCCGACCCGGCCACGCATCCCGAACACCTCAAGCTCTTGGAAGAGTGGCTGAAGAGCTACCGCCCGCATGAGCTCTTCGATGATCAGGGCCGCTTGAACCCGGAGCTGGCTGAGCTCGCGCCGAAGGGTGAACGGCGCATGGGAGCAAATCCGCACGCCAACGGCGGAATGCTCCTCCGCGATCTGCAGATGCCTGATTTCCGCGAGTATGCGGCCGACGTGCCTACGCCTGGGGTGCGCGGCGTCGGCGACACGCGTGTGCTCGGACCGTTCCTGCGGGACGTCACGAAGCTGAATAGCGAGCAGCGCAACTTCCGGGTCTTCGGACCAGACGAGACGGTCTCCAACGGCCTCGGAGCCCTGTTCGAGGCGACCAGTCGTCAGTGGGACGCCGCCACCCTGCCGAACGACGAGTTTCTCGCGCCGGCCGGGCGCGTTCTCGACTCGATGCTCAGCGAGCACCAGTGCGAGGGCTGGCTCGAGGGCTACCTGCTGACCGGGCGGCATGGGGTCTTCAACTGCTACGAGGCGTTCATCCACATCGTCGATTCGATGTTCAACCAGCACGCCAAGTGGCTGAAGGTCACTGCGCATCTGCCGTGGCGGCGAAAGATCGCTTCGCTGAACTACCTTTTGGCCTCGCACGTCTGGCGCCAGGATCACAACGGCTTCACGCACCAGGATCCCGGCTTCGTCGACCTCGTCATGAACAAGAAGGCGAGTGTCGTGCGAGCGTACTTTCCGCCGGATGCCAACTGTTTGCTCTCGGTGATGGACCACTGCCTGCGCAGCCGCCACTACGTGAACCTCGTCATCGCGGGCAAGCACCCGGCCCCGCAGTGGCTGACGATGGACGCCGCCGTCAAACACTGCGCCGAGGGCATCGGCATCTGGCAGTGGGCCTCGAACGACCAAGGCGCTCTGCCCGACGTGGTCATGGTCTGCTGCGGCGATGTGCCGACGCTGGAGACGCTCGCCGCCGTCTCCATCATGCGCGAGCACCTTCCCCACCTGAAAGTCCGCGTGGTCAATGTCGTCGACCTCATGAGGCTGCAGCCGCAGACCGAGCACCCGCACGGGCTCAGCGACGCGGCGTTCGATGCCCTCTTCACCAAGGACAGGCCGGTAATCTTCGCCTTCCATGCCTACCCATGGTTGATCCACAGGCTCACGTATCGTCGCACCAACCACCAGAACATCCACGTCCGCGGATACAAGGAAGAGGGCACGATCACCACGCCCTTCGACATGACCGTGCTCAACGATCTGGATCGCTTCCACCTCGTGATGGACACCGTCGACCGGGTGCCGCAAGCGGGTGACAAAGGCATCGCCCTGAAGAAGCAACTCCAGGAGAAGCTGATCGAGCACAAGCGGTACATCAACAAACACGGGCAGGACCTACCGGAGATTCGCAACTGGAAGTGGCGGTCATGATCGACGATTCCTCCGCCGCCAATATCGGCGCCGTCGTCTCTGTCCGCGGCAGCGTCGTGGATGTTCGGTTCGACGGGCGTCTGCCGTCGATCTACTCAGTGTTGCGCACCGGAGAAGAGAGGCAGATAGTCATCGAGGTCCTGGCGCAGCGCGATGCGCACCACGTCCGCGGGATTGCATTGACGCCGACACAAGGTCTCGCTCGCGGCATGACGGTGGTGGACACCGGCGGGCCGCTGAATGCGCCCGTGGGCAAAGGGATTCGCTCGCGGATGTTTGACGTGTTGGGCAACGTCCTCGACCGCGAAGGAGCTTTGGCCGATGTCGAGTGGCGTTCTGTTCATCGAGCTCCGCCTCCACTCGCTCGACGTTCGACCAAGTCTGAGATCTTCGAGACGGGCATCAAGGTCATCGACGTGCTGGTGCCGCTCGAGCGCGGCGGCAAGGCGGGACTGTTCGGCGGGGCGGGCGTCGGCAAGACGGTGCTGCTCACCGAGATGATCCACAACATGCTCGGCCACCACGAGGGCGTCAGCATTTTCTGTGGGATCGGCGAACGCTCTCGCGAGGGCGAGGAACTTTATCGCGAGATGAAGGAAGCCGGCGTGCTCCCCAATATGGTGATGGTCTTCGGCCAGATGAACGAGCCGCCGGGCGCCCGATTCCGGGTGGGGCATGCGGCCCTGACGATGGCCGAGTATTTCCGAGATGATGAGCGCCGCGACGTGTTGCTGCTCATCGACAACATTTTCCGCTTCATCCAGGCAGGCATGGAGGTATCCGGCCTGATGGGGCAGATGCCATCGCGTCTCGGCTATCAGCCCACGATGGGCACCGAGCTCTCGGGATTAGAGGAGCGCATTGCCAACACCGACGCCGGCGCCATCACATCAATCCAGGCCGTTTATGTGCCGGCGGACGATTTCACCGACCCAGCGGCGGTGCATACGTTCTCGCATCTCTCCGCATCGATCGTGCTTTCACGGAAACGGGCGAGCGAGGGTCTCTTCCCGGCCATCGACCCGCTTCAATCCAGCTCGAAGATGGCCACTACGGGCGTCGTCGGAGAGCGACACTACGCCTTGGCGCAGGAGATCCGGCGCACGCTCGCGCAATACGCCGAACTCAAGGACATCATCTCCATGCTCGGCCTCGAGCAGCTTTCGCCGGAGGACCGTAAGGTGGTCGCCCGTGCCCGCCGGTTGGAGCGGTTCCTGACTCAGCCCTTTTTCACGACTGAGCAGTTCACTGGGCTCAAAGGAAAACTCGTCAGTCTCGAAGAGGCGCTGGACGGCTGTGAGCGAATCCTGCGTGACGAATTCAAAGACTACCCGGAGAGCGCGCTCTACATGATCGGGCCGATCGGCGAAGCGAAACGAAAGGCGAAGCCCGGC
Organism: Coriobacteriia bacterium; assembly: GCA_038249135.1. GTDB lineage: Bacteria > Actinomycetota > Coriobacteriia > Anaerosomatales > JAAXUF01 > JBBRWO01. The sequence continues at coordinate 7,623 of JBBRWO010000046.1, forward strand.
GCCCACGGAGCACCGGCCGAACCTGAGGCGAAAGCCGGAGCCGACGCCAAGCCCTCTGCCAGTGCCACGACCGAGCGGCATGTGCAGCCGGGAGCCAAACCTCAACCGGAGGGCGCGCATACCGCCGACGCTCATGAATCTTAAGATTCTGCTGCCCTTTCAGATCTTCGCCGAGAAGATCGGCGTGTCGCGCATCGTCGCCGAGACGCGCGAGGGCTCGTTTGGACTCCTGCCACATCGACTGGACTGCGTTCTAGCGCTCACCTCGGGAATCCTGATTTACGAAACCGAGGCGGAGGGCGAGGTCTACGTCGCCGTAGACGACGGCGTGCTCGTCAAAGCTGGTCCGGACGTGCTCGTTTCCGTGCGCCGGGCGCTGGTGGGAACGGACCTCAGCAAATTGCGCGATTCCGTGGAGCAGGAGTTCAAAGCCCTGGACGAGCGTGAGCAGAGCGTGCGCTCCGTCATGGCGAAATTGGAAGCCGGATTTCTGCATCGCCTGGCGGGCTTTCAACATGAGTGACAAGCCAGCCAGCAACTCGAAGGGCGGGCCGACCTTCGCCGAGCAGGTCGGCGCGAAGGCAGTGCGCAAACTCAAGGCGCGGCGCAATCCCAGCCAGGTCTGGTTTGGCCTGGGCATGATGGGCCTCATCGGCTGGTCCGTGGTGATGCCCACGCTGCTCGGTGCGGGGCTGGGTCTCTGGTTGGATGCGCGGCACCCGGGCCGACACTCGTGGACGCTGGCTCTGCTGGTCGCTGGGCTTGTCCTTGGCTGTTTGAATGCGTGGCACTGGGTCGCCAAGGAAGACAAGGCCATGCGCGACGAACCCGGGGATAGCGATGAGTGACCCGCTAATACTGCTGCTTGCGTGGCTGGCAGGGGGCGTACTCGGTGCGCTCTTCTTCGGCGGCCTGTGGTGGACGGTTCGCAGGGCTGTCTCGGCGAAGCAGCCCGCGCTCTGGATCTTCGGCAGCCTCCTTTTGCGGACGAGCGCTGCTCTGGCTGGCCTATACGTAGTCTCAGGACGTCATTTGGATCGGCTGATCTTGTGCCTGCTCGGATTTGTCGTGGCACGCCTTCTCGTGACGCGCCTGACGAGGTCGTCGGGAGAGACCGAGCGCCGTCCAACACACGAGGCCAGCCATGCGCCTTAGTCCCGACGAGCTGATCTTCTGGCAATACGGGTTCCTCAAACTCAACGCCACGATTGTGTTCACGTGGGGGCTCATGCTCGCGCTCGCGGTCGGCTCGAAGCTCATCACGCGCAAACTATCCAAGGAACTAACCCGCTCGCGCTGGCAGAACCTTCTGGAAATCGTCGTCACGTCAATCGCGAAACAGATCGAGGAAATCGGTCTCCGCCATCCGGAGAAGTACCTGAGCTTTCTGGGCACGCTCTTTCTGTTCGTCGCGACGGCCAGTCTCTGCATCGTCATCCCCGGCTACGAGCCTCCCACAGCATCTCTCTCGACGACCGTAGCCCTCGCGTTGTGCGTGTTTGTCGCTGTGCCGCTCTTCGGCATCGAGGAAAAAGGCGTGGGCGGCTATCTCAAATCGTACGTCGAGCCCACGTTCATCATGCTGCCGTTCAATATCATCAGCGAGATCTCCCGCACGCTGGCCCTGGCAGTTCGCCTGTTCGGAAACATGATGAGCGGCGCAATGATCATCGGAATCCTGCTCACGATCACGCCCTTCATCTTTCCGATCGTCATGACAACGCTCGGTCTGCTCACCGGCATGGTGCAGGCCTACATCTTCAGCATCCTGGCCGCGGTCTACATCGCCGCCGCCACGCGAGCGCGCAAACCCAAATTGAAGCCGGCGCCGAGTGAAGCATGAACGACGACAGAAAAAGGAGAAGCTATGGATAGCATGACGATCATCGCGGTGGCATCGATTGTTGTCGCCGGCATCACGACCGGGTTCGGCACCATGGGGCCCGCGCTAGCGGAAGGGCGGGCGGTCGCGACGGCGCTGAGCTCGCTGGCGCAGCAACCCGACGCGTCCGCCACCATCACCCGGACCTTGTTCGTGGGTTTGGCGATGATCGAGTCCACGGCCATCTACTGCTTCGTGGTCTCGATGATTCTCATCTTTGCCAATCCGTTCTGGAACCACGTCATCGCTCAAGCCGCGGGGAAGTGATTCATGCTGATCGATTGGTTCACCGTCGGTGCACAGGCGCTCAACTTCGTCATCCTGGTGTGGCTGATGAAGCACTTTCTCTATAAGCCTATCCTTCACGCGATCGACGCCCGCGAGAAGCGAATCGCTGCGGAGCTCGCGGACGCCGACGCGAAAAAGGCCGAGGCCCAAAAGGAGCGTGCCGAGTTCCAGCACAAGAACGAGGAATTCGATCAGCAGCGCGCCACACTCATGAGCCAGGCGGCCGACGAGGCGAAGACGGAGCGTCAGCGACTCCTCGACGAGGCGCGGGAGGCGGCCGAGGTCTTGAGTGCCAAGCGGCAGGAGACGCTGAGAAACGACGCACACGACCTGAGTCAAGCGATCGGTCGCCAGACGCGCGAAGAGGTGTTTGCCATCGCGCGAAAGGCGCTGACGGATCTTGCCACGACGAGTTTGGAAGAGCGCATGAGCGAGGTGTTCACGCGCCGCTTACGAGAGATGGATGACCAGGCGAAGGCGTGCCTGGGCGCCGCGCTGAAGACGGCGTCTGAGCCTGCGCTGGTGCGTAGCGCATTCGAGCTGCCCACGCCGCAGCGCGCGGCGATACAGAATGCGCTCAACGAAGCCTTCTCCGCCGAGGTCCACGTTCGCTTCGAGACGGCGACGAATCTGATCGGCGGAATCGAGCTGGCCACGAATGGACAGAAGGTGGCTTGGAGCATCGACGACTATCTCGGGTCGCTGGAGAAGAGCGTCGCCGCCCTTGTGGGCAAGCGAGTCCAACCGGACCAGGAGACAAAGCCCGAGCCGGTGGCTGTCCTGAAAGGAGAGGCCAATGAGCACAGCGCCTGAGAGCCTGCAAAGCGTCCTCGCTCACGCCTTCCACGGGCTGCGCGGCGCGCGCGAAACCTTTACCCCGGAGTTCGTGCCGCGTGAGGTTGGAACGATCACGTCGATCTCCACTGGCATCGCTATCGTCTCCGGCCTTCCCAGCGTGGGCTTTGATGAGTTGGTCAAGTTTCCGGGCGGAGTCTTCGGTGTCGCGTTCAACGTGGATGAGGACGCAATCGGTGTCGTTCTGCTGGGCGAATACTGGCATCTGCACGCCGGCGACGAAGTCGAGCGCACGGGACGGGTGATGGATGTTGCCGTAGGCGACGGATTGCTGGGACGCGTGATCGATCCGCTCGGTCGACCTCTCGATGGCAACGGTCCAATCGCGGCGCGCGAGCGCCTGCCCATCGAACGCCCTGCCGCGCAGATCATGGACCGCGCGCCGGTGACCGTGCCGCTCCAGACCGGCATCAAAGTCATCGATGCGCTCATCCCCATCGGGCGCGGCCAGCGGGAGCTCATTCTGGGCGACCGGCAAACAGGCAAGACCGCCATTGCGGTCGACACCATCCTCAACCAGCAGGGCCAGAATGTCGTGTGTGTCTACTGCGCCATTGGCCAGCGAGCTTCCGCCGTGGCGAAGACCGTGGCGATCCTGCGGGAGCGGGCCGCGATGGAGTACACCGTCGTGGTCGTCACGGAGGGCAACGACCCGCCAGGTCTCACTTACATCGCTCCTTACGCGGCGACCAGCATCGCCGAGCACTTCATGGAAGCGGGCCGTGACGTGCTGATCGTCTACGACGATCTGACGCAGCACGCCCGCGCTTATCGCGAGCTTTCCCTCCTGCTCCGGCGACCACCCGGACGCGAAGCGTTCCCGGGCGATATCTTCTACATCCACTCGCGCCTGCTCGAACGGGCGACGCATCTTCGCGCGGAGCTCGGAGGCGGGTCGCTCACGGCCCTGCCCATCATCGAGACCGAAGCGCAGAATATTTCCGCATACATTCCAACAAACCTTATTTCGATCACGGATGGGCAACTCTACCTCTCGCCCAGGTTGTTCGAATTGGGGGTGCTGCCCGCGGTCGACGTCGGCAAATCCGTCTCGCGCGTCGGCGGCAAGGCGCAGCGCGCGGCCTACCGCGCGGTGGCGGGCGACCTGAAGCTCGCCTACGCGCAGTTCGAGGAACTCGAGACCTTTGCCCGGTTCGGCGCCCGACTGGATGAGGACACTCGCAAGACCATCGAACATGGACGGCGAATCCGCGCTTGCCTCAAGCAACCGGAGTTCGCCCCGGTGGCTGTGCCCGCACAGATCGCCGTGCTGCTGGCTTTGACCGCGGAGCTTTTCGATCCGGTGCCGCTCGATCAGATGCCTGATGCCGAGCACGCCGTGCGCGAGGCGGCCGCGGCCATTCCGGCCGACGTGAGCGCGCGATTCGATGCCAGCACGAAACTGGAGGATGAGGATCGCCAGATGATTCTCGACGTCGCGGGCCGGGCGCTTGCGCGTTTCCAGCCTACGGCCGATCCCAAGCCCGAAGCCGAGGGAGCGACCCAGCCTGATCTCAAATCCAGACCTGAGGCCCAGACGGAGGTCGCACCCAAGGCGGCACGGAAGGCAAAGTCGTGAGCGACACAACGGCGAGTCTGCGCCGAAAGATCGCCAGCGCTGGAGATCTGCAGTCCGTTGTTCGCACGATGAAGGCGTTGGCCGCCTCGAGTATTGGACAGTACGAACAATCGGTACGCGCGCTCGCCGACTACTATCGGACCGTGGAGTTGGGGCTGGGCGCGTGCTTTCGGGCCGCCGGGCCCACGCGCTTGTCGATCGAGCCGAATGCACGGCCTGCGCGGAACGTGATCGGTGCCGTCGTGTTCGGGTCAGACCAGGGCCTCGTGGGCCAGTTCAATGAGGTCGTGGCCGATTTTGCGATGGAGACCCTCGCAGCTCTACCGGGCAAGCGCCAAGTCTGGGCCGTGGGTGAGCGCGTTCATGCGCGCCTGGCCGACGCGGGCGTGCCGCTGACGAAAGTTTTTGCGGTGCCGAATTCGGTCAAGAACATCGGCTCCCTTGTCGGCGAGCTTCTCGTGGAGACCGAGACGCGCCCCAGCCCGACTGCGGTCGCTGAGCTTCACTTATTCTACAACCGCCCGAAGGCCGGATCGATCTATGCGCCGGTCACCCAGCGACTTCTGCCGCTAGACGAAGGCTGGCATCGCAGGCTGGTCGAGGTTCCCTGGCCCACTGCAAGACCGCCTGAGGTCCTCGGGGGCGACACCGCGACTCTACGCGCACTCATCCGCGAGTATCTCTTCATCTCGATTTTCCGGGCGTGCGCCGAATCTCTCGCGAGCGAGAACGCAAGCCGCCTGTCGGCGATGCAGCGCGCCGACAAGAACATCGACGACTTGCTCGAAGAGCTCAACGGGAGTTTCCATCGATTGCGACAGAGCAGCATCGACGAGGAGTTGTTCGACGTGATCGCGGGCGTCGAGGCACTCTCAAATGGAAGCGCACCCAAGACCACGGATTCACGCAGCGGAGGCACGTCATGACGCTGACAGTCGACCCCCGTGATTTCCGTGTTCCCGAGGGCACGAGGGTCAACCTCGCGAAGTGGCCGACGCACGTGAAGCGCGCCTACAAGTCGAAGAAGGACTACCACAAACTTCTCGATGACCAGGTGGACGAGCTGACGTCGCTGCAGCGGCTTCACTACGCGTCGAACGGCTATGCCGTGCTGGTCATTTTCCAGGGCATGGACGCTGCCGGCAAAGACGGCGCGATTCGCCACGTCATGTCAGGCGTCAATCCGCAGGGCTGCCAGGTGTTTAGCTTCAAGCAGCCGAGCGCCGAGGAGCTCGAGCACGATTTTCTTTGGCGAACCACTCGTCGCCTGCCGGAGCGCGGACGAATCGGCATCTTCAATCGCTCGTATTACGAGGAGGTGCTCATCGTGCGCGTGCATCCAGCGCTTCTTGCTGCTCAAGGACTTCCGGAGGAGTTGCGGAGCGAGAAGACCATTTGGATGGAGCGTTATCGGTCGATCGTGGAGCTCGAGAACCATCTCCACCGCAACGGCACGCGGGTCATCAAGATCTTCCTTCACGAGTCGAAGGGGACCCAACGAAAGCGCTTCATGAAGCGCATCGATGATCCGGACAAGAACTGGAAACTCAGTGTCGCCGACGTCGAAGAGAGAAAACTGTGGAAGCGTTACATGCAGGCGTACGAGGCCTGTTTCAGCAAGACGAGCACGGGAATCGCACCCTGGTATGTCGTCCCCGCAGATGACAAGAAGAACACGCGGCTGATCATTTCCAAGATCATCCTGGACGTCTTCAAGGGGCTGAAGATGGCCTATCCCAAGCCCGGTGCGAAGCGCCGACGGGAACTGCACTCGATACGCAAGGGGCTCGAAAAATGAATACTCGTTACGCAGGCAAGCGAGAGCCGACGACGGAGCTACTCCGATGAATGCCCGCAAGCTCATGGACACCGCTAGGACGCTGGTCGCCGCCGACAAGGGCCTGCTGGCGATGGATGAAAGTAATCCGACGTGCAACAGACGCTTTGCGCGACTCGGGATTCCCGAGACAGAGGACGCTCGGCGCGCGTACCGGGAACTGATTGTCACCACACCCGGTCTTGGTGGCTGCATCAGCGGTGTGATTCTCTACGACGAGACGATCCGCCAGCGCCTGCGAGACGGAACTCCATTCGTGAAAGCCATCATCGATGCGGGAATGGTCCCAGGCATCAAAGTAGACACCGGTGAAACGGACCTGGCGGGGCATCCCGATGAGCAGATCACCGAGGGCCTCGACGGCTTGCGTGAGCGCCTGGCTGAGTACGCTCACATGGGCGCCCGCTTTGCCAAGTGGCGAGCGGCGCTCGCCGTGGCTGAGAACACGCCGAGCCGGGGCTGCATCGAAGCCAACGCGCAGGCGCTGGCTCGCTATGCCGCGCTGTGCCAGGAGGCGGGCCTCGTTCCCGTGGTCGAGCCGGAAGTGCTCATGGACGGCGCGCATACTTTGGAGCGGTGCGCCGAGGTCACGGAGGAGGTGCTCCGCACGGTCTTCATCCACCTCTACACGCAGCGCGTGATGCTGGAGGGCATGATCTTGAAGCCCAACATGGTGCTTCCGGGACTGACCTGCCCCAAACAAGAAACGGTGGACGACGTGGCTGACGCCACGGTGACGCGCCTCCTGCGAGCGGTGCCCGCTTCGGTTCCGGGGATCGCGTTCTTGTCTGGGGGCCAACCTGGCGAGCTCGCCTCAGCGCGATTGAATGCCATGAATGTTCGATTCAAGGGACGACTGCCGTGGGCACTTTCGTTTTCGTTTGCCCGCGC
>JBBRWO010000047.1:0-14794 GCA_038249135.1 Coriobacteriia bacterium
CAGGTGGGCGTCGAGCTGATCGGCGCGTCGGGTCCGGCTGCTGACGCCGAGATGGTCGCGGTGATGGTCGAGGGGCTGCGCGCTGCGGGACTGACCGGCTTCACGGTCGCGGTGGGTACCGTCGCGGTGCTCTCGGCGATCGTTGAGGCGGCCAAGATGTCGCCGGCATGGGGCGAGCAGGTGTTCTCGGCGGCGCACGACCGCAATCTGGTGGAGCTGGGCAGACTGGCGGCCGAGCCGGGCGTGGAGCCTGCGGCTGCCAAGGCGCTGCTGGAGGTTCCGCGCGTGCGCGGTGGGCGAGAGGCTGTGGCGGCGTGTCGCTCGGCAGCGGCGGGCTGCGGGTGCACCGACGCGCTCGACGCGCTCGACGAGACACTGGCCCTGCTCGAGGCGGCAGGCGTTGCCACGAGTGTGGTCGTGGACTTCTCGGTCATGCGCTCCTTTGGCTACTACACCGGTCTTGTCGCAGAAGCGTACGCGCCGGGTCTGGGCGTGCCGCTGGGCGGGGGAGGTCGGTACGACGGCGTGCTGGGTGCATTCGGTGCGCCGGCCCCCGCTGCGGGCTTCGCGCTGGGTCTCGAGCGCATCTCGATCGCGCTGCTCGAGCAGGGTGCCGAGCCGCTGACGCGCGGACTCGACGCGGTGCTGGGCGGTTCGCCGGAGGCGGCGCTGGTTGCGGCGCAGCGCTTGCGCGCGGCCGGCTGGCAGGTGGCGCTCGCGGAGCACACCGGCCTGGCGCTCGTTGCCGAGGCAGTGCGGCTCGATGCGGTTGAGGCGCTGTTGGCAGAGGGCACTGATATCGTGCGGTTGGATCGCGCCGGCGAACGCGCGTTGCCGCTGGGCGACACGGTTCCCGCTGCTCCCACGTCCACGTGGGCCAAGGATGGTGAGCGTCGATGATCGCAACACGCAAGCTCGAGGCGAACCGTCGCCTTCGCATCGCGATTCCCAAGGGCGCGCTGTTCCCGGATTCAGTGGCGATGCTCGCTGCCGCCGGACTCGATGTCACAGGACTCGCCGAGCCGGGTCGCACGCTCATAGTGACCACCTCTGACGCTGAATTCATCATCAGCAAGCCGACCGACGTCCCCGTGTATGTCGCCTACGGCGCTGCGGATTGCGGCATCGGCGGTAAGGATGTGCTGGTTGAGGCCGGCCTCGAAGTCGTCGAACTCGTCGACCTTCAGTTTGGCGGATGCCGCTTCGTGGTCGCAGAGCCAGAGGATGCCGCCGGAGCGATCAGTGAGCGCGCTCGCCATCTTGGCGTGGTACGCGTCGCCACCAAGTATCCTCACATCGCCCAAGCGCACTTCGACGCGCGCGGCATCCAGGTCGAGATCGTGAAGCTCAATGGGAACATAGAGCTGGCGCCGCTCATCGGAATCGCCGATGTGGTCGTCGACATCACCGCCACAGGCACCACATTGCGCGAGAATCGCCTGCGCATCGTCGAAGACGTGCTGCCTAGTACCGCGCGATTCGTCGGAAATCCTGCGTCTGTGCGCACGGATCCGCGCGTGACAGAGCTGGCCGATACTATGGCCGCATTGGTAAAAGAATCGAAAGGAACCAAGCAGACATGATGCGCAGAATCGTGCTCGAGCCCGGCCAGCAACTGACGGAGTCCGATCTCGCCCGGAGCGGCGGTGTCGACGCCGAGGTGCTGGGTGTCGCCGCTCGCATCGTCGATGACGTACGCCAGCGCGGTGACGAGGCGGTACGGGAATACACGCTCACCTTCGACAAAGTCGAACTCGCGGAGTTCCTCGTGACTCCGGAAGAGATCGAGGCCGCTGTGGCTCTGGTCGAGCCCGAGTTTCTTGAGGCGATAGCCGTGGCCGCGGCAGCGATCGAGGACTTCCACAAGCGTCAGCTGCCGCAGAGCTGGTTCACCACGCAGCCCGGCGGAATCTTCCTCGGCCAGAAGGTGTCGCCGATCCGTCGCGTGGGCATCTACGTCCCTGGCGGCCGCGCGAAGTACCCCAGCAGCGTGCTCATGAATGCGATTCCGGCAATCGTGGCGGGCGTCGAAGAGATCGCGATGGTGGTGCCGCCCGCAGCCGACGGATCGGTGAACCCATACACTCTGGCGGCCGCGGCTGAGGTCGGGGTCGACGAGATCTACCGCATCGGCGGTGCGCAAGCGGTAGCTGCGCTCGCGTATGGCACCGAGCAGATTCCGCGCGTCGACAAAGTCGTCGGACCCGGCAACGCGTACGTCACCGCCGCCAAGAAACTCGTGATGGGCGATGTGGGCATCGACATGCTCGCGGGCCCCTCGGAGGTGCTCATCCTCGCCGACGACACCGCGGTTCCGGCGTTCGTCGCCATCGATCTCATGGCGCAGGCCGAGCACGATCCGCGCGCCGCGACCTATCTCGTGACCACGGATCCGGAGCTGCCGGACCTCGTCGACGAGGCGCTGCAGATACTCCTCGACGAGTCACCACGCGGGGAGATCACCGCGCGCTCGCTGACCGACAACGGCGTCGTGATCGTATGCCCGGACGTCGTGATCGCGCTTGCGACGTCGGACCTGATCGCGCCTGAGCACCTCGAGGTGCAGATGGCGGATCCGTTCGACCTGCTCGGCAGCATCAACAACGCGGGCGCGATCTTCCTCGGACCGTGGACGCCGGAGAGCGTCGGCGACTACGTGGCGGGGCCGAACCACGTGCTTCCGACCGGTGGTACCGCGCGATTCTCCAGTCCGCTGTCGGTCGATGACTTCGTGAAGAAGTCGTCGGTGCTCTCCTACAGTTTTGAGGCGCTCGAGCTCGACGGGCAGACGGTGCTTGAGATCGCCGGCAAAGAGGGGCTCTGGGCGCACGGTCGTGCGGTCAGCCTGCGTCTCGACGCCGTTGCCGAGTACGCCGAGGCCGATGCGGCCGACGACGAGAACAGCGACTACTGACATGGAGCCCATGCGTCCCGCACGCCCTGAGCTCGACGAACTCATCGCCTACGACGCGAAGGAAGTGCGCGCCGAGGTGGTGCTCGCCAGCAACGAGAACCCCAACAACCTGCCGGTCGAGATCACCACCAAGCTCGCATCGCGCTTGGCGGAGTTCAAGTTCAACCGCTATCCGGATCCCACCGCCAACGAGCTGCGCAAACTGATCGCCGAGGCCAACGGGCTCGACGTCGAGAACGTGCTGGTGGGCAACGGCGGAGATGAGATCATCTACAACCTACTCGTCGCATGGGGCGGTCCGGGGCGCAAAATCCTCGACATGCCGCCGACGTTCTCGATGTACGGCATTGACGCCCAGGTGACCGGCACGGAGGTTGTGAAGGTGCCGCGGCGCGCGGACTTCACGATCGACGAGGCCGCCGTTCTGGCGCGTGTGGCCGAGGGCGACATCGACATCATCGTTGTCGCCAATCCCAACAACCCTACCGGCGGATTGGCTAACGAGTCGTTCCTCATCGAGCTGCTCAAGTCCACGGACGCGATCGTCATGGTCGACGAGGCCTACTTCGAGTTCAGCCGTCACACGATGCGCCCGCACATGGCACGCTATCCCAACCTGGTGTTGCTCAGGACGTTTTCCAAGGCGTTCTCGATGGCGGGACTCCGCGTGGGCTACCTGCTCGCGCAGCCGGAGGTAGTCCAGGCGTTCATGAAGGTCCGCCAGCCCTACTCGGTGGATTCGTTCTCGCAGTGGGTCGCGCAGACGGTCTATCGCGAGCGAATGGTCTTTGAGCAGGGAATCCGCGATATCGTCCATGGCCGAGATGGGCTGATGAAGGAGCTTAAGGCGCTTGACGGCGTCGAGGTGTTTCCCAGTGAAGCCAACTTCGTGCTCTTCCGAGTGGAGCACGCCGCTGCGCTCTGGCGCGACCTGCTCCACAACCACTCGGTTCTTATTCGCGACTTCTCGCGGAGCCGGGGACTCGAGAACTGCCTGCGAGTCACCGTCGGCACCGATGAGGAGAACCGTCGGTTCGTGACGGCGATGCAAGACTGCCTCTCGCATCGCAGCGCACCGGAGCCCGCTGAGACTGGGAGCAGATCGTGAGCGAGGAGAAGAGGAATCCCATGGGCCGAGCAGCCACCATCGAACGAGCAACGCGCGAGACCGACATCACCATCTCGATCGACCTCGATGGCGGTGGCGCGACCACGGTCGCGACCGGCGTGCCGTTCTTCGACCACATGCTCGATGCCTTTGGGCGCCACGGGCTGTTCGACCTCGCCGTCAGCGCAGTCGGCGACCTAGAGATCGATGCCCATCACACCGTCGAGGACACCGGCATCGTCCTCGGTCAGGCGCTGGCGACGGCGCTCGCCGACAAGGCAGGAATCACTCGCTTCGGCTCGTGCATGATGCCCATGGATGAGGCGCTGGTGCTCGCCGCCGTCGACATCTCAGGACGTGGCGCGCTCTACTACGACGTCGCGCTTCCCATCGAGATCATCGGCACCTTCGACACGACGCTCGCCAAGGAGTTCCTCGTGGCCTTCGCGACCAACGCGGGCATCACTTTGCACGTCCGGTCGCTTGCCGGGGACAATGCGCACCATCTCATCGAGGCGGCGTTCAAGGCGGTCGCCCGAGCGCTCAAGGACGCCGTGGCACTCGATCCACGCGTGAGCGGCGTGCCGTCCACCAAGGGGTCGCTGTGAGCCCTCGCATCGCCATCATCGACTACCGCATGGGAAATCTCCGCAGCGTGCAGAAGGGCTTCGAGCACGCCGGCGTCACCGACGTTGTCGTCACCGACGACCCCGAGGTCGTATCGGCGGCTGACGGGATCGTGCTGCCGGGCGTGGGAGCGTTTCGCGACGCGAGCGCGAACCTGCGAGAGAGCGGGCTGGAGAGCATGCTGCGCCACAAGATCGGCGTCGGTACGCCGTTTCTCGGCATCTGTCTCGGAATGCAGCTGCTCGCCGACATCGGCCTGGAAGACGGCGAGTACACCGGACTCGGCCTCGTACCCGGCACATGCGAGCGATTGCCCGGTGGCGTGAAGATTCCGCACATCGGCTGGAACACCGTGGAGTATCCGCTGGACAGCCCACTGTTCGAGGGCATCGAGGAGTCGACCGCGTTTTACTTCGTGCACAGTTATCGGCTTGTGCCACGCGACTCGTCGGTGATCATCGGCTCCACTGAGTACGGCGTGCGCTTCGCGGCGGCCGTCCAGCTCCGCAGCATGTACGCCGTCCAGTTCCATCCCGAGAAGTCATCGACCGCGGGGCTGCACCTGCTCGCCAACTTCGGTCGTATCGCAGAGAGGGCACGCGCGTGATCGTCTTTCCGGCAATCGACATCCTCGGTGGGCGCGCCGTGCGTCTCGCTCAGGGCGACTACAACCGAGTCACCGTCTACAACGACGACCCCGTCGCGCAGGCTCGTGAGTTCGTCGAGGCGGGGGCCGAGTGGATCCACGTGGTCGATCTCGACGGCGCGCGTGATGGCGTTCCGGGCAACATCGCGATCATCGAGCGAATCGCCAGAGAGACCGGCGCTCGCCTCGAGGTCGGCGGTGGTGTCCGCACGCTCGACACAATGGGCCGACTCACCGATGCGGGTGTGGAGCGCGTCGTCATCGGAACCAAACTCGTCACCGATCCCGAGTTTGTCCGCCATGCGGTGCGCTGCTGTGGCGACGGAGTGGTCGCCGGCGTGGACGCACGCGACGGTATGGTGGCGGTCGAGGGGTGGCGTGCAGGCACCGCGACGTCGGCGCAGGTGCTCGTGGGCGAGCTGCGTGAGCTGGGCATTCGCCATCTCGTCTACACCGACATCTCGCGTGACGGGATGCAAACCGGCATCAACGCCCCCGCGTATGTCGGCGTCGCTGTGAGCGCCGGCTTCCCCGTGGTCGCGAGCGGCGGCGTCTCCACCCTCGACGACATCCGCGCGCTCCGCGAACTGGGTCCCGGCGTGGTTGAAGGCGTCATAGCAGGGCGCGCCATCTATGAAGGCGCATTCACGGTCGCCCAGGCACTCGACGCCGCATGTAGAGGCGGAGTCGACCCATGCTGATGAAACGCGTCATTCCCTGTCTCGACGTCCACGAGGGGCGCGTCGTCAAAGGCGTCAACTTCGTGAACCTGCGCGACGCCGGCGACCCCGTGGAGATGGCTGCGATCTATGACAAGGCCGGGGCTGACGAGGTCATCTTCCTCGACATCACCGCCACCCACGAAGACCGGCCGAGCATGCTCGACGTCGCCACCCGTACCGCCGAGGAGTGCTTCATCCCTTACACGGTGGGCGGTGGAATGCGCAGCGCGGCCGACATCCGAGCGATGCTTGCCGCCGGTGCCGACAAGATATCCCTTAACTCGGCGGCAGTTCGTGATCCATCGATGATTACCCACACGAGCCGGATCTACGGCTCACAGTGCATCGTGGTTGCGATCGACGCACGCAGAGTGGCAGGCGGTCGTGATCGCTGGGAGGTCTTCATCAACGGTGGCCGAATCAACACCGAGCTCGACGCCGTCCAGTGGGCCCGCGAAGCCGAACGGCTTGGTGCCGGTGAGATTCTGCTGACCAGCATGGATTGCGACGGCACCAAGGACGGCTTCGATCTACCGCTCACACGATCGATCACCCGTGAGCTCAACATCCCGGTCATCGCGAGTGGGGGAGCGGGCACGCTCGAGCATTTCGCCGAGGCGGTGCTCGAGGCAGACGCAGACGCGGTACTCGCCGCAAGCGTCTTCCACTTTGGTACCTATACGGTCCGTCAAGTGAAGGAAGCCATGGCTGCGGCGGGTGTGCCTGTCCGCCTTTGAGGCTTTGGCGCAGCGCGTTGTGACCGGCCCGCGTACGCAGGAATGTTTTTCGCTGTTAGAATCCACAGAGTACATCGTTAGAGAGGGTTGCCTCTGTCTCTTTGGCGTAGAGCGGGAACCGCAGGTCACGGCAGCGAATGCCGAGGGCCTGTTTGTCGTTCGTCGAGCCGAATCGTCCTTACAATCGTTGGTGCGGTGACGATTCTGATCTCGCTCGGGGCGTATTCACTCGCTTTTGGCGCCTTCTCGGTGGGTCCGCCCAGCTTTGCAGACACGGTTCCGCCGTCAGCTCCCTCAACGCCCACCGCCTCACCGGCTTCCGCAAGCAGTGTGAATGTGTCGTGGGGGGCTTCGACAGATGACAGCTCCGGCGTGGATTACTATCAAGTGGTAGTGGACGGATCTGCGGCGGCCACCACGGTTGCGCAGAGCATCGTGGTAAGCGGTTTCACGACCGAGACCGTTCACACATTCAGGATCAGGGCATTCGATATCACTGGCAACGTATCCGCAGACTCCGGCCAGGCCGTAGCGATCACCTTGGCGGGAGTCGGACGGCCCCCTGCGGCCGTGTACGCTCGCGCGTTCGGCCGTGTTGGCGGAGTCGTGAGTTGGAATGAGAGCACGGGGACCGTGCTTCTGGCCCAGTATCGCGTCTGGCGTTCAGAGGGCAGCGATCCTTTCTCCGCTATCGCAACCGTTGCTGCGGGTGGGACATTGTCGTATGAAGACACTTCCGCACCCGTGTGGTCTGCGCTGAGGTACGCGGTCTCTGTCGTTGATGTCAGAGGCGAAGGCGAACTCAGCGCGCAGACGGCACAAACCAGCACGCTAGCGACCGCGCTGCCGTCGCCTAGTGGTCTCACCGCCGTTAACACCGCGTCGGTTCTCGTTACCTGGACGCCGCTCCCGACAGTCGGGCTGACCGGCTATCACGTCTACCGTTCGACCACCAGTACCTCGACCGGCACCACTCTGACCGTAACTCCGGTGCCAACGGCGAGCTACCATGACACCTCCACCGCAGATTACACCGCATACTGGTATCGGGTCGCCGCTGTCGATGGACTCGGGAGCATCGGCGACCTCAGCCCACCTATCTACATTCGGACGTACGCGGGCACCGGAACCGTCGATGCACCCCATGGCGCCTACAGCACTGACACGGATCTGTGCGCGCTCTGTCACTCGACTCACAATGCGACGGCTGGGCCGGGGCTGCTCAAGGGGACCACGACCATCGATGCACCTTTGTGCCTGAGCTGCCACGACGGCACCTCCGCATCTGACGTCCTCGGCGAGTTCTCCGATCCTAACCGGACGTCTCGCCATGACGTGCCGATGGGCGCGGATGCAGGCACGCTCAGTTGCTCGAACTGCCATGGTGTCCATTCGGCCGAGCAGACTGCCACGGTCAAGGGGCTCCTGCTGGCCGGCGGTACCGTGAAGTCCGGCAACGCCTACTGCTATGAGTGCCATGGCGCAACTGCGAGTGTCGTTACCCGTGGTGACCTGAGGGGGTTCGACGTCGCGGGTCACGGGACAGGCATCGCGGAGCCGCCGACCGGCACCAAGGTAGTGTGTCTCTCGTGCCACGTGGCGCATTCGACCGTCGAGGCCGGTCTCTATCCGTATTCCGGTGACGACAGGTGTCTCGGCTGTCACAGCGCCGCGTCGCCGGTACCGGCTCAGGCCGATATCGCGCTCAGACTTTCCGGCTCGGGGTCTGACACTCGACACGATCTCCTGACGGCCGACGGTCTCGCAAACGGCTCGCGACTCGACTGCGCGAACTGCCACGAACCTCACACGTCATCGGCCACCACACCGTGCGTCGACCCTGACAACCCCACCACGATCGGCGGCATGGTCGCATCAGACGCCCTGTGCCTCAGGTGCCACGACGGCGAGCTTCCTGCCAGTGTCGTCACGTCGGGCTGGGCACCTGCGCCGCTGGGCGCTGGCGGTACTACCACCACCGTCGACCTGACGGCCGCGTGGACCTCGAGCATTCACGGCGCAGGGGCGTCGGTCAGCCCGAATCTACGGGTCGATATGGGCTGGGCGAAGGGCGACGTGCTGCGATGTGACACCTGCCACGACTCTCATGGTTCGCTCAACCGATTTGCCCTGCGCGATTCGGTGAGCGCGAAGACGTCGACGCTGACCGCGGACGCGCTTCAGGTCGTAGCGTTGGCAGGTGGAGGAGCCGATTTCCGATTCTTCTGCTCGGCATGCCATGTAGTGGGACCCGCTACGCACCCCGGGCCGCTGGACGGTGGCGCCGACCTCTCACTGTGGCCGATCAACTGCATCCAGAGCGGGTGCCATACCCACATGGGTACAGGGTTGTGACGGAGCCGGTTCCTGAGCCCGGAGCGAACGGAGAGTCTCGCATTCCCCGGTGGGTCTGGGTCACGTTGCTGATTGTGATTCTCGCCTTAGCGGGGATGCTTCTGTGGCTATTCTTCGGTCGGGTTCTGAATCCGCTGCCCGCTCCCGACAGCTTCAACAAGCTCGAACCTGTATCGTCCATCGCGGGTCCCGGAAGAGGGGAGCGACCCTTCTTGGACAGACCCCTCGGCGTGGCGTGGGGTCCCAATGGCGATGTGTACGTCTCGGATACGGGCAACGGCCGTATCTGTGTATTCAGTACCCGCGGGATGTTCATTCGCGAGATGGGACGCGTGCCGGCAGAGGCCACCTCAGCCGAGCGACGCCTGACCCTACAGCAGCCTGCGGGCCTCGCGGTCGACGACGACGGGTCGGTGTACGTCGCAGACCTGCGGGCGGGGATGGTTCGACATTACGATCGCAAGGGCCAGCTCGTCGGCTCGTTGCGACCGTCGGCAAAGTCCTCGAGCTCAAAATGGATGCCGATCGACGTCGCGCTCTTCGAGAATGAGGTGTACGTCGCCGACGCCACGGGTGTGGCGGTGTTCGATTCCAAAGGTAAGTTGGCGCGCAGGTTCGACCAGGCAACCCCCACGAGTGTATTCAAGCGACCAGCGTCCGTGAGCGTTCGCGGTGATGGAGCAATGTTGGTGTCGGATACCATCGGCGCACGGGTGGTGGCACTCGGCCCCAAAGGGCAGACGTACTGGGCAGTGCCATCGACCGACGCCACACAAAGCCGCATCTTCGGGCTCCCGCGCGGACTGGCGATCGCCGACAACGATTCGGTCATGGTTGTGGATGCGTTTCGGTTCGCACTGATTCATCTGACCTCGACGGGCGAGGTGCTTGAGACGTATGGGGCAGAGGGGATCCAGCCCGGATCATTCCGGTACCCCAACGACGTCGCGATTCGGGGCGACCTCTTGGTTGTCGCCGATAAAGAGAACGATCGCGTCCAGGTGCTGAGGCTGAGGTCGCTTCTGACCGATCCGATCAACTAGCGGTGTTGCGCGGCTCAAGTCAGACGAGTATCGCGCCTGATAGACTGTGTGAATGCTTGTACGTGACATCCGGATCCCGTGCAAGTGCGTGTAGGGGGAATGACGCCATGACCGACCGTGAGCACGACCTTCTCGGCTATGACGAGCTGAAGTACGACGCTGACGGGCTGATCACCGCTGTCATCCAGCAGCACGATACGCACGAGGTACTGATGGTGGCGTACATGAATCGCGAGTCTCTGCTGGAAACGGTGCAGACCGGCAAGACATGGTTCTGGAGCCGCAGCCGCAAGAAGTATTGGATGAAGGGCGAGTCCAGCGGACATACACAGGATGTGGTCGAGATCCGCTACGACTGCGATGCCGACTGCCTGCTCGTGTTCGTGAACCAGAACGGTCCCGGTGCCTGCCACACCGCTCAGCGCACTTGCTTCTACCGCCGCATGTATCCCGACGTCGCCTCGCTAGCCAAAGGACACACCGATGAGTGACCAGCCCCGCCTCGGAGACGTTCTCGATGAGCTCTTCGCCGTCATCGAAGCACGCCGCACCGCCGATCCCGAGCAGTCCTACACCGCGCGCCTCCTGACGGGCAACGAGGACGGTCTCCTCAAGAAGATCGCCGAGGAGTCCGGAGAGGTCATCATGGCCGCCAAGGACGCCGACCGCATGCACCTGCGTTACGAGGCCGGCGACCTGATGTACCACCTGCTCGTCGTGCTCGCGCGCTACGGACTCACCCCGTCCGACCTCGCCGAGGAGCTGGCGTCGAGGCGCTCATAGCCGACAACGTCGTATCCCATGACCTCCGAGACGTGCGCACGCCGATGACGCGGAATCCAGTCCGATGAGTCCGGTCAGCGCAATCCCGCGTAGTACTCACAGAGAGCCGCTCTGGGACAGGGTTGACGCCAACCGATTGCGACTCGCGGCGTTCGTGGTCGCGTTCGTGACAGTGTCCGTGGCCGCTTTCGACGTGTTCATCCTGATTCCGATCACGTTCTTCTTCGTCCTGCGAGCGTATGGCGACCTGCCTTCCGTTCAGGCGTGGGCGATCTTCTGGAGCATTGTCATCGCTGTGAGCATCGCGTACGGCGCCATTGCATCGGGCTGGGCGGCTTTTACGCTCCTCAGAAGTGAGAAATGGCTTCTCAGGCGACTGGGCGCGACTCTGATTCCACGTGGCGAGCACCTCGATACCAAGATGGCGCTCAAGGATATGGCGCTCGCCGCGGGACTGTCGGTTGCACCGGCGCTCTACCTCATCGACGCGAGCAGCACCAATGCGTTCATCTTCGCGGCACGTCGTCGGCGCGCGGTGATCGGAGTGACGGCGGGGCTGCTCACCAAGCTCTCGGTCGACGAACGCCGTGCGGTGTTCGCCAACCTCATCGCACGTCTCAAGTCAGGCGACACGATCACCGCCACGGGGGTCACGGCACTCATGTGGCCCATTCATGCCTGGCGGTCTTACCGGCAGCAATCAGACAACGACGCCGTCGACGTGACCGGTTGTCCGGCAGAGGCGCAGGTCGAGCCGGGCTTCGGCGAGTCCGGTGGCGTGGTCTTCTTCCTGATCTTCGGCGCTGGGTTCGCGATCCTCTCCGAGCTGATCGCCGCGTTCCACCGCCGAACCCAGCTCACCACCGCTGAGACCGCCGATGCTGAAGGCATGCTGTTGCTCAAAGATCCGGCTTCGATGCTCTCTGCGCTTAGCCACTGTGTCGAGCTCAACAACCTCGTGCCCAGCGCGGGCGAGGCCTTCTCGGAACTCTTCTACTGTTGGACGGGCGTGTCTACGAACGATGATGGCGACCCCGAGTGGCAGCGTGTGGCGCGGTTGCGGGAGGTACTGGGTGTCGAGGGGGCCGTGTGGACACCGCCGTCCCAGATGGTTGTTCCCGAGGGAGTGTTCGCTCCGGTCGCTCCTCGGTTAGAGGGCGGAAACGAAACGGACCGCCTCAGATGAAGCGGTCCGTCGACAGGGCGATGTGGGGGCGAATTAGCGCTGGAGGCGAACCGTGTAGCCATTGCCTCCACACGTGGGGCATTTCTTGTGGACTTGCTGGCCCGCGGTCGACTGTACGGTCACGTAGCGATTGCCCTTGCACGTCGGGCACGGCTCTTTGTGCACCATAAGTACCATCTCCTCGGGGTCACGTACCCCCTGGCTGCGCTCTACCATACTCTTCGGCATCGGGTATGCAAGTCTGAACACTATTCTTGCGAAACGGCCCTGCCCGTGCGCGACGACGTGCTCGGCCGCTTGCATCACGCTCTCGGCGATGCGACGATTGGCGCCGTCGTCATCGGTCGGTGATGGTTGACCCCCGGCGCTGCCGCCCGCCAATCAACGTTCGTCGGAGGAGCTCGATGAAGACGGTAGTCCTGATTCCCTGCTACAACGAGGCCCCCACGATCGCCAAAGTGGTTGGAGGCTTCAAGGCGGCGGCGCCAGACGTCGACGTGTACGTGTATGACAACAACTCCACAGACGACACCGCCCGGCTTGCAGCTGAAGCGGGAGCGATTGTTGTCCCGGAGTACCATCAGGGCAAAGGGTTCGTGGTCAGGAGCATGTTCCGTGACATCGAGGCCGACTGCTACATCATGGTTGATGGTGATGACACCTACCGGGCTGATGAGGCGCTCGCATTGGCGGAGTTCGTTCGGAATCGACGGGCCGACATGGTTGTTGGTGACCGCCTGTCGAGTACCTACTTCGAGCAGAACAGTCGCCGCTTTCACGGCGCTGGCAACCGACTGGTCCGATTCCTTGTGAATCGAATCTTCCGGAGCGATGTGCATGACATCATGACCGGATGTCGGTGCTTCAGCAGACGGTTCGTCAAATCGTTCCCGGTTCTCTCGGGAGGCTTCCAGATTGAGACCGAGATGACGGTGCACGCACTCGACAACAGGTTCCTGCTCCACGAGGTGCCCATCGACTACCGAGACCGTCCCGCAGGCAGCGAGTCCAAGCTCAGCACGGTCTCCGACGGCATGTCCGTTCTTGTCACGATCTTCAGCCTGTTCCGAGACTACCGGCCAATGACCTTCTTTGGAATCGCGACAGCAGTCCTGTTCGTCACATCCATCGCCATGTTCGCGGTTCCGTTGGACGAGTACGTCACGACGGGATACGTGTCGCGTATCCCAACCCTCGTGGTCGCGGTGACGCTTGGTACCGGGGCGATGCTGTCGTTGGTCTGCGGGATAATTCTTGAGTCGACCCGGGTTCATTCACGCAAGTTCTACGAGCTTGCGTTGACCGTAATGGATGAGCAGTCATCGATACGACGCGCTGTCGAAGGACGCGACGACGAGTGAGCCGCTTGCGACCGGCGACCGCCTTCGCAAGAGTCGCCCCTTGTGCGGTCCCCCTCGGCGGGTATAGACTCCTCGGCAACCGAACAGCGCGTCTGTGACGGGGATGAGTACTTCAGCTCGAGCGTTCAAGAGAGCCGGTGATGGTGGAAATCCGGCACGCGAGACTGAGGGAATGGACCCCTGAGACTCCGGTGCAAAGGCAGCGATGCCGACTAGTGCCGGCGGATCCCCACCGATACAAGGGGCAGGATATGAAGGCGAAACTGCCGAGTATCCGCTAGACCAAAGTGGGCACGCCGATCACTCGGCGGGTCAACAAGGGTGGTACCGCGAGAATGCTCTCGTCCCTTGATGGACGGGAGTTTTTTGTTTTCTCAGCGGACCGAATCACCAGCGCGCGGTGAGGTCGCAGAGTCGACCGAGTGAAGGGTAGGACCGAATGATACTGCCGAGCAGAGACGAGTTCGTGCGTCTCGCCGCCGACCACGACGTGGTCCCTGTCGCACGCGAGGTGTACGCCGACCTCGCGACCCCCATCAGCGCGTTCATGGCGCTCGCGCAAGATGCCGAGCACGCCTTCCTGCTCGAGAGCGTCATCGGTGGCGAGCGGCTGGGCCGCTACAGCTTCCTGGGCGTCGGCGAGCGCGAGGTCATCACTGCCCGCGGTCACGACGTCGTCATCGAGGGCGGCAGTGTCTCGGCCGAGTACGCCGAGGACCCCCTGCGTGTCGTCGCGCGCCAGCTCGACGCCGGCCGTGTGGCCCGCGTTCCCGGATTGCCGCTGTTCGTGGGCGGCGCAGTCGGGTTCATCGGCTATGAGACTGCGACCAGCTTCGAGCGCGTGCCGCGGCACGACAACGACATCCTCGGCGTGCCGGACTTCACGTTCATGATGGCCGACGTGGTCGTCGCCTTCGATCACGCCCGCCGAGTCATGCAGGTCATCGCACCGACGCGACCGGGCAGCGCTCCCGAGGCGGCTTACGACGCCGCGTTGCGTCGCATCGATACCTACCTCAAGCGCATCGACGAGGGCCCGCGCGGCGCGGAGCTGGGCGCCTACGGCGTGGAGGTGCCGGTCGAGATGACGGCGCACACGAGTCGCGAGGAGTTCATCGGCCAGGTGGAGGCCGCCAAAGAGCACATCATGGCGGGCGACATCTTCCAGGTCGTGCTCTCGCAGCGCTACTCGGCGCCGTTTGAGAGCGATGGCCTCGATCTCTATCGCGTGCTGCGCGCGGTGAATCCGTCACCGTACATGTTCTACGTGCGCACCCGTGACGTGACGCTCGTGGGTTCGAGTCCCGAGCCG
>JBBRWO010000048.1:0-14296 GCA_038249135.1 Coriobacteriia bacterium
GAGCCGGGACCGGTCACAACCTCGCCGCACGCGAACACGCCCGGGTGGCTGGTGGTGTGCAGCGTGCCGTCGACCGGTAGCAGGCCTCGCTCGGTGAGCAGCAGGTCGCTTCCCGAGACAATCCCGTGCAGCCTCGGCGACTGACCGACGGCGAACACGATGACGTCGGCGTACATCTCGGTGAACTCTTCTGAGAATACCGGCGCGAACCGGCCCTGAGCGTCGAACACCGAGAGGCACGACTGCATGCGGATGCCGGCGACCTTGCCGTCCTTGACGATGACGGAGTCCGGACCCCACGAGCAGTTGGCGATGACGCCCTCGTCGAGCGCCTCTTCGATCTCCCACGGGTGAGCCGGCAGCTCGTCCATCGACTCGAGCGCCGTGAGCGTCACTTCTTTGGCACCGACACGCAGCGCGACGCGAGCACAATCGACCGCGACGTTACCGCCGCCGATCACCAGAACGTGCTTGCCCTTCACGCCGGCATCATGCTTCCAGTTGCCCGCGCGTAGGAAGTCGAGCGCACCAACGATACCGTCAGCGTCCGCACCGGGAATGGGCAGAATGCGACTCTCCTGCAGCCCGGCCGCGATGAGGACCGAGTCGTACTCGCCAATGAGGTGATCCATCGGCACATCGTCGCCTATTGCGACGTTGAGTCGAAGATCCAGCCCCATGGTCACCAGGTCGTCGATCTCCTGCTTGAGGACATCACGCGGCAGACGGTACGCGGGCACGCCGGAGCAGAGCGCGCCGCCGGGATGCTTATCCTTCTCAAAACACGTGACCGAGTACCCCAATCGCATCAGGTCGTAGGCGGCGGTCAACCCGCTGGGGCCGCTGCCAATAACCGCGATCGTCTCTTCCCGGGTGACCGGCAACTTCTTCAGGCGCTCTTCTCGGACGTCGGCGTATCGCTCAAAGGCCACCCGGTGGAGCGGGCGAATCGCGATGGGCTCGTCGTAGTAGGAACGCTTGCACGCGGTCTCACACGGGTGGTGGCAGATGCGGCCCAGCACGCCCGGCATGGTGTTGCGATCGCGAACGAGCTCGTAGGCCTCGCCCACACGGTCCTCGGCGAGGTGGTAGGCCTGACCGCGGGCATCCACGTTGGCGGGACAGTTGCCGACGCACGGCGGGAGCTGCTCGGCGTGATTCAGGTCGTCGATCAACCTGTTGTACTCGGGCGGCAAGGACTCGATGGTGGGGATGTCGTCTGTGCCGAGGATGCCGGTGAGTCGCAGGGCGCCACGCCAACGGGGCGAGAGCTCGATCTTCTCGGCGGGATAGTTGAGGGTGGTGTGTGGCTGCATGGCGCGTTTAGCGGTGATGCGCATGCCGATGAGTAGGCTGTTCCAGCGCTCGAAGAAGCCGCGGACGCCAGCCGAGAAGTCGTCGGTTGCCGAGACGCTCACGCGCACCTCGGTGGAGGTGCGATCGAGCGACGCGACGCGTGTGGCGGCGGACTTGGACGCCGTCGACGACGTGGACGCTGTGGACGACTTGGAGGCGGCGCGAACGCCGGCAGGAGTCGGTCGCTTCACAGCCACGGGACCACCAGCCCCACGATCAGCAACTGCACGAGCGCCATCGGAGTGAGGACCTTCCACGCGAAGCCCATGAGTTGATCTGAGCGCATGCGCGGAAACGTCCACTTGACCCACATCATCGCGACCGTGACGCAGACGGTGATGAACACGAAGACCACGGCGCCGGCGATACCGGGAAGCCCCAAGCCGCCGCCAAAGAACAGCGCCGCGGCGAAGAGTGAGGCCGCGACGATGCCGCCGTACTCGGCCATCATGAAGACCGACCAGCGGATGCCCGAGTAGTCTGCGAAGTAGCCCGCGACCAGCTCAGATTCCGCCTCCGGCAGGTCGAACGGCCCGCGATTGAGCTCCGCGAGTGAGGCGATGAAGAAGACCAACAGGCCGATGAGGTTCAGCGGGATCCACCACCAGCGGAACGCGTCTCGGATTCCCACCGTGGAGATGGAGCCGGCGAGTACGCACAGCGACAACACGGACAGCGTGCGCGGGAGCTCGTAGGAGATCATCTGCGCGGCACCGCGTACGCCGCCGATGCTGGCGTAGGTGTTGCGCGACGACCAACCGGCCATCAGCACGCCAACTACAGACAGCGCCGGAACCGCGAGGAAGAACAGTGCGCTGGAGGCGATGTTGAACGGCGCCCATCCCGCAGCGAACGGCACGACCGCGAGCGACGCCGCGACCGGCACAAACACCAGGAACGGCGACATGCGGAAGATGGGCACATCGGCCTGCGTGGGCGTGATGTCTTCTTTGAGGACCAGCTTCACCGTGTCTGCCAGCGTCTGCAGCAGCCCGGCAGGTCCGGCCTCGTTGGGTCCGATACGCATCTGGATGCGAGCCGACACCTTGCGCTCCAGCCACACGCCGATGAGCGCACCCACGGCGATCAGAATACCCGCGCCAAGCCCCACGATGATGCCCCGAAGCAGCCCGTTCATCGGTCGACCTCCCCAAACACGGGGTCGAGCGAGCCCAGAACAACCACAAGGTCAGACAGCGTGTGTCCAACAGCCAACTTCGGCATCAGCGCGAGGTTGCAGAAGGCAGGCGACCGCACCTTCATGCGATACGGCCGTGGCCCGCCGTCAGAGACCAGATACACGCCCAGAGACCCGCGTGCGGATTCGATGTGGTCGTACGCGTCGCCGGGTGCCGGTGCGATCAACCGCGGCAGCCCGTCGGTCATGATGATGCCGCCCGGCATCTGAGCGATGGCCTGCTCGATGATCTTGACCGACTCGTAGCACTCCAACAGCTTCACGCGGCCACGGTCGTACGCGTCACCGCGCTCGCCGACAACCACGTCGAACTCGAAGCGCGGATACACCGAGTAGGGATCGTGCTTGCGCAGGTCCCAGTTCACGTTGCTGGCACGGGCGGTCGGCCCGGAGGCACCCCAGGCCACAGCGTCCTCGGCGGACAGAACGCCGATGCCCTTGAGACGACCGCGGGCGATGGCGTTACCAAAGAACAGCTTGTCCATCTCCGAGAGGCTCTCGCGGACCTTGGAGGTGAACGCGAGGACATCGTCGGTCCAGCCCTCGGGCGTGTCACGCGAGACGCCGCCGGGGCGAACGTAGTTGTAGGTGAGACGCGCGCCGCACAGCGATTCGAAGAGCTCGATGACGCGCTCACGGACGTCGAACGCGTAGATGAACATGGTGAACGCGCCGGTGTCCGCGCCCGATGCGCCCATGCCCATCATGTGGCTCGCGATGCGCTGGAGCTCGCACACGATCACGCGCAGGTACTCGGCGCGCTCGGGGACGCGGATGCCCGCAAGGCGCTCGACGGCCCGGCAGTACGCCCAGTTCGCGTACATGCTGCCGACGTAGTCGAGCCGGTCGGTCAGGGGGACGACTTGAAGGTACGTGCGGTTCTCGGCCATCTTCTCGATGCCTCGGTGGAGGTAGCCGATGACCGGGACCACGTTTGTGACCACGTCGGCATCGAGGGTGACGATGAAGCGGCCAACCCCGTGGGTGGAAGGATGTGAGGGACCGACGTTGACCACCAGGCGTTCTGCAGCGCGCCCGTCGTCAGCAATGACCGGCTCACGCGATTCAACTTCTAGCGTCACGTCGTCCCTCCCCTCTTGGTAGGTCGTTGGCGGTTAAATGTAGTCCGGACGCTTGATAACGTTTGGGTTGTCGTAATCCTTGCGCAACGGATGGCCCTCGAAGTCGTCCGGAAGCATGATTCGCCGGAGATCAGGGTGGCCGTCGAATGTGATGCCGAAGAGATCGAAGACCTCGCGCTCCTGCCAGTTCGCGGCAGGCCAGATACCGCACAGGGAATCGACACGGGTGTCATCGCGCGGGACTTTGGTCTTCACAAAGATGGCCGTGGACAACGACCGGGACTGCAGGCGGTAGACCATGACAAAGAACTCGTCGCGGTCGACGGCGGTGACCATACCGAGGCGATCGAAGCCGAGAGCTCGCAGCTCACTAGCGGTCTCGAGTAACTTCTCGCGTCCAACCCCGATGACGGCGTCGCCAAACTCAAGCGAGAACAGCGGCGAAAGCACGGGTGACAGGTCGGCGAGCCGGGCACGGAGCTCCTCGTGATTCACTCGTCGTCACCGCGCTCGGTCGCCTCGGACGCCGCAGGCCCGCCTGGCAGTGCATACGTGCGTTCGCGGCGCTTGCCGGGTGCGATCGACTCGGCTTTGACGAGCTCGCGCAGCTGGAGAATGCCATCTTGCAACGATTCCGGCCGAGGAGGACATCCCGCGATGTAGACGTCGACGGGCAGGAACTCGTCGGCGCCTCGGACGACTGAATAGGTGTCGTAGTAGAAGATGCCACCGGAAACCGTGCAGTTGCCCATTGCGACGACCCACTTGGGATCGGGCATCTGGTCGTAGAGGCGCTGTACCGCCGGCTTCATCTTGTCGGTGATGGTGCCGGCGAGAATGATCACGTCGGTGTGACGCGGATCTGAGCGAGGGAAGGTGCCCAGACGATCGAAGTCGAACTTGTTGAAAGACGCGGCGATGAGCTCCATCGCACAGCACGCGGTGCCCATGGGAAACGCCCAGAGTGACTGACCGCGCGACCAGTCGGCCAGCGCGTCGACACTGGTGAGGATGACCCCGCCCCCGTTGGCGGCAAGTCCGGCACCGATGCGGTCTACAAGCGCCACTCGAGTGCCCCCTTCCGCCACGCATACACGAGACCGAATGTGAGGAAGGCGACGAACGCACCGATCTCAAGAGCGGCGACCGGATTGCCACGCAGCGCGGTCGCGACGGCGAAGAGCAGGGCCGCCTCAGCGTCAAAGAGGACGAAGAGCATGGCCACGGTCGAGAATCGAAGCCGGGGCGCCGACCATGGTTCGCCGGCCTGCTCCATACCGCACTCGAACGGTGCGCCCTTGCCCGGGCTGGGGTTGCGGGGAGAAAGGAGCGTGTTTGCGAGGAAGACCACCAGAATGAAGGCCGTCGCAGCGACTGCGAGACCGAGCACGAACAAGAGCGCCTGAGCATCTGCCCCTTGCATCCTACCCCCACGCCAGCCGTCTGATCGTCACTAGTGTACGACAGCCCTAAACACTTTGTAAACATTGTTACAATGTATCGGTCAGCGGCGTATTTTCGCAGGTGAGAGGCTCAGAGATTCTAGATGCCCTCGGTGAGCGCCTCGATTTCGTCGGTGAGTGTCACCCACTCATCTTCCATCTGCGGCACCCTGATCTTGAGCTCGCTGAACTCCTTCATGGCAGTGTCGAAGGCCTTCTGGTCGCCGTACAGAGCGGGGTCCGCCATCAGGTCGACGAGCTCCTTCTGGCGGGCTTTTGATGTCGTGAGCTCCGCATCAACCACGGAAAGCCGCTTCTTCACGTCACGTGTCACCGCGTACGCCTTGTTGCGCGCCTCGGCCTCTGCACGCTTCTGTTCCTTGGTCTTGCGCACCGGCGGCGTGGTCGCCACGGGCGTGATGGGTCGCGTTGCAGCCGACGACGCATCCGCGCTCCCCTCGCCCATCGGTGTCACGGAGGACTTCGCTGTCGTCGCCTTACCCAGCTTCTGCTGGCGCTTGCCGTCGTGTGCGGAATCAGCCTTCGCGTCAGCCTTAGCAGCGGCCGCCGCTTGCTTGGCAGCCATGTTGACCGAGACGCCCTTCTCGGCGGCCTCACGCTGAGCCCGCTTGAAGAGGTAGTAGTCGTAGTCGCCGTCGAAGAGTGTGACCTTGCCGTCTCGGACTTCGACGATCTTGGTCGCGATCGCGCGAATCAGGTGACGGTCGTGAGTGATGAGCGCGATGGTGCCCTCGTAGCGCTTGAGCGCCTGCTCGAGGACGTCGGCGCTGGTGATGTCGAGGTGGTTGGTCGGCTCGTCGAGGCAGAGCAGCGGCGCCGGCTTGACCAGCATCTTCGCAAGCGCCAGACGACCCTTCTCCCCTCCCGAGAGGACACGGACCTTCTTGTCCACATCGTCTCGGCGAAACAGAAATGCCGCGGCTAGCGAGCGAACCTCGGACTGACCCCAGCCGGGTGCAGCGCCATCGATCTCCTGGTATACGGTGTTGTCCAGGTGCAACGCCTGCAACTGGTGCTGAGCGAAGTAGGAGACGTCGACGTTCATGCCCAGCTCGCGCGTGCCTTCGTCGGGCGCAAGGTCACCGGCGAGCATCTTCAGCAGCGTGGACTTGCCCGCGCCGTTGGGGCCGACCAGTGCGACCTTATCGCCTCGGTAGAGAGCGAAGTCGAGTCCCCGGTAGACGATGTTGTCGCCAAACGCCTTGCTGACTCCTTCGAGCTTGATGACCATCTCGCCGGTCCGCGGAGGCTGCGGGAACCGGAACTTCACGGTCTTACGCTCTTCCGGGATCACGATGCGCTCGATCTTGTCGAGCTTCTTCTGGCGATCCTGCGCCTGCTTGGCCTTGGTGCTCTTAGCCTTGAAGCGCTCGACGAACGCCTCCATGTGCGCGATTTCCTTCAGCTGTGCCTCGTAGGCGGCTTTGAGCTGTTCGAGCGCCAGCGCGCGCGCAGCGATGTACGACGAGTAGCTGCCTGAGTAGCTGGTGACCCTTCCCAGATCGATCTCCGCAACGTGATCGACCAGATTCTCCATGAACGCGCGGTCGTGGCTGACGAGGATGATGGCGCCCTCGTAGGCGCGCAGGAAGCCTTCCAGCCAGGTGACCGACTCGAGGTCGAGGTGGTTGGTGGGCTCGTCGAGCAGCAGTACGTCGGGTTGACGCAGAAGCAGCTTTGCCAGAGCCAGCCGCATCTGCCAGCCACCCGAGAACTCGTCGGTCAGCCGCTCGAGGTCCGGCTCCTTGAAGCCCAGGCCAAAGAGCACCGCGCGAGCATCCGACTCGATGGTGTAGCCGCCAAGCGCCTCGAAACGCTCGTGCAGGTGGCCATACTCGGCGAGCACGCGATCCTGATCCTCGCCGGGCTCGCTGGCTTCCAAGTCCTCGGCGAGCACCTTGATGCGATGCTCGAGTGAGGTGACGTGCTCAGCGGCGGTAAGCGCCTCCGCGAGCACGGTGCGGCCGGCCATCT
Organism: Coriobacteriia bacterium; assembly: GCA_038249135.1. GTDB lineage: Bacteria > Actinomycetota > Coriobacteriia > Anaerosomatales > JAAXUF01 > JBBRWO01. Next base: position 7,074 of record JBBRWO010000048.1, read on the forward strand.
CGATGGCTTCCTGCTCCAGGTAGCCGACCACGGCATCGCGGGCGAACGTGATCGAGCCGGAGTCGGGCGTCTGACGGCCGGCGATCACGTCGAGCAGCGTGGTCTTGCCGGCGCCGTTAGGGCCGACGAGAGCAACGCGGTCACGCGAACCGACACGCAGTTTCGCGTCCTCGAACAACGTGCGGGCACCAAAGGACTTTGTGACGTTATCTAGTTGAAGAATCACTTGCCAAATACTCTCTTGTAGACTTTCACGGCAGCGAGGAAGTCGGGGTAGTTGTTGGTGAACGTTTGGGACCCGTCTTTCCCGGTGAGGACGTAGTACAGATAGTCGGTAGTGGCCGGATGCGCCGCGGCTTCAAGCGCCTTGGCACCCGGGTTACTTATGGGACCTGCGGGAAGTCCCGCGTGACTATAGGTATTATGCGGCTTGCCGTCAGTCAGATCGCTCTTATGGATTACGCCGTCCTGTGGTTGCATGCCGTAAAACACCGTCGAATCCAACTGCAGTTTCATTTTGATCTTGAGGCGGTTGTAGATCACTGACGCGACCAGCGGATACTCTTTGGCGAGGTTGGTCTCACGCTCAAGGATCGATGCGATGGTGACGACGTCGGTCACCGTCAGGTTCTTGGACTCCGCGTAGCTCATGTCGACCTGGGCGATCTCATCGTCGAACTTGTTGAGCATCATCTCAACGACGGCCGTGTCCGTTGTGCCCTCTTTGACACGGTAGGTCGCGGGGAACAGGAATCCTTCCATCGATCCGGCGTGCGCACCTTTGAGGTACGGGTGCTTGTCTGAGAACTGCTCGGCACGTTTCAGGACCAGCTCGAGCATCTTGTCTTCCGAGAGGTTCGCGCGCTTCGCAAATCGGGCGGCCACCTGACGCACGGTGAAGCCCTCGGGGATCGGTACGTCGAAGTAGGTGATGGTCGGTCCGGCCTGCAGCTTGGTGATCACGATGTCGTTGGGCATCCTGGTGGCAAGTTCGTACTCCCCCGCCCGGAGTGTGCCGTCGGCATTCGCGCGCCGAGAATCGAGTCGAAACATGTTCGCATTCGAGACGACGCCGACCTTGGTGAGCAGCGTGGCGATCTGCGAAGTAGAGGCGCCTTTGGGGACTATGACAGTCACAGGTCTACCCGCGGCAACGGAGTTCTCCGGCCTCAGGAACTGATACCACCCGACGGCCGCTGCCGCCGCAATAAGGATGAGGAGCAGTACAGCGATGGCGGCAATGATACGTCCGGCACCGCCCCGCCTGCGTCGAGTGCGCGCGGGTTTGGCCCCAAGGGTCTGGTCTCTCAAGAATCAACTCCGCTTTCAGGTACGCGACGACCGAATACTCAACTTGCACAGGGTACAGCATGGGGTGCAGAAGCGCCGTCCGCCCCGGACCCTTAGCACCAGTCGTGCCGCAGGCGACTAGAGGCTTGGCGCAGCGTCAGGCTGGAACAACTGCAGCATAGCTGCCACCACTCTCGCATCGTAGAGTGAGCCGGCGTTGTGTCTGAGTTCGTTCAACGCTTCCTCGTTACTCGATGCGTCCCCGTGATACGTGCGGTTGGTCATACTATCGAACACTTCGCATACCGCAAGAATCCGCGCAGATTGAGGGGTGGCGTCGCCCCGCACCCCGCCCGGATATCCAGTACCGTCCCAACGCTCATGGTGTCCGGCAATCGCCTGTTGCACGGCCTCATCGAACTGAGCCACTCCGGCGATCTCCGCGCTGATGCGAGGATGCTGTTGCACCACAAGCCGCTCCTCGTGAGTCAGCGGCTTCGAAGCATCCGAGAAGTCCTGATCGAGAGTCATGATTCCCACGTCATGCAGCAGACCGGCGAATCGCAAGTCTCTGCGCTCGGATGCAGAGAGTCCGAGCCTCTTGCCCAGCTCACTGGCAAGACCAGCGACACGCAAGGCGTGGTCGGCGTAGTCCGGGCGCTTGTCGCTCACCAGGTACTGCAGCACATTCAGCGTCCCCTCAAGCTGCGACTGGGACTCCGTCATCGATTCCTCGCGCTCGATCGCGAGCTCTATCATCCGGCCCATCAGACCTAAGGATTCAAGTTGGCGCGGCTGGAACTCTCTCTCCTTGTTCCAAAGGCAGAGGACGAATCGAAGCTCGCCCTGAATTCGAAGTGGCACAGCAAGGGCGAAGCCGTCGTTGGGGCCAAGCGACTCCACCAGCATGGGCTTGTCTTTGCCAGCACACGCGAGGGCCACGTGCATCATCGCGCGGTCGGCGTCATCTGCCATTGAGTCATCGGCAACATAGGAGTAGTCGAGCTCCTCGCCCATAACTCCCGCAGCGTCGGCCTCGTGCAACTCGGCAGCACCGGAGAGGACGTGATTCAGCCCGAGAGAGAGCCCTTCAAGCGCGAGCATCGACGCCGCATCGTGAGAGAACGTCAGCCACCGAACCGTCTCGGCCAGGGTGACATTCGCGTCCTCGGTCTCCTGCATAGCCTTGGAGATCTGCGCCTCGAGGCGCCTGCGCTGGTCAACGATGTAGAGCAGCAGTAGCAGCACCAAACCGGCCAGGAGAGTTCGGGTGACGTACTCACCAAGAGGACTTGTCTTGGGGAGCGAGACGCCGGTTTGCGCGAGAAAGAAGATCAGAAGGCCGACAACGATGAGCAAAGCGATCACGAGAACCGCCACGATGGTGTCAAGCTGACGGCTACGGAGCTGGTTGGTGCGAATGGATGCCATCTGAATCCTCCATACGAGTGAAGCCCTTTTGATGTGCCGCCCGAGTCCCTCGGCACGCCGTCAATTCACATATCTGTCAGTACCCGCCGCACCAGAAACGCAGACACGGAGCGCGCCCACGCGTTGTACACTATCGTCCTTACTGATGACACAAAGGGAGAGAGAATGCGTACTTCAGCTCTGACGCGTGGCGCTGCGGCACTTATGATCGTCGGGGTGTTACTGGTTGCCGGTTGTTCCGCGAACAACACCAGCCAGTCCGAGAAGCCCACCGCCCAAGCACCGGTCTCTGCCGCTCCCATCAAGATCGGCACCTTGGCCACCCAGGATTCGCTCCCCCTTTGGGTCGCCGAGCAGAACGGCTACTTCGCCGAAGCCGGCCTCGACAACGTCGAGATCGTGCCGTTCCAGAGCGCGATGGAGCTGCAGACCGCGTTTACTGCCGGCGCTATCGACGCGATGATGACCGACATCATCGTAGCGGCGAACCTCCAGGCGTCCGGCGCCAAAGTGGTGTTGCCGACGATCATGCTCGGCTCTACGACGGAGCAGGGTCGCTTCGCCATCGTCGCTGCACCCGGCCAGAAGTTCAGCTCCATGACAGATCTCAAGGGCGTGCCCGTTGGCGCTGCCTCACCCACAATCACTGAGTACGTACTCGACAAACTCATGGAAGAGGCTGGAGTGGCCTCGGCCGACATCAAGACGGAGGAAGTCGGCAAGGTTCCCGTCCGCTTCCAGCTGCTCATGTCGGGCAAGCTGAAAGCCGCATCGCTGCCTGAGCCGTTCGTTTCACTCGCGCAGAAGCAGGGCGCTCAGATCGTTCCCGGCGGAGATGACACCAAGGCCAAGAACAACATCTCCCAGAGCGTTCTGGCCGTGAGCCGCACGTTCAGTGACTCGGAATCCGGTGCCGCCACGGTCGCAGGGCTGCTCAAGGCGTGGGACAAGGCCGTCGCCGACATCAACGCGGCCCCGGACTCGTTCCGGTCGACGCTTGTCAGCAAAGCTCGTCTCCCTGAGCCGCTCGCTACCGATTTCGCTGTAAGCACCTATCCGACAGCCGCCGCACCCACTGAGGCGCAAGTGCAGACGGTCCTGGACTGGATGAAGGCGAAGGGCTACCTCAAGGCCGAGGTCACGCCTGCGGACCTGCTCCCCTAAGGTCGCAAGCGTCAGTCGCGAGCGGCATCGACCCGGCGGGTCAGGCGAACAGCATCCCCAGCGCGAAGAATACCGAGAACAGCAGCGTCGTTTGCCCCGTGAGGGCAAGGGCGCGGTTGAGTGGCGTGCCTGCCTGCCTGGCGACGATTCTCCACGTCACGATGGCGAGCGGGGCCGAAAGCCAGCTGGCAAGCGCAGAGACAGGCACGATCCCCAGCGCCACACCAAGCGCCACGCAGGCATATGCGCCAACGATGCAGAGAGCGTACTCGAGCCGCGTGAAGCGAACACCCAAGCGCACGGCGATCGTTCGCTTTCCCGCGACTCTGTCCTGCTCGATGTCGCGCAGGTTGTTGACCACGATGATCGCGGTGATCAGCAGGCCGACAGGAACCGACATCAACCAGGCCGCCGCCGTCGTGGTCCCCGACTGGACCCAGTAGGTGCCCACAACGGCCGTCGTGCCAAAGAACAGAAATACGAACACCTCGCCCAGCCCGTGATAGCCCAGAGGCCAAGGTCCTCCGGTATACGCGACGGCCGCGACGATGGCCGCTACTCCGATGACGAGCACCATCGGACCGCGCACCCACGTCAGGTAGAACCCGATCGCCAGAGCGGTCAGCAGGACGACCTTCATGCCGGTCTTGACCTGCTTGCGGCTGAGGAGGCCGGACTGCGTCACGCGCAGCGGACCGAGCCGCTCAGCAGTGTCTGCGCCGTGCTCATCGTCGTAGACGTCGTTGGCGAGGTTGCTACCGATCTGCAGCAGCACAGCGATGACGAGGGCCGCCACAGCCGGTCCCGCCGAGAAGACACCGTCGTAGAACGCCAATGCGGTCCCCACGGTCACGCTGGCGGCGGCTGCCGGCAACGTCTTGGGCCGAATGGCGAGTAGCCACACCTTGAGGGGGCCGGGAGTCGAGATGAGCGGCAACTCAATCACAATTCTAACGTCACTTCTTGCAGGGTTTGATCGCGTGACAGCGCGACTTTCCCTTCAGCCCTTTTAGCTCGATACATTGCCGTATCGGCATTCTTCACAAGGATGTCGGCCGCTTCTCCGTCTTCGGGATACACAGCAATACCGATACTGCATCCAACTGAAAGTACTGCGCCTTGGGATTCGAAGGTCTCGGCAATGTGACCGATCATCTTCTCTGCAACGCACGTGAGGTCGGCTTCCTGTTTGACCTCCAACAACAGGCACACGTACTCGTCGCCGCCCCAGCGACTGACCATGTCCTCTTCGCGGATGGAAGACCGCAAACGGTTCGCCACCATGATCAGCACCTCGTCACCCACATGATGACCATACGAGTCGTTGATGCCCTTGAAATCGTCGATGTCAATGAAGAGGACGGCAAGCCTCCAGCCGTGCCGACGAGCCTGAATCATGCCATGGTCGAGTGCCGCCTCGAATAGCGCACGATTTGGAAGGCCCGTAAGTGTGTCATGGAGCGCGAGTTGTCGTGCTTCATGCTCGTTGGCTTGGGATTCCGACAAGTCGTCACGCGCCTCGGCCAGATCGTTCTTCGTATCGGCGAGTTCGGATTCGATGTCTACTCGCTGCACCACTTCCGCGCGAAGTGCGGCGTTGACCTGACTCAGGTCGTCTGCGGCCTTCTCCACTTCGTGCTCGACATTGTCGTACTGAGCGATGGCCTCTTCGATAGTGTGAGCAGGGATGTTCGTCTTCTTACCCCGCTTCAGAACCGAAGTCGCCGAGGCGAGCCCGCTCGCGGCCTGCTTGATGGCGACTTTGACCCTCTTGTTCAGACGCAGAGCATGTCCAAGAGAATTGTGGTTGGCGAGTGAATCCTCGTTGTCGTCGGTTGGCCTTGGCTTCATGAGGGCTCTCTCTGGGCAGGAGTCGGATCGAGCTTTACATGGCGGCGCAACGTCAGCGCCTTCTGGGCTGTTAACGGCTCTCGTCAGCCGGAATCGTGTCGCGCGGCGATTGTACCCGCGTACTACGACATCGGGAAGAACGAAAATGAATCTGCCAATGTACCTGCGTAGAAGCATCCTGACACGTAGCCTCCTACCAGCAGAAAGGCCCCGTCGGCTTCCTTCGAGAGGATGCCTCCGGGGCCCTGATCTGATGCTGGTGGGCGATGTAGGATTTGAACCTACGACTTCTTCCGTGTGAAGGAAGCGCTCTCCCCCTGAGCTAATCGCCCGTACAGCCGCACGTAGCGGCGAGAAGTGATTCTATCTGTACCCGTCCGGGTGAGCAAGGTGCCACTTCCAGGCGTCGCCGATGATGTCGGCCAATTGCCCCCGCCGAGGAGCCCATCCCAGCTCAGCCCGAGCCTTGTCTGCCGAGGCGACCAGCACCGCCGGATCACCCGCGCGGCGCGGTCCGATGTCGATGGCGACGTCTCTGCCGGCCACTGCCGCACACGTGCTCACGACCTCCAGGTTGCTGTAGCCCTGCCCGTTGCCGAGGTTGTAGACCCCGCCGGCGTGTCCGTCCGCGAGCGCCTCAAGCCCCAGCTTATGTGCCTGCGCCAGATCGAGCACGTGGATGTAGTCTCGCACGCACGTGCCGTCGGGTGTGGCGTAGTCGTCGCCGTACACCTCGAACCGCTCCTGCCCGGTGCGAAGCGCGCCGAGAACCCGCGGGACGATGTGCGTCTCAGGCTCGTGCGCCTCCCCCATCGAGCCGTCGGGCCAGGCACCCGCGACGTTGAAATACCGGAAGCGGATCGACCGGATGCCGTGGTTGGCGTGGCAGCCTTCCAGCGACTCCTCGAACGCGAGCTTGCTCGCCCCATACGGGTTCACCGGGAGTGTGCGTGCGTCCTCGCGGATGGGCACGGACTCCGGTTCGCCGTAGACCGCGGCCGTCGAAGAGAACGCCAGCGCGCCGACGCCGTGCTTCACCATCTCGTCGAGCATGATCAGCGGCTCGATGGCGTTGGCGCGGTAGTACTTCTGCGGCTCTGCGACTGACTCTGCGACTTCGATGTAGCCGGCGAGGTGCATCACTGCGTCGCAGCCCGGCAGTGCCGCACGCAGCGCCTCACGGTCCCCAACGGATCCCTGCACCAGCGTCGCACGAGCATCGACCGCGGCTACGTGCCCGCGCTCGAGCGTGTCGAGCACCACGCACTCATGCCCCGCGTCGAGCAGCACACGCGTGGTGATCGAGCCGATGTAACCCGCCCCACCGGTAACCAGAATCTTCATCGAGACAGTCTCCCCTTCACTCCGCTTCTGACTCCAGCCACCCACGCTGTCTCAGCACCGTGAGAACCGAATCGCGCTCCAGCATCCAGACATCCTCCGGCCGCTCCAGGAACCGCTCGACATCTCTGAGCACGCCACCCCAA
>JBBRWO010000049.1:0-14227 GCA_038249135.1 Coriobacteriia bacterium
AGCGTCGCAGCGCTCAGGTCCTTCGTCGGGTAGAATCAGCCAACGGTCACCCGAGCGAGGGACAGCAGGCATGCCAACCACCTATCACGACACACGCGGACTCGACAGCGAGCCCCGCTCATTCACTGAAGTCATCATCGCAGGGATCGCACCAGGCGGCGGGCTCTACGTCCCCGACTCACTTCCGGAGTTCACTCTTGAGGAGATCGTCGGCTTCGAGGATCTCGCGTACTGGGAACGCGCGGCGACCGTGTTCAAGCGGTTTGGGGTCGACCTGGATTCCGATCGCGTCGACGCCCTCATGCAGCGGGCCTATGGCACCGACTTTGACGACGAGCGGATCGCGCCCGTGGAGGAGGTCGTCCCAGGGACCTTCGTGCTGGAGCTGTGGCATGGCCCGACGAGTGCCTTCAAGGACATGGCGCTCCAGTGCCTCCCGGTGTTCTTCTCCGAGGCGATTGACATGCACCGCGCCACGGGACTCCAGGGCGACGACTTTCTGATCCTGGTCGCCACGTCAGGTGACACCGGGAAGGCGGCGCTTGAGGGGTTTGCGGATCGCGAGCATACCAACATCGTCGTCTTCTACCCTGCCGACGGCGTGTCCGACATCCAGCGCAAGCAAATGATCACGCAGCACGGCGACAACGTCGGCGTGTTTGGCGTACGCGGCAACTTCGACGACTGCCAAAACGCGGTCAAGGCGGCGTTCAGCGACGCGGAGTTCTCGACGGAGTTGCACGAGAAGCATGGGCTGACGCTGTCCTCGGCTAACTCCATCAACTGGGGGCGTCTGCTGCCGCAGGTCGTGTACTACGTCAGCGCTTACGCGGACATGGTCGCGGCAGGCGGCGTCGTCGCGGGTGAGCCGATGGACGTGTGTGTCCCCACGGGCAACTTCGGCAACGTGCTGGGTGCGTACTATGCCAAGCGGATCGGGGTGCCCATCGGCCGACTGATCGTGGCGGCCAACGAGAACAACGTTCTCGCAGACTTCATCGCAACCGGGGTATACGACGTCAGCGAGCGGGCCTTTGTCACGACGCCGTCGCCGTCGATGGACATCCTCATCTCGAGTAATCTCGAGCGGCTGCTCTACGAGCTGACGCACGACACGGCCCAGGTCCGCGAGTGGATGGCGTCACTTGCCGCTGACGGCCGCTTCCAGGTCGACCGCGAGACGTTCGCACAGGTCCGGGAGTTGTTCAGCGCCGATTACGTGAGTAACGACGAGTCGCTCGAGGTCATCCGCGACGTATTCGCCGACACTGACTATCTTCTCGATCCACACACGGCCGTCGCTTGGGAGGTCGCCGAGCGCCTTCGGGAGCGCAATCCGATGCTAGTGGTCTCGACCGCGCACTGGGCGAAGTTCGGTGTCGACGTGTTCAAGGCGCTGGCCGATCTGCCCTACGAGGATGAACTACCGGACGGAGTTCGCGAGCTGACCGGTGTTGAGCTGCTCGATCAGGTCATCGAACTCGCCGAGGGCGCCACGGCGCCCAAAGCGCTCACCGAGCTCGATGAGCGAGCTGACCGGTTCACGAATGTCGTGGCCGCAGGCAGGGACGGCGTCGAGAATGCCGTCAGGAACTGGCTTCGCTAGTGTCGACGGAAGACCGTGAGCTCCTACAACGGTTCCTCGACAGCCTGTTTCGCGACCGCAAGACCGTGAAGCGGCTCGACGTGGTGCTGTTCGCACAGACCTACGACCTGCCCGAGATCCTGCTCGGCATTGTGAACAATCTGCCACCAGTGTCCTACACCAGGCAGCGACTAGCCGATCAGCTGAACTCGGCAATCATCGGTCACGGGCTGAGCAGGCAATTCGGCACCGTCGAGTAGCCACTGCACCGCGGCACGACTGCATCGGCCCGCCATTGCGCTGCAGCCCACGCCGCACGGTCGCCGGCGCCGGTCGCATTCAGCCCGGTCGCCTCGCGGTGAGAAGTGAATGCCAGACGAGCCCTGCGTGCGATTCGATGCCCGAGAAGCCCGATACCGCGAGAGACGCCGTAAGTGCCGCGACACTCGCCCGTATGGCCTGCGGCGGGCCTTTGGGTGTCTCACGCGCCGCCCAGTCAACGACGAGTAGCTGACCGTCGGGGCGAAGGAGGCGAAACGCCTCCGCGTACGTGCCCGCGGGATCGGCCAGCTCGTGGTGGACATTGAGCATCACCACCAGGTCGGCGCCGCTGTCGGGAAGGGGCACGGACGTCTCGGTGGAGAGCGTGGGCACCAGTCGCGGGGCGTGTCCGTCCTTCGACGCGGCACCGGCGCGATGCTCACTCATCCACGCGATCATCTCGGGCGCCATGTCAACGGCGTAGACGGTCGCGTCAGGTGCGAGCTCGGAGAACTTCTCGGCGAACAGACCGGTGCCGGCACCGATCTCGACGATCACATCGGGACGGGGTGCCCCCAAGGCCTCCCACATCACGTTGGGGACCATGGTGTCGAAGCGGCCCGCGTCGTTGAGCCGTTCGAGCTTGCTCATGTCGAACTTCTGATGCGCCACAATCTTTCCTCACGCCGGTGTCGCTGACTAGTGAGTTTCGTTGACTGGCGGAACCATGAACCGCAACAACGCGTAGCCGATGCAGCCGGCTGCCACCGATGCGATAAGAATGGCAGCCTTCGCCGCAGCTGTCTGTGCGCCTCCCGCGAACGCCAGGTTCGCAACGAACAGCGACATCGTGAAGCCGATACCGCCAAGCACGCCTGCACCCAGAATATGCAGCCAACTCGTTCCTTCGGGCAGATCGGCGACCCGGAGGCGAACAGCAAGCCACGTCATGGCGAAGATGCCGACCGGCTTGCCCACGACCAAGCCACACATGATCCCCAGGGAGACCTGCGACGCCAGTAGCTCGCCCACGTTCACGCCGACAAGGCGCACACCCGCATTTCCCAGCGCGAACAGCGGCAAGATCACGAATGTCGTCCAAGGATGCAGCGCCGATTCCATCCGCTGCAGGGGTGCCATGGTGTGCAACGCGTCTTTGCGTATACCGACGCAGGTGTCGGCTCTCGCTGCGTCGACGAGGGTGTGCTCCCCTGGAACGGCCGCAGTCTCAATCCCCTCAAGCGACTCGCGTGTCCGACGCGTGAACTCCAGCGGATCGAGTCTCGCCGATGCCGGGATGGTCAGCGCGACCAGCACTCCCGCGATGGTCGCGTGTACTCCGCTGGCCAACATGGCCGCCCACAGGGCGATTCCCACGATCGCATACGGCCATCGGCTATCCACTCCCAGGCGTCCGAGGATGACCAGCACGACGAAGAGCGCAGCCACGACACCCAGCCAGATCAGCGATACCTCAGCTGTGTAGAAGAGCGCGATCACCAGGATCGCGCCGATGTCGTCGGCGATTGCCAAGGCTGTCAGAAACACTCGTAGACCGAGCGGGACACGACTTCCCAGCAGCGCGAGGATTCCGAGAGCGAAGGCGATGTCTGTTGCCATCGGGACGCCCCAGCCATCCACTCCTGGTCCGCCCGCGTTGAAGACGAGGTAGACGGCAGCGGGAACCACCATGCCGCCGATCGCGGCCAAAATGGGGAGCACGGCCTTTCGCTTCTCGGCCAGTTCCCCTACGAGAATCTCGCGCTTGATCTCGAGGCCGACGACGAAGAAGAAGAGTGCCATGAGTCCATCGTCGATCCAGTGCAGCAGCGACAGCGAGAAGCCCCACTGCCCGATGAAGATGCCGATCTCTGTATGAAACAGGGACTGCATGGCTTCGTACCACGGGGAGTTTGCGATCAGCAGCGCGAGAATCGTGGCCGCAAGCAGAACCACGGCGCCCGACGTCTCGGCATGAAAGAACTCCGCGAACCCTTCTCGGAGCGTGGGGGACGAGTCAGACCCTGAGTCGGCCGTGCCTGTGCGGTCGTGGTCCGTCATGCGGCCCCTCCGTCGTCGTGCCCCAAGATGAGCTCCAACATCACCAGGTCTATCCAGCGGTCGAACTTGTGGCCCACCTCACGCAATGTGCCGACCGGTTCGAACCCTGCTCGTTCGCCCATTTTAAGTGACGGTAGGTTGTCCGCCGATATCTGAGCGATCACCGCGTGGTGACCGGCGTCTCGCGCGCACGCAACCAACTCCCGTAGGAGCACCGGACCGATGCCACGGCCGAGGGCCGGAGCCGCAACGTACGTCGAGACTTCCACCGTGTGCTGCCATGCGGCTCGCGTGGCCCATTTCGACAACGAGCCCCATCCGACAACGTCACCCTCGTGTTCCGCGACCAGTACCGGGTGCTCATCGCCGTGATGCGACCGCCACACGACTCTATCGGCCGGCGCCATCTCCACCGTGTCGAACGTCGCGGAGGACGTCCGCACATAGTAGTTGTAGATGTCGTTGATGGCAGGCGCGTCGGCTTGTGTCGCCCTGCGTACGATGAGATCGGTCAACGCTTCTCCTGTGCTCGTGCGCACTGTATGCGCATCCAAAATGCCACGGTGCCGACTAAGTTCTCCCTTGTCATTGAATCACAGTCTCGCACAAGCAAAAGTGGCACGCTCATTGCTTTACATCGATCGAGAGCAGGGCGACCCGCCCACCCCCCCCTCGGGCGGGTAACGCCCCCTCAAGAATATTGCAGATCGTCCACCCCCCCCCTCGGGCGGTCTGCGCGTTCCGGTCGCCGCCCCCACGGCAAACCGGACACACCGACGCCCCTGCCGATTCCGGCGGGGGCGTCGTCGTTGTGCCTGAAGTTGTGAGACGAATCGGGCCGGCACGGTCGAGTAACGGAAGCGGTGCGGCCCACGGAATCCGACGTGTCGCGACTAACCGAAACGCCCTGTGATGTAGGACTCAGTGCGCTTGTCGGAGGGGGTCATGAACATCGTCTTGGTCTCGCCCACCTCGATGAGGTGCGCGGGGGTCTCGATCGACTCACGCAACATGAACGCGGTCTGGTCCGAGATGCGCGCTGCCTGCTGCATGTTGTGCGTAACGATGACGATGGTGACGCTGTTCTTCAGCTCTGAGATCGTGTCCTCGATCTGCTGCGTCGAGATCGGGTCGAGCGCCGACGCGGGCTCGTCCATCAGCATCACCTCGGGCCGAGTGGCCAGAGCACGCGCGATGCACAGCCGCTGCTGCTGCCCACCGGAGAGCTCGAACGCATGCTTCTTGAGTGATCCCTTGACCTCGCCCCACAGCGCCGCGCGCTTCAGCGACTCCTCGACGAGCTCGTCGAGTTCGGCCTTGCGACGGATACCCTGCGTGCGCGGACCAAAGACGACGTTCTCGTAGATCGACATCGGGAACGGGTTGGGCCGCTGGAACACCATGCCGACGCGCATACGCAGCTCAACGGAGTCGACGTCCTTGCTGTTGATGTCTGAGCCGTCGAGCAGAACTTTGCCTCCCACCGTGACGTTGCCGATCTCATCGTTCATGCGATTGAGGCAGCGAAGCAGCGTCGACTTACCGCAACCAGAGGGGCCGATAAGCGCAGTGACCGCCTGCGGCGGAACGTGCAGGGACACGCCAGCGATCGCCGTCTCCTTGCCATACGCGACCGAGACGTCTCGGAGATCGAATGTGCCTGAACCGGCCGTGAACGACGCCGGGTTCGGGTTGGATGCGCTTGTTACCATCTGAGCTTGCTCCTTTGCCGAGAACGCCACGCAGCGGCGAGGACTCCCGCAGCGGTGACGCCTCCAACGAGTACGAATGCGGTGCCCCAAATGATTGCCGGGGCGGGCTTCACGGCCTGCGTCGCCATGATATAGAGGTGATACGGAAGCGCCATGACCTGATCGAACGGCGAATCCGGCATGGGGGCGAAAAAAGCGACCGCCGTGAGCATGATCGGGGCCGTCTCGCCGGCCGCGCGCGACAGGCCGAGGATCGAACCGGTCACAATGCCCGGCGCTGCTGCAGGAAGGACAACGCGCATGATCGTGCGAAGCTTGGTCGCCCCAAGCGCGAGCGATGCCTGGCGCAGGTCGCGGGGCACCTGTCGGAATGACTCCTCTGTCGACCCTATGATGACCGGAAGAGTCAGACACGCGAGCGTGAGTGAACCCGCGAGCAGTGAGGTACCGAACTTCAGGACCATCACGAAGAGCGAAAGCCCAAAGAGCCCGTAGACAATCGAGGGGACGCCCGCCATGTTCGCGATCGAGAGGCGAATCATGCGGGTCACGGGACCTGACTTCGCGTACTCGGCGAGGTAGATTCCAGCACCGATGCCGATGGGTCCTGCGAACAGCGCCGTGCCAAGCGTGAGCATCAGGGTGCCCCAGATCGCGGGCCAGATACCACCCTCAGTCATTTGCTTCTTGGGCATGCTCGAGAGGAACTCCCAAGAGATCGAGGGAGCGCCGCGGTAGACGATGACGCCGATGATGGCGAGTGTGGCGGCAATCGTCAGGAACAGGCAGGCGCCCGTGATCGTCTTGGCGATGGCCTCGACCGCGCGAGCGCGCTTGATGCGCGACGAGCGCATTGCGGGTGCGGGTGCGGGTGCGGGTGCGGGTGCGGGTGCGGGTGCACTCATCGGCGCCACTTCTTCCGCTGACGCTCAAGCACGACATCGGCAGCCAGGTTGATCACGAACGTGATCGCGAACAGCACGAGGCCCATAGCGAACAGCACGGAGTAATGGGTACCGCCGCGGACGACTTCACCCATCTCCTGCGCAATGGTGCCGGTCATCGTGCGAGCCGCCTGCAGCGGCGACGTCGGGATGAGTCCTGAGTTACCAGCCAGCATCAGCACGACCATCGTCTCACCGATAGCGCGCCCGAGGCCGAGCATCGCCGCCGCGAAGATACCACTGGATGCCGCAGGCACCACTACCTTGTACGTTGTCTGCCAGTCGGTGTTGCCGAGGGCCAATGCGCCCTGCCGCAGCTCCTTGGGGACGCTGAACAGCGCGTCCTCGGCGATGGAGATGATAGTGGGCAGCGACATCACGCCAACGACGAGCCCTGCGGTGAGTGCCGTAAGCCCCGAATCGACGTTGAACGTCTTGCTGATTAACGGTGCGATGTACGCCAGACCCAGCAGACCGAGAACGACCGAGGGGACCGCCGCCATGAATTCGACGACTGACTTAGCGATCTCCTTGAACCGACCCTTGGCGAACTCCGAGAGGAACACCGCTGCCGCGATACCGATCGGAACCGCGAGCAGAAGCGCCACACCGGTGACCCACAACGACCCGACCTCGGAGGGGAGAAAGCCGAAGACAGGGGGCTCGGTGGTGGGATACCAGTCGGTGCCGGCCATCATGGTGCCGAGGCCAACCTCGCGGATTGCCTTGATCGCGTTGACCAGCAGAAAGCCGAAAATCGCGGCAAGAACCACTACCGCGATCAGACCGCAGGCTGCGATTACTCTTCTGACGACGGCATCGGCCGCCCGGGAGAATCCCAGGCGGCCTTTGCGCGCCGTCTTGTCAGACGGCTGTGTCATGTACGGGTTCCCGTATCTACTTCGCGAGCGGGACGAAGCCCTGGTCAGCGACGATCTTCTGACCGGCAGGGCTGAGAATCCAGTCGACGTACGCCTTGGCAACGCCGGCCGGCTGGCCGTTGCTGATCATGTTCAGCGGACGGCTCAGTTCGTAGGTGCCGTCGAGCACCGTGTCGACACTTGAGGCGACACCATCGACCGTGATCGGCTTGATGGAGGCGTTCTCGTAGCCCAGTCCGATGTAGCCGATGCTGTTGGCGTTCTTGGAGACCTCATCGACGATCGCCTGGGTCGACTGCAGGTTGCGGGTCGACTTGGCGAACTTGCCCTCCTTGCCGATGACCTCGTCCTGCATGAAGCCATAGGTGCCGGAAGACGAGTCGCGGCTCAGAAGCACGATCGGGGCGTCGGCACCGCCGAGCTCCTTCCAGTTCGTGATCTCACCTCGGTAGACCTTGCCGAGAGTATCCTTGGAGATGTCTGCAACGACATTCGCAGAGTTGACAATGATGACGACGCCGTCCTTGGCCACCACAGTGGTGACGGGGTCGACGCCGTTGGTCTTGGCCTGGGTGACTTCCTCTTCCTTGATGTCACGTGACGCATCGGCGAAATCGGTGGTCTTGTTGATCAGCGCGGCGATGCCGTTGCCGGAGCCGCCGCCCTTGACCGAAACCATGACGCCCGGGTTCTCGGTGCCGAACTCCTCGGCCCAGGACTGGGCGAGGTTGACCATGGTGTCGGAACCCGAAACCGTAATCGAACCGCTGAGCTCCTCGGCTGCGGGAGTGCCGGTGGTACCGGCCGTGTCGCCGGACTTGGCGCCGCAACCGGTCAGTGCAAATGCGCCGACCGCCATGATCGCGACCACTGCAAGAGCTGCTTTCCTAGAAACCTTCACGTCAAAGCTCCCCTTCGTCGTGTCGTGTTCAATGACGGACATCCGTGTCCGCCGAGGAGAACTCTACGGCCCGTCAACCTCCGAGTGGTTGCACCTGTGTTAACTCCGCAACACAGATGTTAATCAGTTGTGAAACTACTGGTTCCACCGTACGTACGCGTGCAATGATGGGGCGGTCCGAAACTCCGGCGCCGAGCCCGTCACCCCGAGGAGTCACCAGTGGCCTCCATCCTCGTCATCGAAGACGACCCGATAATCCGCCAGACAGTTGAGTATGCCCTCAAGCGAGCCGGCTTCACCGTGCACGGAGCGAGTGATGGACTTCTCGGCCTGCAGGCTGCGAGGGATTTTGAGCCCGACCTCGTGCTGCTCGATCTCATGCTGCCCGGCATGGACGGCTACGAGATCGCCGAGAAGATCCGCCTGACGGACAAGGAGACCGCGATCATCATGGTCACGGCATTGGACACGGAGCGCGACAAGGTCCGCGGGCTCGATGCTGGCGCCGACGACTACCTCACCAAGCCGTTCTCGATGGAGGAGCTGCTCGCCCGCGTGCGAGCGAACCTGCGTCGGGCACGCGCCAAGGAGACACTCGCTGATGACCGCACACTCGAGGTCGGCGATCTCGTCATCGACCTCAAGAGCTTCCGCGCCACCGTCATCGACCAACCGGTGAAGTTGCGACTCAAGGAGTTCCAGCTCCTCGTCGCGTTGGCCGGGCGCGAAGGCAGCCTCGCGACACGCAACGTGCTTGCCGAGGAGGTCTGGGGCTACGAGCATCTCCCCTCCTCGCGCACGATCGACGTGCACATCCGCCGCCTGCGCCAGGCGATCGAGGATCCCTCGGCCTTCGTCTATATCCACACAGTGCACGGCATGGGCTATCGCTTTGAGCCGATCTCGAAGGCCGAGCTCGGCGACGGAAGCGTGACCCGATGACGCGCATCACCTCCTTCGCCACATCCTATCGAGGACGGATCGTCGTCGGCTACATGCTGGTGGCGGTGGTTCTCGCTGGCGCATGGGCGTGGTCACTGTACTCCCCGCTGACGCAGGCGGCTTTGCGTCAACAGACGCGCAACCTCACTGCCGTCGCTCAGGCGGCGTCGTTGGTGGCCGCCGAGTCATCCGCCAGCCCGTCACAGGTCGCAGAGCGCCTCGTGGCCAGGACCGACCTGCGCCTCACGATCGTCGCAGGCGACGGGACCGTGCTCGCCGACTCTTCCGAGAAACCCTCGGCGATGGTCAATCACGCCAGCCGCCCGGAGATCGTCGCCGCCCTCAAAGGGCTCGTCGGCACGGATCGCCGCACCTCGGCGACGCGCGGCGACGAAGAGCTCTACGTCGCAGTGCCGGCGAATCTCGACGGACAGCGAGTCGCGCTTCGCGTGTCGCAACCGATCACCGAGATCGAGGCCGTCGCGGCCCGCTCTCGGCAGATGGGACTGATGCTGCTCGGCCTGGCACTCGCCGTCACCCTCGCGATCGCAGCGTGGGCGAGCGCTGAAGCGGCCGACCCGGTCGCAGCGCTCTCGCTTGCGGCCCAACGCATGGCTGAGGGCGACCTCACGCTCGAGATCCCCGAGGTGTCGAACACACTCGGGACGCTTGCAGACTCGCTCACCCGGCTGCGCAACCAGATGCGTTCTCGCATCGACGCCCTTGAGACCGAGCAGCGCACGCTTCGCACCACCCTCAACGGTCTCACCGACGCGGTGTTTCTGCTCGATGGGCAGGTCATCCGTTACGCCAACGACTCTGCGGGCCGCCTCTTCCGCGCACCCTCAGGCGGCTACCGCGGCTCCGGCCTCGGCGAGTCGGGACTTCCTGCCTCGCTCGTGGCGTCGATTCGTGAACATCTCTGCGGCAAGAATCCGTACTCGGCTGAGCTGCAAGTCAATCCGTTGGGCCGCACGCTCCGTCTGCTGGTCGTGCCGCTCGATGATGTGAGCGGCGATGGCAGGACGCTCGCCGTCATCTCGGACGTCACAGAGCGCGCACGCCTTGACGCTGTACGACGCGATTTCGTCGCCAACGCCAGCCACGAGCTCAAGACACCGGTTGCCGGCATCCAGCTGCTCGCCGAGTCCGCCGAGACGGCCGCATCCGACGGAGATATCGAGACCTCGCTGATGTTCAGCCGGCAGATCGAGGCCGAGGCCGCTCGCCTCAAACGCCTCGTCGGCGACCTCCTCGACCTTTCGCGCCTCGACACCGCCCCGGACCCCGGCGCCGTGACCGATGTAAGAGCAGCGGTCGAGAACGCCATAGTCGGGCATCGGAGTGCTGCGGCGAGGGCCGGACTGACGCTCGAAGCGGACCTCTCTGCGGTCGCGGATATCGACGTCTTCGCTGCAACCGACCCGACCGACATCGCCGTCGCACTCGACAACCTGGTCGACAACGCGCTCACCTACACTCTGGAGGGCTCCGTCAAAGTGGTGGTCAAGACGACCGCCTCGGCGATCACGATCGCTGTGATCGACACCGGCCCCGGCATCGGATCTGAGCACCTACCGAGGATCTTCGAGCGCTTCTACCGCGTCGACCGCGCACGCAGCCGTGACAGCGGCGGCACCGGACTCGGTCTTGCGCTTGTTCGCCACGTGGCCAAGAGAAGCGGCGGCACCGTCAGCGTCGAGTCGACGCCGGACACCGGGACCATCTTCACGCTGAGGTTCCCTCGCGCGGTGTAGCGACGGCGGTCGTCGGGCTTGCCGGCGTCAGGCCTGCGGAACTTCTCGGCGAGCCTCCGAGTAGCCGATCAGGAGCGAGAGCCACGCCACGCCGAGAAGCCACGACGCGATGACATCGCTTGGCCAGTGCACGCCCAGGTACACGCGCGACAGGCCGACCGCCAACGCCCACAACCCCAGCGCTCCGACGGCGATGGCTTTCGCACGCGGACTCATCGATGACCGGACCGTCAGATAGCCGAGAACGCCGGCGACACACAGGCTTGCCATCGCATGTCCCGAGGGAAAACTGAACGAGGCGGGCAGCGTGATAAGCGCGCTTTCCGCCAATGGACGCGCGCGGCCGAAGCGGTCCTTCATCAGGTTGGCCAGCAGCGCGCCCCCGGCGATCGCCACGAGCGCACTGACCGCGAACCGATGGCGGCGACGCCACAGGAAGTACAGCAGCACCGCTGTCACCAGCGAGACCGTGAGCGTGTCGCCGGTCGCCGTCACCAGGCGCGCTACGACTGTGAGCGCAGGGCCGCGGAGCGCGACGATCGCCGAGGAGACCCGGGCGTCGAAGGCGGCCACCGTCGGGGAGATCGCGAAGTCCTCAGCGAGTTCCCAAAAGCCCGCGACGCACGCCAGCACGATTACAACAGCCGCGATGAGCGGACGGCGTCGCAGTGGAGATCGTGCCGACCGGACGCGGGTCACCGTGCGCTCGCATCAACCAGCCTGGCGGCCACCTGCTTCTTGCGCGAGAGCACGCCGGGCATCCACGCGGAGCCTCCGGCAAGCGAGATCGCGAGCGCGCGCTCCACGAGCCGCGTGTTCCCGACCGCGAGGATCTCGCTGCCTTCTCGGACGATATCGGTGGCCATGAGCACGACAGCCTCAAGCCCGTGCGCCGCGAGACGCTCTTGCATCGCGGCGCGAATCTCGTCGGCGTGACCGAGGACGCTGTCGAGGTCGACCGTCTCGTACTGCGCGACCAGAACCGAGCGGTCACCGACGCGGAACTCCTTGGCGTCCGTGCCCACCACCGTCGCCGCCGAGAAGACCTCGCCGGCCGATCGTGAGCGGAACACCTCCATGCCAAACTCCAGCGGGTCCAGATTGAGCTTGGCTGCCAGCGCCGTCGCGATGCGACGGTCGACATCCGTGGTCGTCGGCGACTTCAGCAGCACCGTATCGGTCAGCAGCGCGCCGAGAAGGATGCCGGCCATCGCGGTCGGGATCTCGACTCCGAGTTGCTCGTAGCGCGTCGCGACGATGGTCGCGGTGGCGCCGACGGGCAGGTTGAGGAACAGGATCGGGCCGGCGGTCTGGATGTCGCCCACGCGGTGATGATCGACGATTTCGACCACGCTGGCGTCTTCGATTCCAGCCGCAGACTGCGCCATCTCGTTGTGATCGACGAGAACTACGCGCCTGCGGGCGCCGCGCGCGACGTCGGTGCGCGTCAGGATGCCGGTGACGCGGCCTTCACCGTCCGCGACGATCGCCTCGCGGTGTGCGCTGGCGATCAGGTCCTCGCGCGCCTCGGAGAGCAGCGTCTCGGGACCGACGACGAGCACCTCGGTGTCCATGAGGTCGCCGACCGCGTGTGCGAGCGAGACCAGTCGGGCCGCCGAGTAGGTGTCGTGCGGCGTCACCAGCACCGCCGCACCGCGCGTTTCAGCCAGCGCGATCACCTCGGGCGCGGGGTGGAAGCCGCCGGTCGACACCAGCAGTGCCACGCCGGCCTCGATGACCGCAGGCTGCGTGCGAAGTCGATCGCCGACGATGACCGCGTCGCCGGGCTTGATGAGCGCCACAAGCGTCGACGGTTCCGCGGCGCCCACAAGCACGTCGCCGGCAATCTGCGCGGATACGTCGCCACAGGCCACCTCGGCGTCGAGCACGCGCGCGAGCGCCTCGACGGTGACGGGCATGCGCTGGAAGCCCGCGATCTCAGTCTCATCGAGATAGCGCTCGGCAAGGACTCGCTCACTCACCAGCCCCAGTGCGCGGCCGGCATCGTCGACCACTGGCAGGCCGCGAACCCCGTGCTCGCGCATCACGCGACCGGCGACGAGCATCGGCTCCTCGGCGGTGATTGTGACGGGCGCGGACGTCATCACGTCGAGCACACGCGTGCGGACGTGCGGTATCTCCTCGGGCAGTGCAACGCCGAAGCGGGCGAACACCCATGCGGTCTCACGCGGAATCGGTCCCAGGCGAGCGGGAACATAGACGTTCTCGGGATCGGTGAGGTTCTTCAGGTGCGCGTAGGCCACCGCCGAGCACACGCTGTCGTTGTCGGGATTCTTGTGGCCGAATACCAGGATGGGGCCCATGGGTCCTCCGGTTGCTAGCTCTTGAGCTTCACGATAGGTGCGTACCCCACCAGCAGCTTCTTGGTCTCGCGCGTGCGGTCGAAGCGGATCTCGAGCGCGTCTCCCTTGACGCTGGTGACGCGGCCGCGGCCGAACGCCTTGTGGTCCACGAAGTCGCCCACGGCGAAGCTCTCAGACGGCGTCTGCGGCTTCTTGCTCGCCGGTGTGGCGAATCCGCTGCCCGTGGAGGGTCTCGGCGCGCCGCTGCCGAAGACGTGGCCGCCTGTGGTGCCGGTCCCGGTGCCGTGACCGAACGTTCCGCGCCGATCGCCGCGCTTCTCATACCCGCTGCCGCTGACGCCGAGCGACCCCACACCGCTCGCCGAGACGTGCTCGGCCGGGATCTCGCCGATGAAGCGCGACGGCGGGTTGTGCTGAGTGGAGCCGTAGATGGAGCGCGACGCCGCCAGCGTGAGGTAGAGCCGCTCGCGGGCGCGCGTGATGGCGACGTACGCGAGACGGCGCTCCTCCTCAAGGCCCTTGCCGTCGGAGGCGAAGATCGAGTTCTGGTGCGGGAAGATCGACTCCTCGAGACCTGCCACGAAGACGACCGGATACTCGAGGCCCTTGGCGGTGTGAACGGTCATGAGCGTCACGAACTCGTCGCCCTCGCCAAGCGAATCGAGGTCGGTGCGCAGCGCCAGCCACTCCATGAACGCCGGCAGGTCGGGAGTCTCGTGGTTCTCGGCGAACTCCGCGACCACGCCAAAAAACTACAAAATCAAATGGTATGTAAGCCCTTCGGACCCTTCTTTGACCACGAACCTGAACGCCACCCGTCCAAGCAGTTACGCGGTAAACGCATTCGCGCTGCATGGGG
>JBBRWO010000050.1:0-14225 GCA_038249135.1 Coriobacteriia bacterium
CGCACTCGGCATCGAGGTCAGTGAGCGCACGCGTATGCTGCGTTCGCTGATGCTGTATGGCTCGTACCTGCAGAATCACGCCACGCACCTGTACCTGTTCGCCGCTCCCGACTATGTCGGCCAGCCCAGCGTGTTTCCGCTCGCCGAGACTCACCCCGACGTGGTCAAGCGCGCCTTGCGCCTCAAGAAGCTGGGAAATGAACTCACGTCAGCGATTGGCGGGCGGCCGGTCCACCCGATCACGGCCGTCATCGGCGGCTTCACCGCCGAGCCGCATTCTCGCGAGATCGAAGCGCTCGCGGCGCAGCTGCATCTCGCCGCCGAGGATGCGGCCGAAACCGCGGCGCTGTTCGCGAGTTTCTCGGTGCCGGAGTTCGCGACGTCCGGTGAGATGCTCGCGATGCACTCGAATGACACCTACGCCGTCTACGATGGCGACGTGTGCGCCCTCGATGGTGGCTGGTGCCGTCCTGCGAACGAGTACCACGACTTCGTCACCGAGACGGTTGTCTCTCACAGCAATGCGAAGCACTCGACGGTGGACGGCCGGACGTTCCTGGTGGGCGCGCTTGCCCGAGTGAACCTCTCGTGGGAGCAGCTTCTTCCCAGCGCCCGGCTGATCGCAGCGAAGTCAGGGTTGCGCGCCGTGTCCCGCAACTCGTTTCACAACAATCTGTCGCAGGCGATCGAACTCATCGATGCCGCCGAGAGATGCGCACTTCTGTGCGAAAAGATCCTCGAAGATGGCGGCTCGAGCGCGCCGGTCGACTATCGCATCAGAGCCGGGAGCGGAACCGCATCCACCGAGGCGCCGCGCGGCACGCTCTACCACACGCTCGCGCTGGGCGACGATGGCCTCATCACCGCAGGTAACGTGATCACCCCCACAGCGCAGAACCTCGCGAATCTCGAAGCGGACATGCGTCAGTTCGCACCTACTGTTGCGCACCTGCCCGAGGCTGATTTTGTCCTTGCGATCGAACAGCTTGTGCGCGCGTACGACCCGTGTCTGTCCTGCGCAGTTCACTAGCACACACCGTAATCGATGTTCATGAGCCCCGGCCTCGTGGTCGGGGCTCCTCTTTTGCGTCTTCGGCTGCCCCTGTCATCGGGGAAAGGTCCTGAGAAGCTTCTGGTACGGACGCCGTGTGATGATCGGATTCCAGCGCGGTCCCTCCGATGCTGCACAACTGGACCGATCAGCGCGTGAAGCAGGGAGAGGTGTGAACCATGGCGCCGAGGCAGCCAGGAACTACGATTCGATCACGCGAGGTCATATTGTCCGGCGGTGCGGATCGCTTGAGTGACGAAGGATTGCTCGCGGTTCTTATCGGCGATGCTCGAGACGCCGGGGCGCGTGCCTTGCTCGATGAGCACCCGATCCCCGATGGGTTCTGGCGCGTGTGCGCCGAGGACCTCGTCGCCCTAGAGGGCGTGGGGCCCGCTGCGGCCGCACGCGTTCTTGCGTGTCTGGAAATATCACGGAGGGCCGCCGGATGGCGCTCATCACGACGGCCGACCGTCAGTACCCCTGAAGACGTGGTTGAGTTGTGCGGGACCCAGTTCAGGGGGCTTGATCGTGAGCACTTCTGGGCGCTCGCGCTCAATACCAAGAACCAGCTGCTCAAGATGGTTGAGGTATCCATTGGCTCACTCAACGCCTCCATCGTGCATCCACGGGAGTTGTTCAAGGACGCCGTGAAGGTCTCCGCAGCCTCGATGGTCGTGGTTCACAACCATCCAAGCGGGGACCCAACACCTTCCGGCGCAGACATCCAGCTGACCCGGAGATTGGTGAAGGCTGGTGATGTTCTTGGGATCGAGGTGTTGGACCACGTCATCATTGGGGACGGAGGAGAGCACTCGAGCCTTCGAGACCTCGGACTGATGTGACGGAGTGTGCGACACCCAAGGTCGACGCTGGTCGTACAACACCATGGCAACGGTGCGCTCGGACCCCGGTCGGCCACTCTCCCTATGGTAGACTTCGCGTACGTGCAACACGATCGATCCGGACGAGTCCAGTCTTGGGTCTCTCTTAGTATGTGGGCAGACGTTCTACCCATTGCGATGCACGCGATGCCGATCATTGAGCGAAAAGGAGCGACCGTGTCGCTTGTGGATATGTTCTTCAACTCGTGGGGCGGCGACATGGCCGTCGACCTCGGTACAGCAAACACTCTGGTTTCCGTACGTGGGCGCGGTATCGTGCTGAGCGAGCCGTCGGTTGTGGCCATTGAGCGCGATACGAAGCGAGTTCTTGCCGTCGGCGTCGAGGCCAAGCGCATGCTGGGCCGCACCCCTAACAGCATCATCGCGATTCGACCGCTCAAAGACGGCGTTATCGCCGACTTCGAGGTCACCGAGGCGATGCTTCGCTACTTCATCAACAAGACGCGCGTGAAGCGTTTCCCTTGGCAGCCCAAGCCTCGCGTGGTCGTGTGCGTGCCTTCTGGCGTCACTGAGGTCGAGAAGCGTGCGGTCTTCGAAGCCACCATGTCGGCCGGCGCACGGCAGGCGTTCCTGATCGAGGAGCCGATGGCCGCGGCGATCGGAGCCGGTCTGCCCATCCAGGAGCCGACGGGCTCGATGGTCGTCGACATCGGCGGCGGCACCACAGAGGTCGCCGTCATCTCACTGGGCGGGATCGTCGTTTCACAGTCGATCCGCATCGCCGGCGACGAGTTCGACGAGGCGATCATCCAGCACGTCAAGCGCGTCTACAACGTCCTTATCGGCGAGCGCACAGCCGAGGAGATCAAGTTCGAGATCGGCTCCGCATGGCCGATGCTCGAGGAGGTCGATGTCGAGGTCCGCGGTCGTGACCTCGTGACCGGCCTTCCCCGCACCATCACGATGGAGTCCGAGGAGATTCGCGAGGCGGTCGAGGAGCCCACTGCTGCCATCGTCATGGCGGTCAAGGGCACCCTGGAGCAGACTCCGCCGGAGCTCGCCAGCGACCTCATGGAGTACGGCATCGTGCTGACAGGCGGCGGCGCACTACTCAAGGGGCTCGACGAGCGGCTTCGCCATGAGACCGGCATGCCGGTCCACGTCTCGGATAGCGCTCTGACCAACGTGTGCGACGGCTCCGCTCAAGCGCTCGAAGAGATCGATGCTCTGAAGAAGGTGCTGCAGGGCGGGCGGTAAGCCGCGCCTTGCAGGCATCGATGAAGCTACCCCAGCCTGAAAAGTCCTCGGCCAGTGTTGGCCTCCTCGTCGTGCTCGTCGTGCTCGCGCTCTCAATCACGACAGTATGGTTTCGGGAGGGCGATTCCGGCCCGATACACCGTGCCAAGCTGGGAATGTTGGCAGTTTCTGCCCCGGTCCAAGCGGCTGGCGAGGTGGTGACGAGGCCGATACGGGGATTTGTCGCATGGTCTTCGGACCTGGGAGTTTCTCGTAGCCAGCTTGAGGCGCTTCGCACGCAGAACGTCGAGTTGCGACAGCGTGTTTCAACATTGGAGGAGGCGCGCCTCGAGAACCTGCGGCTCAAGAAGCTCGCAGGGTTCACCCAAGCCTCAAACACCAAGACCGTGGGTGCGCGCGTGACAGGTCGACCCACCAACCAGTGGGAAGGCGTGATCACCATCGACCGAGGAACCGCAGACGGGATCAAAGCCGGAATGCCGGTGGTCGGGGCACAAGGGTTGCTCGGACAGACGGTGGGCGTCACTAAGCACGCTGCAAAGGTCCGTTTGATCACCGACCCGCAATCAGGCGTCGCGGCGATGGTGCAGTCCACTCGGGCCGAGGGCGTGGTTCGCGGGTCGATAGATGGGAAGCTGACGCTGGATTTCGTCAGCGCGGAGACCACCGTGCGCGCCGGCGATGTCGTAATCAGTTCCGGTATGGGCGGCGTGTACCCCAAAGGACTCATCGTCGGCGAAGTGACTCGTGTACGAAGTGCGCCATCGGCGCTCTATCAAGACATCGAAGTCACACCCTCGGGCGAGCTCTCGGGGCTTGAGGAGGTCTTGGTGCTGGTCAGCATTCCAGCCACGGCCAACGTGGGTGGTGGTGAATGATGAGGCGCATTCTGCCAACAGCCGCAGCGCTGTTCGTCGCGACGCTGCTCCAGGCTGGCCTGGCACCGTACCTTGCGATCGGCGGAGTCGTACCCAACTTCATGTTGCTCGTTGTGGTCACGCTGGCGCTCGTTGAGGGTCCGGGTGCTGGTGCGTCCGTCGGTTTCGCTGCCGGAATCATCTTCGAGCTTCTGGGTACAGGGCCAGTCGGGCCGATGGTTCTTGTGCTCACGCTGGCTGGCTACCTCGCAGGATTGATGCACGAGAAGATGTTCGCCGAGGGGTGGCTCCTGCCCCTCACCGTCCTCGCAATCGCCGCGCTGGGCGCAGAGGTCGCATACGGTCTCATCTTGAACCTGCTGGGTGCGGGTGGCCCGTTTTGGAAGACGTTCGCCACCATGATGCTGCCCGCCGCGCTCTATAACGTGGCTCTGGCCATTCTCATCTATCCGTGGTTGGCGCGGTTCTTGCGCGTTGATCGCCCGATGACCACGTTCCGCCGTCTGGCGTAGCGCCTTTGAGTCCTGCCCCGTACCTGCGCCAGTGGGTCCGTCCCTGTATCGATTCGGAGTAGTAACCTGACTAGCTTCCGTCAACAGCTTCGACCCCGGTATGCGGCCCTTGGCCTCATCTTCCTTGGCGTGCTCTTGCTGCTGTTGGCGAGGCTCTGGACGATGCAGGTTCTCTACGGAGCGGCGTACGCCTCCCAGGCGGAGCAGAATCGTGTCCGAGAAGTGACGACAGTCGCACCCCGCGGCCGTATTCTTGATCGAAAGGGTCGGGAGCTGGTCACCAACCGAGCAACGATGGCGCTCGTGGCCAACCGCTCAGTACTCGACGACCCTGTGTTGCTCAACCGTCTTTCGGCACTGCTCTCCATGCCGGTGGCGGACATCAAGACGGAGATATCGAGCGTGCGTGAGGCGGCTCTGGCCCCGCGAACCGTCATGATCGATGTCCCCAAGCAGACGGTCGCCTACCTCTCAGAACATTCTAGCCAGTTCCCGGGCGTCGAGATCCAAGTCCAGGCAGTTCGCGAGTATCCGCAGGGCGCCCTCGCCGCGCACGTGATCGGATACACAGGCGAGGTGTCGGAGAGCGACCTCACGGACACTGGCGGTACCGGCTATTCCTACGGCGACATCGTCGGCAAGGCGGGTGCTGAGGCCCAGTTCGAGCAGGTGCTCCAAGGCGACCGAGGCCGTCGTCTCATGGAGGTGGACGCGTCCGGCAAGGCAAGGCGCGTGATCCAGGACACCGAGGCTGTAGCGGGACGCGACGTCGTTCTCACCATCGACAGCAAAGTCCAGGTAGTAACAGAGAAGGCGCTTCAGCAGGCGGTGCGCGACGCCCATAAACAGGGCTTCACCAGCGCCAAAGGAGGAGCGGCAGTTGCGGTCGACATCAAGACCGGCGAGGTGCTTGCGATGGCGAGCCTTCCCACGTACGACCCCAAGGTGTTTCTCGGCGGTATCTCCAAGAAGAACTGGGCGAAGCTCACCGACAAGAAGTCGGAGTTCCCTCTCACCAATCGCGCGATCATGGGCCAGTACCCGGCAGCGTCCACCTATAAGGCCGTGACGGGACTCGCTGGGCTTGAGTACGGAATCACCACCCCCGGGACCGGATACGTCTGTAAGGGCAAGTGGATCGGCATGGGAGAGCAGTGGAAGAAGTACTGCTGGAACCACGCGGGCCATGGCTACGAGACGTTCATGCAGGGCATTCAGGACTCCTGCGATGTTGTGTTCTATGAGATCGGCTACCGATTCTACAAAGACAATGGAGAGAAGCTCCAGAAGTTCTCACGTCGGTTCGGTTTTGGTGCCAAGAGTGGGATCGACCTGCCGGGCGAAGCGGCAGGCCGTGTGCCGGATTCTGCATGGAAAGCCAAGTACAACGAGAACTATCCCGAGTATCGCCAGTGGCTGCCGGGCGACACCGTCAACATGGCCATCGGCCAGGGCGACCTGCTGGTGACCCCGCTGCAAATCGCCAACGCATATGCCGGCATTGCTAACGGTGGCAAGATCATGGAGCCGCACGTTATGAAGCAGGTGCTTGGCCAGGACGGCAAGCCTGTTCTCAAGGCGAAGGCCACCGTTGCCTTCGACACCAAGACCAAGAAGCGCAACCTCGCCACGATGAAGACCGCACTCGTGAGCGTCACGGAACCCGGCGGAACAGGTGCCGGCGCGTTCCGTGGATTCCCCGTGCGTGTCGCGGGTAAGACCGGTACCGCCGAGGTCGCGGGCAAAGACGACTACGCCTGGTTCGTCGGCTTCGCGCCCGCCGAGAACCCTCGTTACTGTGTGGTCGTCGCCGTGGAGCAGGGTGGTCACGGCGGCTCGGTCGCAGGTCCTGCTGCGCGTCAGATTCTCGCCGCGCTACTCGATCTGCCGATCGAGCACGTGACGGCAAGCGATGCGTCGAGGTGACCTGGTGAACGAACGCGGCAAATTCTGGTTCGTCAACTGGTCGCTTGTCGGCATCGTGCTGCTGCTGGCCGTATACGGCAGCGTCATGGTGCAGTCCGCGACGTCGGGCATGAGCGCGGGTCCGGCGTTGTTCAAGCGCCACCTGTTTGGTCTGGCGCTGGGCATGATCCCCCTGATCTTCGCGTGGGTGTTCGACTACCGCAAACTGCAAGGCTGGATCGGCCCACTGATTCTGTTTGCGGCGTTCCTCATCGTTTCGCCCCAGATTCCCGGTCTAGGATCCACCGCCAAGGGGGCGACATCGTGGCTCGCGATTGGCGGATTCCGGCTGTTTCAGCCGTCAGAACCGGCAAAGCTGGTGACAATCGTGATCATGGCCGCGGTCATCGCGGGCTACAAAGGCAGAATCAGTGCGGGTGGAGACGTCGCAAAGGTGCTCGGCATACTGGCGATTCCGCTGGGTCTCATCCTCTTACAGCCCGATTTGGGTACCGGCATGGTGTTCGTTGCGATCACGGCAGGCATGTTACTGATCGGCGGGCTCGACGCTAAGTGGTTCTTGATTCTTGGCTTGGCCGGAGTGCTGCTCGTGGGCACCCTGTTTGGTCTGAACAACGGTCTCAACAAGGCATTGCACAGGGGCGACTACGACCCGGCCTACATCGCTGCCAAGGCCACTGGCAACCAGACCGCACTCGACGCGCTCACCGATTCAAGTGTCCTGATCAAGCGCTATCAGATGAACCGACTGCTCGTCTTTCTTGATTCGCAACGCGATCCCAAGGGCGCTGGCTACAACCTCGAGCAGTCCAAAATCGCTATCGGTTCCGGGGAGTTGACCGGTAAGGGATTGGGCTCCGGCACGCAATCAAACCTGCGTTTCCTCCCCGAGCCGCATACCGATTTCATCTTCTCCGTAACGGGAGAGGAAGCCGGGTTCCTCGGCGCGGTTCTGCTGCTGGGGCTGTACCTCATCCTACTTGTCACTTCGCTTGAGATCGCGGCGCAATCGCGCGATTTGTTCGGCTCTCTTATCGTTGCGGGCATCATCAGTATGTGGACGTTTCAGATTCTTGAGAACGTCGGGATGACCATCGGACTCATGCCCATCACGGGTATTCCGTTGCCGTTCATGAGTTTTGGCTCGTCATTCATGGTCACCAATATGATGGCTGTGGGTATGCTTCTGTCCGTATGGACGCGTCGCCAAGGCGTCGCCGGGATCTAGGTCGAAAGGATCGCAATGAGACTGCCGCTCGATCTACGCGACATCATGGCTTCAGGTTCCACGCTTGCCGAGGAGCGCGCCAAGCCCGTGCGCATTGCGGTCTTTGTGGATGTTGACGCACCCGATCCGCTCGTTGAGGCCGTCCGGGAAGCGCTGCGTCCTCAGACGGGCAGTGCGCGCCTTCACGTCGAGGTGGTCGCACCCGGCGAGACACTCTTGGTTGATCCCCTGACCGATGCGGTCGTTGCCGTGTGCGGCGCTGGTCTGAACCTGCTTGAGTCACTTCGGCGTGCGCGTGATGCCGGAATCCCGACCGCGGTACTTGCAGCCGGGCAGCAGACCGATGACGTCTCCCGTCGTTTCGAGCACCCGCTTCTCGATACGTTCGCCGCAGACGATGCCGCTGACACCATCCCGAGGCTGGGATCGTGGTTCGCGGACCGGCTCAGCGGTAAACGAATCGCGCTTGCCGCCAACTTCACGTTCATGCGAAAGGCCGTCGCAGCTGAGTCGATCAAGTCGACGGCATTTCAGAACGGCGTCATAGGCGGAGTGGTCATCATTCCCGGGGCCGATATGCCGCTGATGACCGCCAACCAGGCCAAGATGGTGATGCAGATCGCCGCCGCCTATGGAGAGCCGCTCGGGGCTGAGCGTATCCGCGAGCTCGTAGCCGTCCTCGGTGGGGCGTTTGTGCTGCGCACCGTGGCACGGCAGGTTCTCACGTTTGTTCCCGGGTTCGGGTGGGCGATCAAGGCGGCCATCGGCTACTCCGGGACCCTTGCGATGGGATACGCCGCGGCCGAGTACTTCGAGAGCGGTGCAGACCTCTCCGGTCTGGCCGACAAGCTGCGAGATGCCCGAGACCAGGCAGTGAAGGCTGCCCGATCAAAGCGGCTCCCCAGCGCCCGTGATCAGGAGCCGATTCCCGCGCACGCATACGTGGTCGTCGAGCAGACGGATGGGCAGGTCTCGGACTCGTGACACCAACAGACCTGTGGAGCCGCGTCGAGCCTCTGCTGGCCGGCGTAGAGCGTCCTGCGCGCTACATCGACCGCGAGTGGGGTGCGGCGCATGACCCGGAGGCTGCCTATCAGGCGGTACTCATCTATCCCGACACCTATGAGATCGGCCAGGCCAATCAGGCGATAGCCCTCCTGTATCACGCGATCAACTCGCTGCCCGACACCGCCGCAGAGCGTGCCTATCTGCCGTGGGTGGACATGTCTGCGGCAATGAGGGCGACCGACGTACCGTTGTTTTCGCTGGAGTCGTGCAGGCCTGTTCGCGAGTTCGATCTTGTGGGCATCACCGTGCCCTACGAGCTCACCCTGACCAACGTACTCGAGACGCTGGATCTGGCCGGTATTCCGTTGAGAGCTGCTGACCGCGCACAAGGCGATCCGCTGGTCATTGGCGGAGGCCCCTGCGTCTACAATCCCGAACCGTTCGCCCCCTTCTTCGACGCGATTCTCATCGGCGAGGGCGAGGAAGCGATCACCGAGGTGATCGCCGCACACCGTCGCGCCAAGGACGCCGGAGGGAGCCGCACCGAGACGCTTGCCGCCCTCTCGGCCGTTCCCGGCGTGTACGTTCCTTTGCTGTATCGAGTGAACCACTCTGACGACGGAGCGCTACGCGGCATCGAGGCGCTCGGCTCGGCGCCCGCACGAGTCGCCAAGCGCGTCGTCGCGGATCTCGATACGGTCCGGCCGCCCGTCTCCGGCATCGTCCCGTTCATGGACGTCGTCCACGACCGCTTTGGCATCGAGGTGCTCCGCGGCTGTACCCGCGGCTGCCGTTTCTGCCAGGCGGGGATGGTCTATCGACCGGTCCGCGAGCGCACCGCCGACTCGATCGTCCGCGACGTGATGGCGGGACTGGCGTGCTCGGGATACGACGAGGTCTCCTTGACCTCGCTGTCCACGACCGATCACAGCCAGCTCGAGGACGTTCTGCGGCGGCTGGGCCGACGCCTTGAAGGCAGCGGCGTATCGGTCTCGCTCCCGTCTCTGCGCGTGGACGCGTTCGGTGTCGAGATGGCGCGTCTGGTGTCATCGGGCAAGAAGTCAGGGCTTACGTTCGCTCCGGAGGCCGGCACGCAGCGCATGCGCGACGTGATCAACAAGAATGTGACCGAGGAGGATCTTCTCGGCAGCGTGCAGCGCGCGTTTGATGCTGGCTGGCGTCGGGTGAAGCTGTATTTCATGATCGGGCTTCCCACCGAGACCGACGAGGACATCGCCGGAATCGGCAGGTTGGTCAGTCGCGTCTTCCACACAGCACGCGAGGCGACCCCTCCCAACGCACGAGGCTCGATCCGCGTCGCCGTCTCCGTGTCGACCTTCGTTCCCAAAGCCCAGACGCCGTTTCAGTGGGATGCTCAGATTCCCCCCGAGGAGGTTCGCCGCAGGCAGAGTGTGTTGCGTGAATCGATGCCCCGCAAGGGCGTGGACCTGCACTGGCACGACTCGGAGGTGTCGTTTCTCGAAGGCGTCATCGCCCGCGGTGGCCGAGAAGTGGCCGACGTCGTCGAGGCGGCATGGCGCGGCGGTGCCGTGTTTGACGCGTGGACCGAGCAGTTCCGCCTCCAGCGGTGGCTCGATGCGTTCGAGTCGACAGGAGTCGATCCCGCAGCGATCGCCAATCGTGAGCGTGCCGAGGACGAACCGCTTCCGTGGGACCACATCTCGGCGGCGGTGTCGCCCTCATACCTGCGAGCTGAGCGGGCCAAGGCACTCACCGGTACGACCACCGGAGACTGCAGCTTCGACGGATGCACAGGCTGCGATGTCTGCGGCGAACTTGGCGTCGACATCGTCTTAGGAGGTGAGTCACGTGGCTGACGGCGAATTCAGACTCAGGGTCCGGTACGGCAAGTCCGACAGACTCCGCTGGCTCTCACACCTCGAAGTCATCCACACGCTCGAGCGGTCGCTCAGACGCGCCGAGTTGCCCTACGCGATCACCCAAGGCTTCAGCCCGCACATGAAGGTCGCGTTCGGTCCGGCGCTGCCCGTCGGCACCGCCGGTCTCGAGGAGTATCTCGACGTGTGGCTGACGCGCTACACTACAGCCGAAGAGGCGTTGGGTCGCCTCAGTGCTTCGACGCCTGCAGGCCTGGCACCGCAGCACGCCGCGTTCGTCTCGGATCGCGACCCTTCGCTCGGCGCGGCGCTCACCATAGCGCGCTACGAGATCGGCATCGCAGGAGAGGAGGCATCGGCCCCACAGGTACAGGCGGCGTTGGACAGCGTGATCGGCGAGCAGACACTTGCGGTCGTGCACAAGGGCAAAGACAAGGTTTATGACCTGACGCGGTGCCTCCCGGAAGGGGCCCGTGTCAGCGATTCTGAGGATGGAAGCGTACTTGCGCTCACCGTCCGAATGGGACCGGAAGGTTCCCTCCGCCCTGAGGTGCTCATCCGTGCTGCGTTTGCCGCGGCCTCGCTGGATGCGTCCGTCGCGACTACGACGCGCATAGCCACTCTTGTGGAAACCAAGGAGGGCTGGGCGCGCCCCATGTGACGGGAGTGCCCCAGTGGCAGAGCTAGTTCGCGAGATGCTCATCTCGCATGATACGAATGAGACGCGCGTTGCGCTGCTCGAGGATAACTCGCTGGTAGAGCTCTATATCGAGCGGCCCAAGCGTAGTGTTGTTGGCAACGTGTACATGGGCAAGGTGTCCGATGTGCTGCCGGGAATGCAGGCGGCGTTCGTCGACATCGGCCTCGAGAAGAACGCGTTTCTGTACGTGGACGAAGTGGTCGCCCCCGAGGGTCTCGAGGGGCTTCCTCGGCGCGACATCCAGCAGCTGCTCAAGGTGGGGCAGCAGGTGATGGTGCAGGTGATCAAGGACGCCATGGGTACCAAGGGCGCCCGCATCACCACGGAGATCACCTTGCCGGGGCGCTTCCTGGTACTCATGCCGTTCTCGGAGTTCGTCGGCGTGTCCAAGAAGCTGCCGGATGAAGAACGCGAGCGGCTCCACGCGATTGTAGAGAAGCGTGTGCCCGAGAAGACGGGGCTCATCGTCAGGACCGTGGCGCAGGGTGTCAGTGAGCGAGACCTCGCCAGCGACCTCGAATTCCTGCTGCGCCTGTGGCGTCGCGTGAACCATCAGGCCACAGAGGCGCTCGCCCCTGAGGTCATCTACACCGAGATGGACCTTGCGCTCAGGCTGGTCAGAGACGTGCTGTCCGAGAAGTTCCGTCGACTCACGGTCGACGACAAGCCGACGTTCGACAAGATCGTCTCGTTCTTGAAGAAGACCTCGCCGCACCTCGTGCGCCGAGTGCAGTTGTATCGCGAGCGCACGTCGCTGTTCGAGGCGTTTGGGCTGCAGGCAACGATCGACTCGGCAATGCGGCGGACGGTGCCGCTGCCCAGCGGCGGCTACCTGACCATCGACAAGACCGAGGCTCTGACTGCTGTGGACGTGAATACCGGACGATTCGTCGGCAAGAAGAATCTCGAGGAGACGATCGTCCGCACCAACCTGGAGGCCGCCGAGGAGACCGTCCGACAGCTGCGACTTCGTGATATCGGCGGAATCATCGTCGTGGACTTCATCGACATGGAGGAAGCAGCTAATCGGAATCTGCTGCTGCAGCGTGTCTCCACCGCGCTTGAGCGAGACCGCACCAAGACCCGACTCAGCGAGATTTCGAGGTTGGGACTGGTCGAGATCACGCGAAAGAACGTCACTGACGGCCTCTACGGTACGCTCACAGAGCCGTGCCCCTGCTGCGGGGGAGATGGGCGGGTAGTGTCGCGTACCACCCGCAGAATCGCTGTTGAGCGTCGTATGCGAGAGATATTGGCGACCGGAAAGTCC
Source organism: Coriobacteriia bacterium (assembly GCA_038249135.1). Classification (GTDB taxonomy): domain Bacteria; phylum Actinomycetota; class Coriobacteriia; order Anaerosomatales; family JAAXUF01; genus JBBRWO01. The sequence continues at coordinate 12,532 of JBBRWO010000050.1, forward strand.
AATGCGTACCTGTTCGGGCTCAATCCGCAGACGTACGAACTCGTCACGGCCCCGGGTCTCAATGCGGCTGCGACCATGCGTGCGGAAACCGGAAAACAGGTATCGATCGTCGCCGATGAGGACGTGGAGCCGACAGAGGTGCGTATACTGATCGAGGGAAAGCAGGGGTTGCTGCGCAGACCGTTCGAGTAGGGGAGCCGAGAGGACACGCCCGGAGCCGTTGTCGGGAGTTTCCTCGTTGACGCTCCGCCTCGACCCTGCTAGCATACTTCCTCGCGCATTGATACGAGTGGAAGGCTTACGCATGTACGCAATCGTTGCCACCGGCGGCAAGCAGATCAAGGTCGCGGCCGGCGACGTCGTTGTTGTTGAGAAGCTCGACGCCGAAGTCGGCTCGAGCGTCACATTCGACGTCATCTTCCTGGCCGACGACGATCAGATCGTCGTTGACCCTTCAGAGCTTGCTTCTGCGACCGTCACGGGTGAGGTCGTCGAGCAGTTCAAGGGCGAGAAAGCTATCATCTTCAAGTTCAAGAAGCGTAAGGGCTACAAGCGTCTCAAGGGTCACCGTCAGAACCTGACCAAGGTTCGCATCACGGATATCGCAGCTTCGGCCGCGAAGCCCAAGGCCGCCAAAGCTCCGGCCAAGAAGAAGGCCGCCGCTAAGCCCGTCGTCGAGGTCGTCGCTGACGCGCCGGCCGCCGATCAGGAGTAAGGCAGGGATCTGAGAAATGGCACATAAGAAAGGTCTCGGCTCTACAAAGAACGGTCGCGATTCCAAGTCCAAGCGACTTGGCGTCAAGCGGTTCTCGGGCCAGGAAGTAACTGCGGGCACCATCATCGTCCGTCAGCGCGGCACGCACATTCACCCCGGTGAGGGTGTGGGTCGTGGCGGCGACGATACGCTGTTCGCAATGCGTGAGGGCGTCGTGGAGTTCACTCGTGGACTCAAGCGTCGCGTGCACGTTCGTCCGGTCGAGGCCTAAGGGTCACCCGATCGTACCCAAGCGGTAACGTCGCGAGCCCCCCGACCCACCCGGGCCGGGGGGCTTGTTCGTATAGAATGCTCTGCGTGGCAGGGTGTTCTCAGGAAGTGAGTTGAGACCGTGTTTTTCGACGAGGTCAAGATCAACGTCAAGTCAGGAGACGGCGGCGCCGGCTGCATGTCGTTTCGCCGAGAGGCCCACGTGCCCAAGGGTGGTCCGGACGGCGGGGACGGCGGACGCGGCGGTGACGTGGTATTCGAGGCGGACCCGTCTCTCTCATCGCTCATCGACTTCCGCTACAAGCGCCACTTCAAGGCTGATCGCGGTACCCACGGTAAGGGCGCCATCCGTCATGGCGCCGGCGGGGACGATATGGTCATCAAGGTCCCTCTCGGCACGATCATCCATGACTCCGAGACGGGCGCCGCGATCGGCGACATGACCCGACCCGGTCAGCGCATCATCGTCGCCAAAGGTGGCCAGGGTGGACGCGGCAATCCTCACTTCGTCACACCTACCAAGCGCGCTCCTTCCTTCGCCGAGCTGGGCGAACCTACAGAAGACCGCTGGCTCGATCTGGAGCTCAAGCTCCTGGCTGATGCCGCACTGGTCGGGATGCCGAGCGTCGGCAAGAGCTCGCTGATCGCCCGCATGAGTGCCGCACGCCCCAAGATCGCCGACTACCCATTCACCACCCTGGTGCCGAAC
>JBBRWO010000051.1:0-14143 GCA_038249135.1 Coriobacteriia bacterium
CGTTCAGGTGCCGAGTGGGTGCGGGGCAGTCATCGCTTGCCAGCGCCCAGCTGCCGGACGATCCCGATCACCCGGCTGAGCACCGTGAGTCCCAGCAGCAATCCCGCGATCTGGCCGAGTCCCACGCCGCCGCCGCTTCCGGCCGTCCCCGCGTCACCCACCGAGGAGCCTTCGGTTCCGCCGCTCTTGCCAGCCTTGCCGACGCTGCCGGCCGCGAACGCCTGGCTGGTCCCGAGATTGCCGGCGACGCCGCCCTTCGAGCCGCTGAGCGCGTTGCTGTAGTCGATCTCGATGGGGTGGGTCTTGTCGCCGTCGCTGATGAGCACCGTGGTCTTATCGGTGCCGATCTTGACGCCCTTGATGGATGAGAGCAGCTCGACGACGTACTGCGAGTCCTTCTCGGATGAGGTGGTGTGGGAGACGATCTCCTCGCCGGGAGCCAGCTCGACCGGCAGAGCGGAGGATGCGGCAGATGCGGTCGGCGTGAGTGAGGCTGCTGCCAGCATCGCTGCCGTGATGATGAGTGCGAAGCGCGCGGGCATGGTGCACCTCCGGGTTGAGAGGACGCATCTTTGTCCTCACGGAAGCAGTATCGGCACGCATGGCGGGCATATGTGTGACGGATATCACTGCCCGTCACACTTAATAGACCCGAGCGCCAAGGTGCCGACTGCGGCGGCTAGCGGTCGTGCATCTCCGCGGGAACAACGGGTGTTCTACACTGGGAAAAGAACGAACACGCGGAACTGAGACAACAGAGGGAACACTCGGAACCGACGGAAGTTGGACGCGCCACTCAGGTTTGGAAGGATTTCGCGATGAAGCCGGTCGATGACATGCTCATCAAGGTGACCAAGGACGGTCCCTACCTGGTCAGCGGCTCAGTGCCGATGTCTCACGAGACCATCACGGCCGATGCGGACGGCGAGTCAGCCGAGTGGGCGGTCGACGAGCAGCTTGACGACCGTGAGCGCTGTGGGCTGTGCCGCTGTGGGCAGTCGGGTCGCAAGCCGTTTTGCGACGGGTCCCACATGGACGTGGCGTTCGATGGCGCCGAGACGGCGAGCCGCGCCCCTTACGCCGAGCGCGCCGTGGCGATTCCCGGCCCGACACTCACGCTTCACGATGTGCCGGCGCTCTGCGCTGAGGCAAGGTTCTGCCACCGCGCGGGCGGCGCCTGGCATCTCGTGGCGTCCGCCGAGGAGGGGGCAGCAGAGGTTGTGATCGAGGAGTGCGCGCACTGTCCCTCGGGCCGCTACACCGTCACCGACAATGCCACCGGCGAACCGATCGAGCCCACGCTTGCGCCGTCCATCGCCTTCGTCGCAGATCCCGAAAAGAGCCGCAGCGGACCGATCTGGGTCCGTGGAGGCATCCGGATCGAATCCGCTGACGGTGAAGCCTATGAGGTACGCAACCGAGTCACGCTGTGCCGGTGCGGCAAGTCGAGCAACAAGCCGTTCTGCGACGGCACCCACATCGAATGCGGGTTTCGCGACGAGGCCGGGCACTAGAACTAAGCCTTCTGTGCAGCGACCCACGCCTTCACGGCTGCTCGCTGGAACTCGGCCATTCCCTCGCGGGGCTTGTCTATGTTCTTCTTGAAGCGCGGATCGTCCGCCCACATGTCCGAGAGGTTCGCGAACATCTCGAGTGGGGCATCGTAGAACCAACGCTCGAGCTGCGCGTGCTTCTCGGCAGCAGCGGCCAGCGCCTCGGGGGCGTCCGGTGCGACACCCGCATCCATAAGCCGTAGGAACTCGGTGGTGTTCGCGTCGCCCTCGGCCTTGATCTTGGCCCAGTCGGCCTTGGTGTAGCGCTTCGTGCGCGCGGCGGACTGCTTGTGCGCATCGGTCTCGCCCCAGCGGTCCTGGACCTCGGCCTCGTACTCGTCGGGATTGAACCCGTCAAACATCTCGCCAAAGATCTCGGTCATATCTTCCTTGGTCATCGTCGTGCCTCCTCGTGCCGCTTCAAGCGCGGCGTCGATGGCCGAGAGCATCGTCTCAGTGCGGCGGGCTTTCTCGGCTAGTAGTGTGCGTTGAGCCTCCAGGGCGCTGACGCGGTCGAAGTTGGGATTGCACATGATGTCGCGGATCTCCGGCAGCGCGAAGCCCAGTTCGCGGAAGAGGAGGATCTGATGGAGTCGCTCGAGGTCACCCGCCGAGTAGAGCCGGTATCCCGACTCGCTGCGCTCCGAGGGTGTAAGCAGATCGATCTCGTCGTAATGGTGGAGTGTGCGCACACTCACCTTCGCGATTTCTGCCGCCGAGCCAACCGTCCACGCCATATCCCTGACACCTCCTGAGCACACCCTAAACCCTGACGTTGCGTGAGGGTCAAGAGGTCACGCGGCGGAGTCTTGGATGGCGTGGTGGCCGCGCTACGCTTTTCGGACCCACTTGAAGCTCGCGAACTGCCCTGAGACCTTCTCCATGAAGTCGGGCAGGCCGTCGTATTTCAGGTCCTTGAGTTTGGCCTCGGCTGCCTCCGGTGTCAGCTTGCCGGACTGCACGTCCTTGATGACGTCCATCCCCGCCTTCACCTTGGGCGGTGGATCCTTCACGCCGTAGCCTTGCTTGGCGTAGCCATCTTGGACGCCTTCGAGCGAGTGGACGGCCTTGTCCGCCTGCTTGTACGCATCGAGGACGTTGCCTTCGTGGTAGGCCTCGCTGACCTTGGTCTCGTAGGTCTTGCCCAGCCCGTCGGGGTCGAGCAGCGTGGACTTGCCGGCCTTCACCATCTCCACGTTGGGCGTGATCTGGGATTTCTCCCACTTCCCCGTCGCCTCGTTGTAGATCGTGCCTTGATCGGCCATGTCCACGCTCGCCTCGGCATGGTACTGATCGGTCGCCAGTTGCTGGTGGTCCTTGGCCCACTTGGCCGCGCCCTTTGCGTCCGTGGGACCGCCGGTTTCGCCGGCGAAGATCCGGTGTGACTCGGCCGCCCACGTCTCCTTCTTGAGCTCGATGAAGCGGCGCTGCCCGGTGACCGGGTCGGTGCTGACGTAGCCCACGCGGTAGTCGCGGTCCACGCCGTCGGGGGTGCCAAAGCTCTCGACCTCGATCTGCTTGCCGTCAGCCTCGGGCACGTTGTCGCGCACCCACTGTTCGAGCTTGCGGTCGTGGCCCTCGTAGATTTCCGCACGGGTCTCGTGCATCTTCTTCCACAGGTCAGGTCGGTTCTTCTTGAGCTCGCGCATCGCGTCGGGGTCGCGCAAGACGCGCTCGACGGTCGCGCGATCGACCTTGCCACCGTCTGCGGTCTTGGCCGCGAGATCGTTGGCGAGTGTGGCCGCGCGTTCCGCCGGCGAGCCCTTGGGCTTCTTGGGGGCGGCGGACGTATCGGCAGGGGGTGTGTCGGCAGCTGCGCCGGGCTTCTCGGGAACCGCCTTCTGTGGGCCATCGGGCTGCTTGGATGGTGCATCCGTGGCTGGCTTCGCCGCGTCGGGACCTGTCGGCTTGGCGGCATCTGGGGTAGCTGGCTTGGTGGAGTCCGGCCCGGCCGGCTTCCCTGCGTCCGCGCCAGCTTTGGACGTTGCAGCGTCGCTCGTGGCCATACCTTTCATTCCCGCGATCTTTTGCAGGAAGCGGATGAGGCCCTCGTCGCGAAGTTGTGCGCCCACCCGCTTCATCGCATCGGTGACCGAAAGGTTGGGGTCGTTATAGAGCTCCTTGGCGAAGTAGTAGGCGATGAAGAGCGCCCAGCCGATCGCCTTCTTGTCGCCCGAGAGCTTGCTGAGGAAGTCCGGATCGGTGAGCGAGCCCTCGGCCATACCGGTAAGCATCCCCGCCTGTGCAGCGAGCCAGTCCTCCAGCGAGCCGCCGCGCTGCCACGTCTCCATCGCCGAGACCAGCAGCGGCTTGAGCATCCCGATGGCCACCGATCCCACAACGCCTAGGTACGCGCCGCTCGCCACACCCATGGCGATGTCGCCGCACCATGAGATCCAGTCGAGCGTGCCCTCGATCTGCTCGTTCCACCACGCCGCGTCCAGGTGCTCGTGCTTCTCCAGCATGATCTGGTCGTGCGCGAAGCTCCACAGCCCCATGCGCATCTTGTAAAGGCCCTCGGCGCCCATCGTGAGCGAGCGCTCGTTGACCAGCGCGTAGAGCCGCTCGCGATGCTCGACGGGCACGAAGTTTGCGATGACGTCGCGGCAACCGTCGAGCTCGATCTGCCATGCGTCCGAGAACGGATCCGTATTGGTCCCTATCAGACGCAGCGGCACCATCGCCGAGAACCGATCCTCGTCGTGGCCGGGTATGTTCGCGCGCAGCGTGGCGGCGAGTGGCTCGCCGCCGGTGGGCAGTTCACGCTCGAGTGACACGCTGAAGGTCGCCGAGGGGATGTTGAGCGGCCGGATGCCGACGGTTTGGACCGTGAGTCCGCCCGCCTTCAGGCCCGCGTGTCCGCTCGTGCCTTCTTCGCCGCCGATCTCGAGCACGGCGCTCTGCGCCAGTCCGATGTCGGGCGCGATTTCGCCTGTGGTCACATCGCGAACGAACACACGTAGGTCGATCTGGGCAGGCGTGGCGCTGCCGTCAGCTTTCAGGGCGAAGGCGCCCGTGGAGGGATCGACGTTGGTCCGGTCGACGAACAAGCCCTCCTGCGTGACGATGACCTGCACTTCTCGGCGGATGGGATCGAAGCCATCAGCCGAGGCGACCACCACCAGGGTGGACGCCGACTGCGGTCGGGACGGGTCTATGCGGTCGCCCGCGCTCTCGGTGATCGTGAGCGTAGCGGTCGACGACCCCGTCGCGACGATGTCGGGGGTCGCAAGTAGCCGAGCACCCTCGCGCCACTGGGTCTCGAAGCTCCAGGCGCTGGGGCCCGCGTTATCGATCCAGATGCTGACCTCCGTGCTCGTTCCAGAGTCGGCTGCGAGCGTGACGCTGTCGGGGCGCGCGTCGATCTGGGGTAGGCGGGCGAGCGAGATAGTGACCAGCTCGGTCAGCACCCGCTCAGCGATGTGCGCGCTCACGCGTACGGTCGCTGACTCGGGCGGCTGCACCACGCTCGTGGGGTCAGGTTGTGAAGCGACGACGGTGATCGCGCGTCCGTCTTCATAGTCTGCGGGCGCTGAGATCTCGAGCCATTCCGAGTCCTCGGTGAACTCGAGTGAGGCGCGCACGGCCACAGGATCGGCCTCCGTATCCGCGCCGAGAAGCTCCACCGCGGCCACCAGTGTGAGCGAGTCATCGCCCTGGGTACGCAGCGACACGCCGCTCGGCTCGACGCGCGTGACGATGCGGCTGACGCCTGCGGCGGTGACGGGAATCGACGCGGTGGTGCTGCCCAGCGACGCGCGTGCTTCGACGGTGATCGCGGCACCGGGGGTGAGCTCACCTGACTGCCACACAGTCGTCTGCAGGGTGCCGTACGCCGTCTGCGGTTGCACACTCACTCCGGGCGGGACATGCAGAACGACCGCAGCATCGGAAGCGGGCCTGTAGGTGCCGTCAGGCAAGACCTTGAACGCCTGTGCGGTGAACGATGCGGAGTGCTCGGCGCTTACCGTGAGCTGCCCGGACGATAGCTGCAGCACATAGCCCACTGGCTGGTCCGGGGCGGGCTCCTCGGCATCGGGGGTCTTGGTACGCGCCTTCGCGGCGGCACCCGCGAGAGCGATTGCGGCCGCGGCCACCGCAGCGAGACCTCCCGTGACAGTGCGCCACGGCGAGGTGCCGCCGCCGTCAGGTCCGGGTACGCCCGTGCCTGCGCTCGTCCCGTCAAGCGGGTAGAACTTGAGCGACGCGAGGACCGATTCGACCTCTGCGGTCATGGGTCCGAGCTGGTCGCCGTAGTGTTCCCCTGACGTTTGGGGTTTCGCCTGAGACCAGGTCACAGCCGATGCCGCACTGACGAGGATCCCGCTGTCGTTTCCCGCAGGAATCCAGTACACCCAGGTTTCGCCATACTCCGCGTCTGCCCCATCCTCGTATTCGAGCCGAATGGTGGAGTGGTTCACATAGGCGTCGAGACCGCCGAGCGTGGTCCTCTTCGCCCCCTCCCATATGCGTAGCGAAGGATCGCTCATGGCTCGGAACAGGTAGTCCTCACCCGGGGTTATCTCACGCGAGCGCGCGGCGAAGTCCTCGAACGAGGTGAACGGCGTAAGGCGTTTATCGGTCGAGCTGCCGCGGCCCACAACGCGGGCGTCGACCTCTCCCACGGCGGACCAAGCGAGGCCGTTGGAACCGTCGGCTCCCCGCAGCGTACGCGCGGTGAAGAGGGGATCTTTGAGGACGTTCTCGGTACTCACATACCAGCCGTCGCTGTGGTCGTCACCAGGAGCGGCTTCCTTGGGTACCTTGTACTCGGACACGAGGAGACTCTCGGCGAACGCAGCCACGGGGAGCAGTAGCAAGGCGGTGATCGCCACCAGCACGATCCATGCGGTGGCATGCTGGATGCTGGCTCGATCACGGGTGCGCGCACGCATCATGACCGCCTCCTGAGCGCCACCGAGGCTGTCTTGACCGCCATGGTAAGCGCCGAGGCCGTCGTGATCGCCATCGGTATCAGGGTCATGAGCGGTGCTCCACTGCGGGCTCCGCCACTCAGCGTTACCAGTAGCGAACCGGCCTGCGCCAGCGCAGTCACCACCGCAAACAGCCCGGATAGGGTGCGCAAGGCGCCGCCTTTTGATCCGGTAATCAGAGCGAGCGTCGCCGTGAGCGCGCCGGCGACGACGCGAGGGATCGCAGCAGTGACCGCGCTCGAACCGCCGGACAACGCCGCAACCACGAGATCGAGCGCTGTTGTGGCCGCCAGTGACAGTCCGGGCTTGCGCAGCGAGGATTGAAGCGCCCTGCGCGCTGTCGGCGCCACAGCGCTCGCCAGCATCGCACGCAGGTCGGGTGTCTCACCGGCGATGATCGTCTGCCACGGGAGCACGCCAGCCATCGACGCAGCAGGTGCAACCGTCCGTAGCACAGCGGCCGAAGTCACGGGCTTGTGCGGAGCGGGGGAGGAGCTGGCTGAGGAGACTCGCCTGGGTTCTCCGCATTTTCTGCAGAATCGGTCAGATCCCACAAAGCGGTCTCCGCATCGTGTACAGAATACTGCTGCGCCCTCGGTCATGAAGTCCCCCGTCTCCCTTTCCCCTCCCAACTATACCTCTCTGCGTGCCGAGCGGTCGCCTCTGGGATGTACTGCTACCATGGCAAAGATCAGCTTCCTACCGCCAGAGGGGGACCCGTGCCGGATAGTCGAACGGCCGCAGGCGCATCCGGCCAAGAGCAGCGACAGGGTGAGATCGAGTGGACCTTCAACGTGCCCCTGCTCACCAGCCGATTCATGCTGTGGGACTTTCTGCGCGTCATCTTGCTGTCGGTCATGGCGATGTACGTGATCGTCGCGGTGGGGGGTCTTATCGTCGAACGCGAGCTGATCATCTTGCCGCTTGAGGTCTTCCTCCTCACCACCGGGATCATGTTCGGCCTCTTCGTGCTGACGAGTCTGCTCCTGGGCAACCACCAAGGCGCACGATTCACCGTGGGGCCCAAGGGCGTGGAATATCGCGCCGAGAAGCGCGAGCGTTCAATGAACAAGCTCGTTGTGCTGGTGGGCCTTCTTGCGCGCAATCCAACGACCGCAGGTGCGGGGACTCTGGCGATGACGCGCGAACGGCTCTTCCTACCGTGGGGGAGCATCCACCGGGTCGTCGTGCACCGCCGAGAACGCGTGATCGCACTGCGCAACTCGTGGCGTACGGTACTGCGGCTGCACTGCCCGCCTGAGCTGTTCGATGAAGTGGCCGCTGCCGTCGAATCACACCATGCGGCGCACCCGGCGAACGGCGGCACCTCCGCCCGGATCTAGATCATGTCCGCGGCGATGAGCGCCTTCTTGGCCTGCGCCATGCCGGAACCCAACGCGATGTCGTACTTCTTGCCGGTGGTCTTGATGACAAGCCGTTCTGTCGTGTTAACGTCATCGCCGTACGCCTGACCGGTATTCAGGGATGCCTTGGTGATGATGGAGCGCTCGATCGCGAAGTTGCCGTCAGACTCGGCGAGCGCCTGATCGGGCGACATCTCGAGGTAGCGCTCTGACCATGCCGAGTAGGCGGTAAGCTGCGCGCCCCACTGACCAAAGAACCCCTTGCCCTCGGACTTCGCGTCGTCTCGGGCGTTGGCGACAAGCTCCTTCATCATGGCCGACGTGATCTGCGCGAATACCACGCGTCGATCCGTCAGTACCAAGGTGTACTGTTTGCTTTTCACACCCATAAACCCCGACTTGAGCGTAGTGTTCGTGACGATGCCGTGAACCTGCTCTCCGGTGGCGACGTGCACGGGTGTGATCGGATTCGCTATGACAGCCGAGGGTGCTCCGCACGATGCACAGAACTGCGCGTTCGCAACCAGCTCCGTTCCGCACTTCGAACAGAATCGCGCGTTGTCGCTCATGGTCCCGTCCTCTCTACGGCTGCTGGTCCACGCCGTCGACCCTTGGCGTGTTGTCTTCTACGATGACGAAGTAGCGCGACTTTTGAGGTCCCGAGTTCCAGTCCTCGGTGACCTCGACCACCCACAGCCCGGCGTCCTGATAGACGTTGGCGACCTCGAAGCTGCTCAGTGCACCGCCAGCGGGAGCGAAGAACCAAGACTCGTCTTCTTGGAAGCGCCGGGTCGCGTATCGGCGAGCGGTCTTTACGTCGTTTTCCTTCAGTGAGTTGAGCAGGTTTCCCACAGCGTCCACCGCAGTTTCCGCATTGAGCGGATTGAGTTGGGTCTCGTCCTCGGTCGCTGAGTTGGGTTGGGCCCCGGATGCTGCGGGCGCATCCACCGTCGGCGTCTCGACCGATGGTTTCTCGGCAGGCGTCTCGTAGGGAACGGCGCCTTCAAGGCCGCCGATTCCGCCTGCAGCAGCGCGCGCGAACAACACGCCGCCGACTACGCCGCCGACTACGCTCACCAAGAGTGCGGCAACGAGCACGCCGATCGCGGCGCCCTTGCCGGTCTTGATCGGTACGCCGCGCGCAGACACGTCGTCAGCACGCACGACCTGTGTCTTGGCTGCCTTGTCACCCAGCCGCTTGCCGTCTTTGTTGACGACCACCAACACGGGCTCGATGAGGTTGCCGATGACGGGGATGATGTTCAACGCATAGAGAACGATTTGCCGAAGGACGGTTGCCCCGGCCGGAGCCGGAGTCCCCGTCGCCGAGGAAACCACGACGATGCCAAAGAGACGCTTCCCGAAGCCCGCTCCCCCTGTGACGTCTCTGCCCAGGGAGTAGGCGATCTCCCATATCCCTGCAACAACCAGGAGCACGGCTCCCACCACTGAGAACTCGCCCCGCACGTTGCCGGACACAAAGAGCAGGATAGCTACGGGAAGCAGTGCTCCGGCGATGATTCCGTCGGCGATCCACGCGAGGATGCGAGGTCCGAGCGGACCCTTCGCATATCCCGGAGCGGCCGCACCCAGAGGCGTCGGAACCATCGGCTGTGTCGGATAGGGCGCAGTGGGCGGCGGGGGTGGATAGGGCGCAGTGGGCGGCGGCGGCGGGGGTGGAGTGGGCGCGGAGGGCTGCTGCGGTGCAGTAACGGGTGGAGGGGGCTGTTGCGGTGCAGCAAATGGCGGAGGGGGCTGCTGCGCGGATGTCGATGCGACAGGCGGTTCCGTCTCGGCTCCGTCAAGCCGCAGATCGGCCCCGCACATGGGGCAAAACGTGCTTCCGTCAGGAATCCGCGCACCACACTGTGGACAGTACATGAGGTCCCCCGCTCATCTGTACCAGCTTATCGATATTGTAGAGCAACGGGCTGCGAGAGATGGTGATAGGGCACTGCACCTCGCGACGGGAGTACCGCATCAGTCCTCGGTGGTGTCGATCTGTTGCGGTGAGCTTGTAGTAGATGTGATCGCGACCAGAAGCGCGGGCATGAGCGCAGCGAACCACAGAAGCGCGGGCATGACGGAGCTCGAGTCCTCGGTCACCAGTGCAAACAATCCTCCGACGAATGCGCCCAGCAGCGTACCCTTGAGCGCCGAGAACGGCTCCAGCACCGCACGCAACGGCGACTTCGAAGAGCGTCGAATGAGGTAATAGACGCTGCCGAGGCCAAGAAACAGCAGCGTATAGGGTGTGGCCACCAAATAGCCCACGTTGTTGGCGAGCTTCCTGCCGATCATCTCGCGAGTAGCCGAGACGTCACCGTGCACTATGCCGAGGGCGAACTTCGCGAGATGCGTGCCGCCGGAGGTCGTGAGCAGATCGATTGTCGTGAATGCGGCGACGGCACCAGCAACGAGCGCGACGGTGATCATCGTCGTACGAATCGTCGGCCGGATGCCGTTCAGCCCCGCCCAGGCGGTGGCATACGCAACGACACCCCAGACGGCGACTCCGGCGTTCGCGCCTGCGAACGGCGCGGCGGCTGTCAGCAGCACCACCGCACCCACGATCGGTATCGCCCAGCGGCGCGCATGGACTGCCCAGCGCGACGACCCGAGCAGTTCGACTGCAAGTCCGATCCCGACCATCGATGCCCCGACCAAGAGCGCGGCGCCTTCGTTGCCCATCCCGTAGTAACGCCAGCCGGCGCGCACGGAGTAGGAGAAGAGCCCGGTCCGCAGCGGTTCAGCAAGCCACTGGTCCGCAACGATGACAACGGATGTCAGCGCACTTGCCGACACCCCCATGAGCAGCGCGCCCTCCACGGCTGACCCGAAGCGACGGGTGCCGTATCCGCGCATGCCGAAAAGCGAGGCAGCCACCACGGCAGTCGCCAGCGCGAATGCGCCGCCCGCAGCAACCAGCGACTGCGGGTAGCGCTGTCCGAGGAACATCAACCAAGCGGCAGAGGGGATTGCACACATCAGCGTGACAAGGATCGTCGCCAGCGAGCGAGTCCACTCGGCGGCTGCTCGCCGTGTGATCGCCCACACAGCGAACGCAGTGATTGCCAGAGCGAGCACGCAGAACACCCGAATGAACCACGCCTCGCGCAGCTGGTCGACGATGCCGATGCTCGTGTCGGTCGAGCCCAGAGTGGTGACCCTGTCGGCGATGGGGGTGGGCACCGCGTGCGCCGTCATCTCGGCACCGACCATGGTCGTTGTGGGTGCGATGCCGAGCGCGGCGAGCACGGTCGGTGCGACGTCGAGGTTGGTGACGATGCCGGCGCGATGCGTGGAGGGGGACGATAGTTCGCCGGCGAATCCGGGTCCGTCGACGATGATGGGGCTGAACTGGGGCACCTGATACCACGTCTTGTGCGTCGCAGGCGCCAGCACCATGAGCATCGTGCCCGCGGGGGAGAGTCGAGTGAGCGCACCGACGGCCTGGTCGAGCTCTCGGACGGCCGCGCGGTGCTCGGTTGCGGACGCCGCCGCGCTGAACGACGCAGATTCGGAGGCCGCAGCGAGTCTCGGCGAATCCACCACGAGAAGCGCGGGCGCGTCGGTTGTCCGGAAGCTGCGCAGGGCCAGGCCGGCCACCCGACTGAACGCTGTGGCCGCGCCGCTGTCCCGTGCCGACGGCCGCCCCCGACGCGCGGCCGACAGCGTGCCCCCAGCGGAAGACAGGTCGACGTGGCCGCTGGTGTCCATCGCGACCAACTCGCTCGGTCTCCGAGAAGGTGCCGGCTGCGAGACGCGAGTCGGTCCAGTGCTGATGGCAGCCGTGAGACCACCGGCATCTTGGATGGCACGACCGAGCGAACCGAGGACCGGCTGCACCAGTGACCCGTCCTGGAGCGCCTGTAGTGAAGCGATGTCGCTGGCACTCGCCGGAGCGGTGAGCGGGACACTCGCCCAACGACTCGCCGAGATGGTCAGTGCGCCGCTTGCCGCGTTGGGTTCGTCGCGATCAGCCGTCCGAGCGTTCATGGCGCCGAGCGCCCCGTTTCCAGCAAGTTTCCAGAGTTGGGGTGTGTCGGCGGCGGAGAGGTCTGAGAACCTCAGGTACGGAGCCAGTACGACAATCGCGATGCGTGGTGTCGACTCTCCCGCGGCACGAGCGGCGGAAGGTACGAGCGCGGCGAGAACGCTCACTGTTACGAGAACGACGGCTACAGCCGTGACGGCGGTGCGAATGAATGCGGGTTTGGCGGGCATCTCGGCGTGGATCGTGCAGCTAGGAGAATGCGGAGACAGACAGCTCCGCAATCGCTTCGCGGATGGCGGGGGTGCCGAGCCAGCCCTCGAGTGCGGTGTGGTCGATGTGCTCGGCGATGCGGTCGAGCATGGGTAGCGTGGAAATCTGCACGGTGCCGTCGTCCTCCTCGTGCAGTGTCCCCTCCATGAACTCGAGGAACTCCGTCGCCTCCGTATGACCTTCGAGCGACTCGATGACCACCTCACGCAGGACCACGGCGGCGGCGGTCACGTACACGCCGGCGGACACGGCGCAGGTTCCCCCGGCTACGTCTTGGTCGTACGCGGTCATGACAATTCCCATAAGATCAGCGAGCGGACCGCTGAAGCTGACGTTGTCGCCTTCGCTCGACCAGGGCATGCGCGATCCTCTCGGAGTGGTGGTGGTGCTGCGGGGAGCGTCTGTAGGGCACTTTATCACCGACCACTCACCGTCGGGCAGGGGGTCGGGGCAGGAACGCACTGGTTCGCGCGCGGTAGTCGTCCCACACAGGCTCGCCGTAGTGCCGCCGTTCTGCCAGGGGAATCCCGGAGACCGACACAAGCAGCCATGTGATCGTGAGGGGGCTTATGAGCGAGAGCCAGCCGTAGGGCACGGAGAGAGCGACAATCGCCAGTCCCCACCACATCACGGACTCACCAAAGTAGTTGGGGTGGCGCGTCCACGCCCAGAGCCCTGTGTCCATCACTGGGGACCGATCGGCTCGCGGGACACCCAGGTATACGGCCAACTGGTGGTCACCGATCGCTTCAAACGCGAAACCGATGACCCAGACGGCCATTCCCGTGAAGAGCGCGATCGGCGCCCCGTTCGCGGGCCATGAGGCAAGAACAATCACTGGCGTCGAGACCAGCAGCATGAAGAACCCCTGAAGCAGAAACACCTGCAGGTACGACCGCACCGTGAAGTGCTTCCACTCGGCGCGCCAGGCAGCGTAGCGCGGATCCTCTCCCGCACCCGGGCGGAACCCACGTTTCGCGATGTGCCAAGCAAGGCGGACCCCCCATACGGTCACGAGTGCTGCTGCCACGATGAGAGCGGTCGTTTTAGGCGAGCCCGGGCGCAGGACGAGCCACCACGAAAGGAGCGTTGGCCCGAGGCCCCACGCTACGTCGGCGACGTCGTTTCGACGAAGCGCCAGAGACACCGCGAACCACGCGGTGACGTAGGCGAGGATGAAGAGTGCGCTTGCGGCGAAATTCTCGGCGATCTGGGTGAGCATGGGGGACCTTTCGCGTATGACGTGATCAGTGCGGTGCACGTGGTGCGGGCCTTCCGCTACAGTCATTCCCGCAACATCTCGAGGAGTACCGTGGTGTGGGCGGGGCGTAGGACGGGAAGAACCTGTAGTGACGGAAAAAAGGAGGCACCACATGCTTACCTCAGACGAACTACGGGATCAGATGCGGGTACGCTCAGAGGAACTAAAGGATCAGATGCGGGAAAGCGCGGACGCGCTTCGTGCGCGTAAGGACGAGCTTCAGGCGAGGTTCGGTGAGTATGCCGACGACCCGATGGTCGATAACGCGCTGGGTCTGTCACTGGTAGGAGCAGGCGCCGGTGCGATCATCTTCTCACTGCTTCGCGGAAAGCGCAGCATATGGACGTGGGCGTTCGGCGCAGTTTTCATCATGCTCGGGTTCTCCGTGATGGGTGGGGGCGCGATGAGTAGGCGCTCCGACCGTATCAGTGAGGTCGAGAGCTCGGTTCGTGAGAAGCTCGGCACGCTCGATCCACTGGCACGCGCCATGATCGTCCGCGACATGGCCGCAGATGCGGTTTCGCCGCTTATGAGCTTCGGTAGAGAGTAGAAGCGTGGAGCACGTTTGGGAGTCCCAACGGTTGGTACTGCGCGTCGCCGGGCCAGAGGAGGCCGCGGCGATGCGTGATTTTGGGCTGCGGAGCCGCGAGTTCCATGCCCCGTGGGATCCCATTCGGCCGGCCGACTACTGGGCGCTCCCGCAGGTCGCGGAGCGCCTTCGTCTGCAGGCGGAGGAGGTGCAGCGCCAGGCGTCACTGTGTCTC
>JBBRWO010000052.1:0-13804 GCA_038249135.1 Coriobacteriia bacterium
GACGGCCACGTCAACGCAGATGGGTTCACTCATTCGGTCCACGTCACCCCTGAACTCCGTGTCGATGTCGCCATTCCCCACAATCCCCTACCCGCCGCTTCATCTGCGATTCGCCGAGCAACCTGCTCATCCGCACACACCGCGAATACCGCGGACCCGCTTCCTGCGACCGCCGCGCCCAAGACGCCCGACACCGCGTTGACCCATGCTAGCGCGTCTGCCACCTCCGGCACCAGAGAGAGTGCCGCACCGGTCATGTTGTTTGAGAGTGCAGCGCCCAGTGCCAACGGATCGGCCCGCTGCAACGCGTCGAGAACCGACGAAGAATCGCCCGCCGGCACTGGGTCGGCATAAAACGCCCGGTACGCCGCCGCCGTAGGTACGGGCGCGGGAGGCTTGACCAGTACGACGGGCACGACGATGGCGGGCAGTATGCGCTCGATCCGATCACCGCGCCCGGTCATGAGCGCCGCGCCGCCGAGCAGGAAGAACGGGACATCGGCCCCGAGACTCTGCGCGATCTCGACGAGCCGAGGATCGGCCAGATCCACGCCGTGCAGCTCACTGAGCCCGGCCAGAACAGCTGCGGCGTCAGACGACCCGCCGCCGAGGCCTGCGCCGGAAGGAATGCGCTTGGTGAGCGCGATGGCTACGCCGCCGGGGACCTCGAACGCCTCTGAAAACGCCCTGGCCGCACGCAGCGCCAGGTTCTCCTCGGCGGGGATGCCAAGCTCGGCGGTGCAGGTGAGGGAGAAGGTGGGAGCGAGCTCGAGCGTAATCGTGTCGGCGAAGTCGAGGGCGTGCACCACGGTGGAGACGTCGTGGTAGCCGTCCGGGCGAACTGCGCCGATACCCAGGAACAGATTCACCTTGGCGGGAGCCGTGACCGTGATCCGACGCACATCGTCCCCTTCATACGAGAAAGCGCGGAGCATCTGCCCCGCGCTTGTGTTTCCCGTCAGTGCCTTGTGGCTAGTTCAGCCAAGGCAGCAGATTCTCGCCACTCTCTGCGTGAGTAAGCTCAACCGTTCCGGTGAGCACGTCGACGTACTGGTACGACGCGCGGGCGGTGCGGTCACGCTTCTCCATGACCTCGACGACGAAGAGCGCCGGATGCGTCTGCATCAGAACACCTTCGCGCTCGACGATTTTCGAGCGACCCATGTTGGCGCGCACGCGAATGCGGCTGCCGGTCATGGTTTCGAGGTCGTTACGAATTCGGCCGACTACCTCGGCCTGCTGAACAAGATCATTCAATGGAATGCCCTCCCTCTGCTCGGGGAGGAAGTATAGCCGATGACAGGCCAAATTGCCAGCGGGAACCCACCGACTAGTCAGTCAGGTAACGAATGAACTCCTGCACGGTTCCCCGCACGGACTCCCGCACGGCTCGTGGTTAGGTACCCGCCGAGAAGACCCCGACGTCGGTGAGGGCGACCGCGAGCGCGAGAAACGCCTCCGGCGGCAGTGTCTCGGCACGTAGCGAGCCGTCGATGTTCGCGGCCTCGAGGGCGGCGTCGATAGCGGTGGCCTCGGCCTCGAGTGCCGAGCGCAGGGAGTTGCGGATGGTCTTGCGGCGCTGGGCGAATGCGGCGTCGGCAGCCCGAGCCGCAGCCGTGAGCAGCGCCGGATCATCGGCAAGAGGCGACCGCTCGAGGCGCAGCACCGTGGAGTCGACACGGGGTGGCGGCAAGAAGCAGGAGCGTGAGACCGAGAAGCGGCCGGCCGCCTTGGCGAGTAGGCGTAGTTTGACGGTGTAGGAGCCGTAGTCCTTGGTGCCTGGGACCGCAGCCATACGGTTGGCGACCTCCGCCTGCACCATCACGGTCGCCGAGGTCATGTCCGGGAGCTCCTGGAAGAAGCGCAGCACCACGGTGGCAGCCACGGCATAGGGCAGGTTCGCCACGAGCGCGACGGGCGGGCCGAACGGTTCTGCCATGGTCTCGGGAGAAACGGCGACCGCATCGGCGCGTACGACGGCGAAGCGCGGGCAGTCTGCGGTGGTCTCGGCGAGTGCGGGGAGGAGCTGGGCGTCGCGCTCGACCGCGACCACAGCGCCGGCGTGCTCGCATAGGGCCGCGGTCAGCGTACCGATACCGGGACCGACCTCTAAGACGACCTCGTCGCCGGTGAGCTGCGCAAGGTCGATGATGCGTCCGACAGCGTTGTCATCGACAAGGAAATGTTGACCGAGCGCCTTCTTAGTGGCGAGACGGTGGCGCTTCAGGACGGCGATGGTCGCCGATGGCGTAGCGAGCGGCGAGTGAGCCATGCGCTAGTCGAGGATGATGATGGTGACGGCGCGGCGGCCCCAGGCGATTGCGTCGGCATACGAGCCGAAGCACAGGTCGATCCGCTTGCCATCGATCGCCCCACCCGTGTCAGCCGCGACCGCGTAGCCGTAGCCGGGCACGTAGACGTGCGTGCCGAGCGGGATGACCTTGGGGTCGACGGCGATGACACCGCGGACCGCAGCGGCGCCGGTAGCCGTGCGGTGATCCGCACCGCCCGATCCTGGCGCGTAGCCGGTGGTCTCGACGCGCATCTTGCGACCGCCTCGTGGCGCCGGCTTTCCGGTGGTCGAGCCGATGTTACTGGCGGCGATGACACGAGCGGAGGTTGCGGTGCCCACGGCGATGACGCGGGTGACCGGACGAGTCACGGTCTCCTCGGCGATGAGGATCGGCGAGCCCTCGACGCCGTCGTTGACGATGGCACGGAAGACGCGCAGGGCGATTCCCGGGCTGCCCTCGGAGACGACCCGAGTGCTGCCTTGAGCGAGGCTGGGGTCACGCAGACGCTCGGTTCTTGCCGGAATGGCAATCTCTTCGCGAGTGACGCGGACGAACGCCGTGGGAGCAGTGATGACCATGTGGTCCATGAGCGGCGAGGAGAGCGCGGGGGTGACCGCGGGGTTTGAAGAGGGGTCGGCACCGGCTGCGATGAGCGCGTCGGCGACGGTGGCGCCAACGACGTCGAGCTCGATCGTCTCTTCGCCGAACCTGAGAGTGACCGGTACCGAGTGGCGAACCACGACGGTCATGCCGGAGGAGAGGGCGGCATCAGACGAGGGCGAAACCACGTCGCCTGAGCCAACGACGATGTCGGCCTGCGCAAGCAGTCCCGCCACGTCGGCAGCTTGGCTCTTCACGTGCGAAGCCCGACCGTCGACGACGATCGTGACCTGCTTGTTTGCCCACACGAACCCGGTGATGCTGAGTACTACGACAACTGCTGGGATGATGGCTGCGATGAACTGCTGGGTCTTCACGGATCGTGCCGAGCGAGTCGGCCGAGATCTCATTCAGACCTCTCTATTTTGGGGACATTTCAACCGTTCAGTAACAAACGGGAGAGACGATGCTACCCCTAAGAAAAGTCTCATGCAAACCCGCAGGTCGCCACGAATAGCTTTGAAAAAGGCGGATTTGAGTGCCTATATCGGTGCTAAATGCAAGTCCACTCGACAAGCTCCCGGCCGATGGCTCGGGCACGCGCGAGGGCCTCGGGACGACTCGTGATGTCTGACGCGGCGTCAGGTCCTACTACCTCGAGGACCTCCTCGGCGGAGACATCCAGTACCGCGAACACGCTGCGCGTCGCGGTGACCGCGCATGTGGTGCCGAACGGGTCTCCCCCGCCTCCGACCACCAAGATAGCGCCCGGACGCTTCAGCGCAGGCCGTGGCTCGCCTAAGACGTAACGGCGCGCCCAGTACGGCTGGCAACGGTCGAAGAGCGCCTTGAGTGTCGCGGGCACGGTGGCGAAGAAGACCGGTGTCGCGACGACAATGGCGTCGGCGGCGTCGAGCTCCGGATACACGGCATCCATGCCATCGGAGACGATGCAGGTGCCGGTCTTGGAGCAGGCGTTGCAGCCGCGACAGGGGGTCACACCGGCATCGACCGCGCGCAGCATGATGGGCTCCCCGCCAGCTTCGCGTACGCCTGACGCCAGCGCGTCGAGCAGCTGCTCGCTGTTGCCGTGACGCCGAGGACTGCCCGCGATGCACAGCACACGCACCGGCGCGCCATCACGTACGTGGCTGTCCGAGGCCGTTGTCACCGTTCGCGGTCCAGCAGGCTGAGTGCGGTCCCCCACGCGTGCGCCGCGAACTCGGGCAATGACTCGGCACGTGCGCCGGCTATCGCGGCAGCGGTGAACACCGTGAACGCCGGCTCGTTGACGCGACCGCGGAACGGCTCGGGAGCCATGAACGGGCAGTCGGTCTCGGTCAGGATGCGACCGATGGGAACGAGTGCTGCGGCTTCGCGGACATCGGTCGACTTCTTGAAGCTGACCGGGCCGGCGAAGCTGACGGTGCAGCCAAGCTCGAGGAAACGGCCAAGCAGGTCGGGGCCCAAGTTGTAGCAGTGCAGAATGCAGCCGGCCTCGAGCACACCCACCGAACGCAGGATCCGCAGTCCGTCGTCGTGCGCCTCGCGCAAGTGGACGACGGCTGGCAGCGCGAACTCGTGCGCCAGCCTGAGCTGGGCCTCGAACGCCACTCGCTGTACATCACGCGGCGACTGATCGTAGAAGTAGTCGAGTCCTATCTCCCCGACCGCCGAGGTGCGAGGGTCCGCGATCATGAGTCGCATCGCCGCTTCCACCTCAGCCGTGTAGGCCTTCGCGTTGTGCGGGTGCACTCCGACGATGACGCGCACGCGAGCTGGGGCGATCGGCTCCCGGGCGGTCGGCGACGCGGCGTCAGCGGACCCATCAGCGTCAGCAACCGCGGCCGCATCCGCTGCCAGCAACTCATCCGCCTCGGCAATCCAGCGGTCGAGTTCGGCGTAGGTTCGCTCGGCGTCCTCGCTTGGGTCGCACACAGTCGCGACGAATCCGACTCCGGCGCGCGCGGCGTTGGCAAGCGCAAAGCCGGGGTGGTCGAGCATGTCGAGGTGCGCGTGCGTGTCGGCGATCAGCACGCCGGCGAAGTCGGGAGCCGCGACGCGGCGACCCTTGGCATCGGCAAACGGCGGCACGGCGACCGGCACAGGGATGATGCGCTCCGGCGTCGGCCGCGGACCCTCGCCAAGCTTGGTGGCCGGCTTCTTCGCTGGCTGCTCGGCGGGTGCGATATCGGCGGGGGTAGTCACCTAAGCTTCCTCGACGATGCGCTGGAAGAGCGCCTCGCCCTTGACCACCGGATTGCCGACCGGCAGACAGCCCCAGGTGCACTGCGCATCGAGGTACGTGATGTCGTTGGGATCGTCCAGGCCCAAGCGCGCCCAGACTTCGCGGGAGGTGTTGGGCATGGTCGGTGCGGTGAACAGGGCCGCGATTCGAACGGCCTCGAGTGCGTTGTAAAGCACGGCGTGCAGGCGCGGCAGGGTCTCCTCGGACTTAGCGAGATTCCATGGTGCCGAGTCCTCGATGTAGCGGTTTGTGCGCTTCACAAGCTCCCACGCCGCCTCGAGTGCACCCGAGTAGTCCAGCGCGTCCATCTTCGCCGAGAAGGCCTCAGGAAGCCCCAGAGCGATGTCCTTGAGCGCGGTGTCGTCCTCGGTCGGGAGCGGCGAGCCGCTGGGATCGGGCACGAGGCCATCGCAGTACTTGCCGACCATGTTGAACAGGCGGCTGACGAGGTTGCCCCAGTCGTTGGCGAGGTCACCGTTGTAGCGCTGCACCATCGACTCGAGCGAGATCGAGCCGTCGGAACCAAACTGCACATCGCGCAGGAAATAGTAGCGGTACGCGTCGACGCCAAAGCGATCGACCAACTCGGCCGGTGACATCGCGTTGCCCTTGGACTTGCTCATCTTCTCGCCCTTGGTGAGCAGGAAGCCGTGTGCGAAGACTCGCTGCGGCAGCGGCAGTCCCATAGCCAGCAGCATCGCCGGCCAGATCACGCAGTGGAACCGGATGATGTCCTTGCCCACGAAGTGGATCTGCGCGGGCCAGCGACGGGCGAACTCCTCGGCGCGGTTGGGATCACCGTAGCCGATGGCGGTGACGTAGTTCAGGAGTGCGTCGAACCAGACGTAGACGGTGTGGTCGGGGTCGAACGGGAGCGGGATGCCCCACTTCACGTTGGCGCGCGAGATCGAGAGATCGCGCAGGCCGCCCTTCACAAACGACAGCACCTCGTTGCGGCGCGTGTCCGGACCGATGAAGGTCGGATTGGCGTCGTAGTAGGCGAGCAGTTCATCCTCGTACGCTGAGAGCTTGAAGAACCAGCTCTCCTCGTGCACGACCTCGAGCGGACGGTTGCACGACGGGCAGGTGTCGCCCTCGGCGGTCTGCTCGGCTGTGTAGAAGGTCTCGCAGGGGACGCAGTACAGGCCCTCGTAGGTGCCCTTGTAGATGTCGCCGCGGTCGTAGAGGACCTGGACGAACGCCGCGACTCCGCGCTCATGCCGCGCCTCGGTGGTGCGCACGAAGTCGTCGTTGGTGATGTCGAGCAGACTCCACGCCTCCTGATAGCGCGCGGCCATGGTGTCGGCCCATTCTTGCGGCGCCATATCGTTGGCGGTCGCTGCCTCCTCGACCTTCTGGCCGTGCTCATCGAGCCCGGTGAGAAAGTGCACGTCGTCGCCGAGAAGGCGTCGGTAGCGCGCGAGGGTGTCGCAGGCGATCGTCGTGTAGGCGGTGCCAAGGTGCGGAACCGAGTTCACGTAGTAGATGGGAGAGGTGAGATAGAACGACTGTGGGCTCATGGTGTTTGGATACTCCGTGACCGTGGGTAATACTGGAAGCGAGGGCAAGTCACACTCGCAGGGTGAATTCTAACCGTTCCGCGGCGTCTTGCGGCGTCAGCGACAAACCGAAGGGGCGAAACCGATGCACGACACAGGAATCGTACGCCGCGTGGACGACCTCGGACGCATCGTGATCCCCATGGAGTTGCGACGCACTCTGGGCATCAATGTGAAAGATCCCCTCGCCATCTACACCGAGGGCGAGCGCATCATTCTCACCAAGCACAAGGACAGCTGCGTGATCTGCGGAGCCACGGACTGCGACGTCGCACAGGTCAAAGGTCGCCCCGTGTGCACCTCGTGCGTTGCCGAGGTCAAGAAGGCGTAGGCTCCGAGCCTGCCCTCACGCGCCTGAGACACCGGGCTTGTGCGCGATGTCGTAGACCTCGCTGCGAGGAATATCCAGCTGCTTCGCGATGAGCTTCACCGCCGTGCTCCGGTTGGTGCCTTCGTCGACGAGCGCGTCCACGCGAGCGCGAACATCTGCGGCGTCGACCGGCCCGCGCACCGCGGGCGGCGGTGGTCCGATGAGCAGCACGACCTCTCCGCGCACGATCTCACGGCTCGCGATGTCGGCGGCGACGTCCTCGATGGGACCGCGCACGACCTCCTCGTGCAGCTTGGTGAGTTCGCGCGCCATCGCGGCTTGACGTCCCGGCAGCACCTCGGCCAGCGCGGTCAGAGTCACCCCGCAACGGTTGGGTGACTCGTAGAAGATCAGGGTCGCGTCGAGCTCGGCAAGCGTCTCCAATGCGCGCCGCCGCTCCCCCACCTTGCGAGGCAAGAAGCCGCCGAAGTAGAACGCATGTGTCGGCAGTCCGCTTGCGACGAGCGCAGCCAAGATCGCGCTGGCACCCGGCAGAACCTCGACGGGCACCTCCGCGTGAAGGCAAGCGTCGACGAGTCGTGCACCGGGATCGCTCACGCCAGGCGTGCCGGCGTCCGAGATCAACGCGATGACCTCGCCTCCCTGCATGCGAGCGATCAGCGCGGGCGTCTGCCGGTCGACGGTGTGCTCGTCGCAGCGTTCGAGCCGAGTGCCGATGTCATAGCGCGAAAGCAGCTTCTTGCTGACGCGGGTGTCCTCGGCGGCGACGGCGTCGGCATCTCGGAGAGCATCGAGCACGCGCAGCGTCACATCGCCGAGGTTGCCGATCGGCGTAGCGCAGACGATCAGGCGGCCGGAATCAGACATCGGCCGGTGGTTGGTCGGCGGGGGGTGCGGGCGGCGCCACTACGACGTCGAGGCCGGTCAGCTGGCGGAAGAATGCGCCCCACAGCGAGTAGTTGAAGACGACCCACGGCAGGGAAAGCGCGAACGAGACGACAATGATGATCGCGTATCCGGCGAAGAAGCGCGGAAGTTGCTCAGGCGAAGGCGTCGAGTCGCCCAGAGTGAACTGATTCGGAAGCAGCAGGAACTGCAGAGGCACGGTGACCATCGAGGTCACTATGCTGAATGCGTACCTGAGCCCAACCACAATCAGGGAGAACACGACGACGTTCTTCCAACGCACCTTGAACGCCTGCCACCCGGCGCTGAGCGCGCCGCCGGTGGTGCGTGTACCGACGAGGCCATAGCGGATGGCGATCGCCTCGTAGCCCGAGATCAGCATGGTTACGGCGACGACGAACAGTAGGAAGAACAGATAGCCACAGCAGATTCCAGCGAACGCACTCGCGGATGGCGTATCCGAGCCCGAGCTCGCCGCAGTCGCGACGACTCCCGCGATGAGCGGAACGGTCGCCACCGTCATCGCCACGAACGCAATCAACCAAATGACGAAGTCGATCGCGAACGTGCGGCCCATGCGCTTGGTGCCAAACGCCCATCCCTGACCCACGGTGACCCGGCGACCGGCGAGCACCTCATCGGCAAGGTGGATGAAGCCGCCGTGCATGATCAGGGACAGCGGGATCGAGAGAATCACCGCTAAGAACGTCGCTCCCCCGACCAGCAGAAGCGCGCCGATCCACGCACCGCCGTTCAGGGAGCCGATATCGCGGAATCCGTCGGCGAGGCGTGTCGGTCCCGTGACGGCGATGGCGCCTCCCCCAAGCACTACATAAAGCATCGCGATTGCGCCATACAGCGAAACGGCAAAGCCCCACAGCGGACCGGACTTCAGCGATGCGAACGCCGACGAGATCGCTTGACCGTACTTCACAGGGTGACTCCTTCCGGCGCGACCGGGGCCGCAGGGGGCTCTGGTGCGACGGGCGCGAGGGGCGCGAGGGGCGCGGGCTTCTCGGCGAGGACTTCTCGGCCTGTCAGACGACGGAAGAAGATCGTCCACAGCGCGGAGGTGAAGGTGCCCCATATGGCGGTGTAGAGCATGAGTACAAGCGTGATGACCAGCACAGCGACCGATGAGACCCCGATCAGCGCGGGCCAGGACTGAGAACGAATCATGAATACCGCAGGGATGATCGCGGCAACGATGACGATGACAAGCGGGATTGCGACCACGATGCCGGCGGCCAGGTTCAGCCCCAGCGTGATGAACCACATGATCAGCGTGTCCTTGATGCGCGTCCTGAAGGTGCTCCATGCGCGACCGGCCGCCTCGAACACGCCGGCCCCCTCAATCATGATCGAACGCGAGCCCACGAGACCCATGATGCCGAGGATGACGCCGCCCACCAGAAGCAGCGGCACCCCGATCAAGAATGCGCCGCAGAGGGGCGCGAACGTCGCAACACCCGGCTCGGATCCCGTGCGCAACGCACCAAGCAGCGGCAACGCGACGGCGACGGCGAGTCCAAGCGCCACAAGCGCCATCGGCAAACCAAGCAACACGGAGAGCCCGAGCAGGCGCCAGAAATGACCGAAGCCAACGTCCCAGGCCGCGCCGAGGGTGAATGTACGTCCCTCCTCGATGGCGTCAACCGCCTGGATCAGGCCGCCTCGAGCCGCGATGCCGACGATCCAGAGTACGAATCCGACGGCCACGAGCAGCATCGTGCCCGCGATGATCGCAGGCAGGTAGCGGGAGAGCTGGTCTGCCCAGTTGGCGGGATCGAGTCCCTGGAGGATCTGTTCGGCGCTGGCTCCACCGCCCGATCCCGGGGACGACGAGTTGTAGTTGCCGCCACCGCTGCTGCCACCGCTGCCGGAAGCGCCGCTGATACCGGCGAACAATCCAAGTACCCAAAGAGCGCGATAGCGCCAGGTGATATGCCAGGCGCGCTTGATGATGTCGCCAAAACCCATGGAATTCCCCTCAGTTCAGAATGGTCGGCTGACCGCTTGTCATTGTAGCCCCGCAGCGGTCCAGCCCACTTTCCGTTGCCAGAACAGCGTCCATACACATGACGCCCACACGTAGTTGAGCACTGCCAACGGCATCAGGACCACCAGCGAAACGGCCGCGACCACGAACAGCCCGGATGTGATCGCCGTCGGCCCGGATCCACCGCTGGTAGCAAACGCAGCCATGATCGTCGGCACGCCCACGATTGCCAGCAGTACACCGGCCATCATAGCCACCACGATGCCGACGACGGCCACGAGCAGATACACTACCGCGACCTCGGCCAGATGCATCTTGATGAGCTTCCACCCCGCTCGAAACGCCGTGCGCCAATCGGCGTCGGAAAGCACCGCGTCGCGCATGCCCAGCTGTGCGGTGGCCCCCAACGGAATGCTCACGAGCGCGGCGAGCGACGAGAGTGGCGACAGGATGAGGTTGCCTGCGAACGCCGCTCCCGGGTCGGGCGCGGCGCCGCGCAGCAGCGGCAGCGTCATGGTGAAGAGCATGACCAGCGCCATGCCCACCATCGAGAACAGGCTCGGCAGCGCTGTGATAGCGAGAAGACCGATCACGCGCCACCAGACACGGAAGCCGTCGCGCATGCCGACGCGAAACGATGTGGGTCGCCCCCCGGCGGATGCTGTCGCTTGCGTGATCAGCCCACTTTGGGAAGCGACGTCGAGAACGCCCAAGGCGATCCAGAGCGTGAACACCGCGACAATCCCGAGCAACAGCGCACCACCGTGCAGCGCGAGCCAATCGGTCACCACGGCCAGCACGCGCATGCGCAGATCCTGAAGTTGCGACTCCGCGAGCGTGGGCGACGCCGACGGCGCCATCACCAGTTGCGGCAGTACCGCCAACGGACCGGTGATGGAGGCGACGATTCCCGTGTAGACGACCACCTGCACCGCCGAGACAAGTCCGAGCCACCACAGCGCCGGCGTGCGCCGCGTGATGCTCCACGCCTCGAGCGCGAGTGCCTTGAAATCCACGAGCCTCTCCCCTTGCGCCGACAAACCGCGCTACTCGAGGGACTTGAGTTCGTAGGTGCGGCTGCCCAAGCCCATCTCCTCGGCGTAGGCCATGGCCATGGTGCCGTTCACACCCGTGATGTCAGTGAACTTGTCGGTGCCAGGCGCCATTCCTTCGCCACGACCACCCGGCAGACCGTTGGCGGCGACGACGAGGTCGTAGGCGGCCTGGTCGATCGCGACAGGGTCGGTAGAAGCGAGCACGCCGATGTCGGCGACGACCGGCGCATCCGAGAAGCTCCAGCAGTCGCAGTCCGGCGAGACGTTGGTGACAAACGAGAGGTAGACAACCTTGCCGTCCTTCCCGTCCACAGCACCGGCCACGTGCTCGACGATCTTCTCCTGGATGGCGTCGGGCGTGGTCTTCCACTGAATGCCGATGGCGCCAAACGAGCAGCGCGCGACACACTCACCACAGCCGTAGCAGACCTCGTAGTCGACGACCGCGACGCGGTCGGGGCCGATAACGATCGCAGCCACCGGACAGGCCTTGACGCACTTCTTGCAGGCGGTGCACTTCTCGGCGACGACGTCGGGTTTGAAGTCAGCATGCATACGCTGCTTGGCGCTGCGACATCCCAGACCCATGCCGACGTTCTTGAGCGCGCCACCGAAGCCGGTTGCCTCGTGGCCCTTGACGTGGGTGACGACGACCATCGCGTCGGCGTGTACGACTGCGGAGCCGATGCGGACGCTCTCGAAGTGGTGGAAGCGCGAGGCGAGCGGCACATCGACGGCATCGCGGCCGTCGAGCCCGTCGGCGATGATGATCGGAGCCTCGACAGTGGCGTAGCCAAAGCCGTGGTGCACCGCGACGGTGAGGTGATCCACCGCGTTGCCGCGCTGACCCGAGTAGAGCGTGTTGGCGTCGGTCAGGAACGGGTTGCCGCCGGCCTTCTTCACGCGCTTGACGACCTCTCGGATGAAGATCGGCTGGACGAAGCCGGTGTTGCCCGCTTCGCCAAAGTGCAGCTTCACGGCGACGAGGTCCTTCTCGGCGATGGCGTCTTCGATTCCGGCGGCCTTGAGCAACTTGCCGACCCGCTTGACCATCGACTCCTTCTTGATGCTGCGAACCGGCGCGAACCAGACGGTCACGGGTCCGGAGGTGGCAGAGGACGTGGTGGTGCCGGGTGTGGGGGTACGAGGAGTGGCGTCACTCATCGGCTCAACCCTTCTCGGGAGTCGTGCTCGTCGAATGCGAGTGCCGCGGCGCCGAGAATACCGGCGTCGTTGCCGAGCACCGCCTGAACGACCTGCACGTCGCGGCGACCGGCCAAGGCCTCGCCCTGCATGACCTCTGCGGCACGGGCGACCATGAAGTCCGCCGACTCGCCGATACCACCACCGATGCAGATCAGTTTGGGATTGAAGATGTTGACGAGCCCTACGAGCGATCGGCCCAGTATCTCGCCAGCGTCCATGAGGATCTCACGCGCGACCGCGTCGCCGGCGCGCGCCGCCATCAGCACGCTCTCGGCCGTGACCGCATCAATCTGACCGCCAGCCGCCGAAAGGATATCGCGTCCTTTGAACTGCTTGGCGGCTTCCTTGCCCTTGGCGGCGATGGCTGGACGACCGAGGTACGCCTCGAGGTGGCCCTTACCGCCGCAGGGGCACGGGTCGCCGTTGAGTTCCACCACGATGTGGCCGATCTCACCGCCCAGACCGCGACTGCCACGGAACGGCTCGCCACCGATGAATATGCCGCCACCGACACCGGTGCCGACCGTGATCATCAGGAAGTCGCGCGCACCCTTGGCGGCACCGTAACGGGCCTCGCCAAGCGCGGCCATGTGGCCGTCGTTATCGATGGTGACTTCCTGGCGTATGCGCGACATGGCGAGCGATCGCACGTCGACACCCGCGAGCGGGAGATTGGTGCAGAACTCGATGGACTGGCGCTGGAAGTCGATTTGCGCCGGAACTCCGATGCCGACCCCGGCGACCTCGGACGTCTGCACGCCCGAGGTGACCTCTTCGACCAGGTCGATGATGGCGTCTACCACCGCGAACGGCCCGGTCTTGGGAGTGAGTCGCTTGACGTCTTTGACGACGCGACCCTTGCGCTCCACGAGTCCGACCGCGATACGAGTGCCTCCGACGTCAACGCCGACTGCGTAGCTGGTGCGCATTGCGTGCCTCCGTTAGTTCAGACGCGAGTTCAGACGCGAGAAGGGCCCGCACACGCGGGCAGCCCCGAATAGAATCATAGCAGCCGGTCTGACATCCTCGGTGCTGAACGGCTGAGCCTCAGTAGTCCCAGCGAATACCTTGCTGGTCACCGACGATGCCCAGCTCACGCATGCGCTCGAGCATCGCTCCCTCCCCCACGCCAAACAGTCGAGCAAGATAGCGATAGTCGTTGAACCAGAGGCGCGCCTGCTCGACCATCATGACCGCCGGCATCATGAGCTCGTGAGCCACATGCTCAGCATCGGAGTGGTCAGCCGAGTCCCGTGGGAAGGTGTTGGCGGAGTCATCCATCAGCAGCAACACGTGCCCGAGCATGTGAGCCAGCGCGGACTGCCGCTCGTGCTCGGCGCGCGCGAAGTTCACGATCATCGTGGGCAGGCCGCCTTCGTACACCGTGGCCGCGGTGAAGAACTGCGGGAGGTTCACCGGAACCACGGGGATGCCGAGGTTCTCGATGATGCTCGTGATCGGCACCGGGGGGTCGACCACTCCCGCCTTGGCGAGCGCTTCCTCGGCGACGCGTCGGTAGTATGCTTGCGTTCTCAGGGTCACGCATTCTCCGGACATAGGCTTCACGCCACCGGCAGTGGTCGTGATGATTGTATCTGTATCGTCC
>JBBRWO010000053.1:0-13744 GCA_038249135.1 Coriobacteriia bacterium
GAGCAGGCGCCAGTGCAGGTGCACGACGTCCTCCTCGGTCCACTCGGGCGCGGCGTCTGCGTCGCCCGGGTCGTCCAGATAGGCGCTGATCGCGCGTTGCGCCTGCGGCGGCATGTCCTGCAGCCGCATTGGGTCGGACGTGACTGGAGATGCCTCGGGATCCGCGAAGAACGCCTGCAACAGCGGATCGCGTGGGGGATGGTGATGCGGATGGATTGGGCTCGTTACGAGCATGGCAGCCTCCGGTGCGGAAGCGGCGGCAATGCGCGACCCATGCGGGGCGCAATGCCCCGCGGGGTGATGTGAAGTGCCGGTCGTGAACCGGCCGCCTGGACTGGCTTGAAGGCGGCGTGAGCCGCTGGATCGGTGTGCCAGCTACCGATCAGGGAAACCTTTCGGCGCGAACCAGCACGTGGTCACGCCTCGAAAGGTCGATCGGCAGGGAGGATGTGCCCCGTGGGGCGTCGCGGGCGGGCCCGCGCGTTTGGAAGGGCTTGCCGGGTTTGAGTGCGAGGCCAGCTATCGCACGGACGAAACAGTAATTCGGCCTTGGCGGGCTGTCAACAAGAAATGGCGGTGCATCGCTGCCACGCCCGCTGTCCCCCGGTTTCCGGGCCTGAAACGACGGGATTTCTGCTGGCGCGGGCTCGTGCCGGTGAGGAAGATCGAAACCATGTCACGACCCACACCCGCAGGGAGACCCGGCATGAGCAAGATCCAACTGGCGGTGATGGACACGGGTGAGGCGAATCGCCGCATCCTGAACAAGGACGAGTACCGGGCGGACTTCAGGCGTGTCGAGGCAGCGTCGCTGAAGCGCAAGACGCGGCTCGCCAGTGCCGAGGGCAAGCGCACCTTCGCCCGTTGCTTCTACAGCTTCCAGGCGAGTCTGTACTTCGTGTCGGCGCTGGGCCGGACCAAGGTGCCGCACGAGTACGTCGAGCAGATTGAGCAAGCTGTCCGCAACAAGATGGACGAGGGAACCAAGGAACTCAACCAGGCCATCGATGGCGCCGAACTGCTCTTCAAGAACCACAGCATCGAGACGGTGGCGACCTATGACACGGTGCCGCTGGAAGTCGAAGTGGGCATCACGTCAGCCCTCGGACGTCGCTACTTCGAGCTGATCCACAAGCTGGACCAGCTGATGCCGCTGCTGCAGACCCTCGAGATCGAGGAGGTGATCACCGAGAAGCAGGTCGAGCAGCAGCGGTCGAGGTTCAAGCGGATCGTCCTTGCGATGTCCTCGATGATGCGCAACTTCGCCATGGGCTGCAGACGGCGGATGAACGAGGTTGATAGCAAGAAGAACGACCTGGACGGCAAGGCTGCGAAGCCTAGTGTGGTAGCGGGGGCCACCCTCGCGGCGGCTGAGCTCGGCGCTGGGGAGCGAATTGAATCCGTTGGGCCGTTGGCCGCGCCGATCAGCGCAGTAGTTGCAGACCCGAACCTAACCGAGGCGATCTCTTGACACCTTTTGTATACCTGCGCCCGGTCGCAAGAGCCGCGCCGCGCGCCCACGCATACAGACCGATCTCGGCTTCAGACTGACTCCGGACCCTCGTCGGCGGCAAGCCATCGACCGCTGCGGCGTAAGCGCTCGTTGAGAGATGGTCATTGGTCGTGGCGTCCGGTTACGTTTGCCTCGCAACGGTGGTTGCGGCTACCAATGCTTCGGCAAAGTCTCCCGGTACAAACGGGACTTGCGCAAAGCACAGGTCTCGCTCTCCCTCAAGTTTTGCCAACAGGTGGCCACGGCCCAGTAGGCGTTCGGCGCCTCGTTCGCCCAACGCGATCTCGGACGTTCCTTCGCCGTCGACACGAAGGATCAACCGATTGCCCAGGTTGGCCCGGAGCTGCATGGGCATGACGATGGCATCCGGCCGCTGGGCCGCGAAGACCAGGTAGATACCAGCTGCCCGAGCCTTAACGCCTAGTCGCTGCACGACCGAAGAAACTGCCTCCTTGTATTCCTCAGTCAGCATCCACTCCGCGAACTCGTCGTGGACGAGCCAGATCACAGGCAGCCGCTCTCCAACGGAAACCTTCTTGTTGTACGCAGCCAGGTTGTTCACCCGCGCAACCTTGAACAGCCCGTACCGACGATCCATCTCGGCAACAAGCTCTGTCAGCCGCTCGTTGGCGACGTCCTGGTTATCGATGATGCCGCCGTCCAGATGGGGAAGCCCCTCGAAGGCGAAGTAGTCAACGCCTTGCTTCGGGTCGATGAGAACGATCCGGGCTTGCGCGGGCGTGTTGGTGGCCGCGATGGCAAGGATTATGTTCTGGACCAGCACCGACTTCCCGCTACCCGTGCTTCCGGCGACCAGCGTGTGGGGCGCGTGGAGACGGCTTGGCGATAGGGTCAAGGGAGAACCGTCGTTCTCTCGCACAGCAATCAGCAGGTCCTGATTGCCCCACGTAGATGGGTCCGGTTGCCAGCCCGCCCAGAGCTTGCCGATCTCCACCAGTTCTCTGCTCGGGCGCTCGATGGCGAGGACTACAGCACCTGGTTCTGCTCGGATCGAGATGACGTTCAGTCCGAATGTCGTCAGCAATTCGGAGCGTTTGCGTGACACCAGTTCGATGGTGAGGTTGGCGCTCCCAGCGAACCGAAGCAATGCACTGTTGGGGGTCAGAGTTGAGCTCGTCAACTTGGCTTGGAGCTGAAGCTGCTGTAGAGCGCTCTTGGCTTGCAGGGCAGTGCGAGTCAACCACTCTGGATCGTTGTCAGGGGCGCTGCCCGAATCCGCGCTGATCAATCGAGCGATCCCTGGGTAGGCCCACCCGGCAGATGGCTGGGGAGGCGCCTGAGTCGGCGCCTCTGCCGGGCCGCCTGCGGCGGGTGCGGGCTGAGGTGCAGATGGAGGCTTCTTGGGACGCGCCGCGCCTCTGCCGGGCGCATCAGGCGCGGCTCCAGGATCAGGGTGAGCACCGCCTAGGTTCCCGGATGCACCGGGCCTGCGCCAAACTGCGCTTTGCTCCAGATGGAGCGCACCGCTGGCCAAGCGCAGCGGCAACGTGCTCTCGCGGTTCCAGTACGCTAAGAGCAGTCGTTTGAGTGTTGGCCGGCCGTAGATTTCCTGGAAGCCATCAGTGAGGCCTGGGACGGGCGCGATCTCGGTGCAGTCGGAGTCGTCTGCAGTCGGCACGAACACATGCGACCGGCCCCGAAGCTCGATTTCGCAGCGGCCCTCCCGGAGGGCCCGACGCCACGCACTCAAGTCGATACCGCTCGCGGCGGGCAGCCGCACGCCGTCCAGCAACAGGTCGGAGATGCGAGTGAGCCAGGATTCGCGATCAAGGCGGTCGTCGTCGCCAAACAGCGCATCCTCGATCCGGCGCATCGTGTCCCGCAACTGCTTCTGCGACTCCTTGCGCTTAGCGGCAAGGCCGTTCAGCTCGACAAACTTCGCCTCGCTCACGAACATCGAGATTCGCAGGCCATGGTCTGGCGTCTCCTCCGCGGAGATCGCAAGGAGATCAGCCAGCTGTTCCTCGCGCTGGCCCATCCATGCAGCGTAATCGTCGAGGAAGTACCAGCCGAAGTTCCGATGGGCACCCAGCTCGTCCTTGATCAAATGGCGGCTCAGTACCACCCCGATCAGCTCGCTCGCGCTCTCGCCGCGGCGAGCGGCGCGGAGGACGATGTCACCCGACACGTCGTTGGCGTCGTCGATGAGGCGATCCGCAAGCGCACGGAGGTCTGGCTCTGTCAGCCCAAGGCCGAGGGATCTGAGGCGGTTAAGGATCATCGAGCGCAACAAGCCGAGCGGCGCGCGAGACGAGACGACGACGTTGCGCCCTTGGGTGGCGGACTGCTTATAGCGAATGACACGAACATCCTGGTTGAGCAGTTGCCTCCGGTCCAGGAGCTCGTCGAAGTTGACCACCCAGTTCCCGAGATCATGGGTCTCCTGGAAGATCCTTGCGGTGCGCCCGTCTCGGAAGTCGAGTTGTCGGACGGGGAGGTAGCGGCGCTCGGTTTGGCCGTCCCAGTCGCCGTTGAAGAAGGTTGCCAGGGCCGTTAGGTAAGACCAGCCTTCGGTGCTCTGAACGGGACAACACAGAAACACCGCCGACTTCAGATCATCGGCAGCGGCCGGTTTACGTCTCGACCAGCGCGATGGCAGCAACGATCTGATGCTCGCAGGTTCGGCGGACTCCGCGTACCAGTGCAGTCGCGCGTGGCGTGCGATAACGTCTTGCGAGAAGACGATGTCGAAGGGTGCGCCGTCTTTTGGATCGGGTGGTGGTGCCTGATCGGCGATGACGGAGATGCGCAGCCGTGCCATGAAGTCTTGGGTGGCTTCGCTGGCGCTATATGCATCGGCCGTGGGTTCCGCACCCAGGATGGAGCGGTACACGTCCCGAAGCCGCTGGTCTTCCACGTGCCGAAGCAGGACCTGGCATCTGACGTCTTCGTCGTCGTCGTGAAACTGGCCCAGCTTGTCGACGACGGCTTGGGGAAGCCGCGCCGAGTCGCAGTTGAAGAGGACGACGGACATATTGGCCCGCTCGTGCGGCTGCAGCGCCAGGTATCGCTGCACGAGGTCCAGAACGCACGCGCTGCCTTCGGTCGGGCTCTCGCTGGTGTCCTCCATGCCATCGGCGGGAGCAATCGGCGGCTCGAGGAGGCTGTAGTCCTGCTGCACGTCGCTGGTGGACAGCAGCAACGGGCCATCTACACCCCATGTGATCGCCACTTCTGGGTACAGAGGATGGGCCATATCCTGCGCGAGATCCCGGAAGAAGAGTCGGGTGTCACCGAAGAGAGCCTCGCGTGCATCCAGCAAGCGCTCGGCCAGATCGGCGACCAACCTGGCTTTCCTCCACATTGCGGCAAGGCGCAACGGGTTCCACGGAGCAACGACCGCGGCGGGCGCACCGCCTTCGACAGTGACGATCCCGATCTGCAGCAACGGCCTCAACAGGAGCTCGCGATTGCGGTCGCCCTTGGCCAGCGAGACCACCGCATCCAGCAGTTCGGCGAATGCGGCAAGCTGGGTCAGGTTCGCTTCAGCGCCTGGGCCGTCGGCGGCGAAGCCGACCATCGCTGCGGTGTACGCGGCCAGGAACCGGTCGAAGGCTGCGCCCAACGCGCTCGCGATCTCGGACGAGAGGAAACGATCGTTGCGACACCGTTCAAGGTTTCCGCGCCATAGTGATGCAAGGTCGCGGTCTGCCTTGTAGGTAGGAACGAACGAGCCGCGGTCGCGGTCGTAGGCGGGCACGAATGTCCTGACGTCGGACAGATCGATGGCCTTCGATTGCGCCTTGTGACCCGTAAACTCCCGCGCAGCACGGCACATCAGCAGCGGGTGTCCGGAGAGTCGCTGCCAGTCGTCTGCGAGCTGGGACGTGACGGCGTTCGCCGCAAAGCGCCAGACGAGCTGGGACGAGCACGCTTGGACGCTGCCGCCCTCGGTCGTCGTCTCCAACTCGACAACGAACTTCAGCTGGAGTGCGGCCCTGGCCTGCGACCGGTTAATGGCCCCCTTGCTCGTGGTGCGCCATCCCTCCACAACCGTTGGGAAGTTGAACAGGTCACCCACTTCCCATCGCACGCGAGAGCCGAAGAGCCGTTGCAGTCCCGCGTACCGATGTGCGAAGTACAGCCCGGCCTCAACATTCAAGTCGCGAAGGTCGCGCTTGGTTGCCCGATCGCACCGTACCGTGAGCACCCGCTTGGATCCGAGTGAAGCCCGATTGAAGAGCGGCTCCAGTGCGGAGGCCAGTCCAGCCAGGAAGTCGGTGGTCTCCACGGGTCGACCAAAGACAAATCGGTCCCAGGCCGACTTGAGCTTGCGCTCTTCCTTGATCTCGTTGCGATGGGCCTCATAGAAGGCCACATCGTCTTCGGCCGCCTCCGTGGTCTTGCGGCGGATGAGCAGCTTCAGGTACTCACGATCCTCGTCAGACAGGAGGCCTGGCTCGGACTCGTCGTAGAAGTTGAGGCTCTCTTGCCCAAGGTTGAATTTCTCTCTCTGCAGACCGTCGAACAGCGGCTTGACCTCCTCCCACTCGCACTCGGCCAGGTCACCAGCTGCCTCGTTCCAGCCACTCGACGCCGCGATGAAACGCTCGATGACCGGATGACGGACCTCAGGTATGACATCCCTGACCTTGTCAAAGCCGGTTGTCAGGTCCTCCTCGCTGAGCAGCAACTGTGAAGCGGTCTGCTTCAGAAGCAGACCGGCGCGACGCTTGTACGCGGCCCCGAAGTGGCTGCGCCAGGCACCGGCTTGTCGGCGCGACTGTTCCTTGATGCCATTGAAGTAGTTGCTGTCGCGAGGCAGCCGCAGGGCCGGCAACGCTGAACCAAGCGCAGACAGTAAGGGCTGCCCATCGTCTTCGATGCTGTCGCGGACACGCAGGAGGTAGCTCGCAAAGCGGTCCAGCGAGGTCATGCGGAGGTCGCGCAAGCCTGCCAGCGCACGCTCCCACCACTTTAGGTGCTCCTCGGTTAGCGCCAGCCCAGTGCTGACGTGATGCACCCAAAGATCCATGCGATCCAAGAGTTCGGCAGGACCCACACGGGTGATCTCTTTGAGCGAGGCCTCCTCGTCGTGCTCGACCACGGCGAGCAGAAAGGCTTGCTTAGGGCAGCTCGCGTTTCGGAAGTAGGTGGCGGGGCGGGAGGTCAGGACCTCGGCGGGCAGGTCGAATCCCGCCACGAAGGCCTGCGGCAACTTGATCTCCACTTGCTCGCGCAGGACGAGGTTGCTGAGCACTGCGTGAGCGGTGGCGGCGGTTTGCTCCGCGTTTAGATTGAGGACGAACCGGCTGGTCGCCGGCGTGCCGCCGGCGCCTCCTTCGAGTCCCTCACGAAGAAGGGAGGCGGCAACCGTACCGACAAGATCGGAGACGTTCATTGCGCAGTCTTTCGGAGAGGGTTCTCGACGTAGGCGCACGCGTCCGAGAGGCGACGTAACATGCCAAGGGTCTTGAGCCGAACCTCAAGCCGCTCGGAGTTCGCCTGGAAGGCGCGCTTGTCGAACTCGTCGCTGCTCAGCACCTGTTGGGCTTCACGCTCACCGAAGACGAGGCCATAGCGGTCGAACAGCACCGTTAGAAACTCACCGTACTCCATGCGCGTCG
This sequence comes from Coriobacteriia bacterium, assembly GCA_038249135.1. Lineage (GTDB taxonomy): Bacteria > Actinomycetota > Coriobacteriia > Anaerosomatales > JAAXUF01 > JBBRWO01. The sequence continues at coordinate 7,102 of JBBRWO010000053.1, forward strand.
GGACGTTGGCCAGGATGAGCGTCTTCAGGAGCTCATCAGTCGGGGCATAGCGAAGGCGGTTAGTGCCACGCCTCGACACGAGTCCCGCCCCTCCACCATAGCTTCGGTGCACGTTGGCGACGTGCTGGCGATGCCTGGAGAGGGCGGCGCGCCGCAGGGCGATCAACAGGGCATCGGCATCTGCTGGGCCGTCGTAGTCGCGCTCGTCGCTCGGCCACCGCACGTGATCGCGCATGAGCTGACGGCAAGCGGTGAAGCCGGCTGGATCGGACGCGGCAGCTTGCCACTCCGGTTTCTCTGCAAGGGTGCGGACGTAGTGCTCGACCGCCTGCTGCGGGAGTTGGTTGTTCTGCATGTAGCTGGAGCCGGAGAGCTCTCTAACCAGGGTCTTGCGCGGAGCGACGACCTCGCAGACAAAGTACGGATCGCAGCTGCCGATGCGGTCCGCGGCCACCACCAGCTGGTAGAGCATCAGATGCAGTGCTCCGAGGGTCGCCAGGTGCGAGTAGGCATCGAAGCGGGGGAGGTTGAGCTCGAACAGAGACAGCCAATCCGTGGCCAGGGCGTCAAAGGACGGGTGCGAGGCGTAGGGCAGGTACCCGGTGCTGCGGGTCTGCAGGTCCCCTTGGTCCTCGGGCTGCATCAGGGCGAGGAGCCGATCGCATGGATCCCTCCTCTGCAGCGCGCTCTCAAGATGCAGGCGCAGCTCGTTCGCACGCGCGGAGCGGTGCAGCATCTGATACAGGAGTTCACCCGGGCGTCCGAAGTAGATGTACTCACGGCTCGGGCCAGCTCCGCTGACATTGAGGTCTTCGTAGATCGCGTTGCTTCCGAACGGGAACACGAAGCGCGAGCTCCAACGCTTGTTGGTGTTGCTCTCTAGCGTTGAAGACCTGAGCATGCCCACCAGGTCGGCGAACTGCTTGAACGAGTTGAATCGCTTCTTGAGGTAAGAGAAGTCGCGGTTCGGAACGGCCTGCGCGTTGTCTTGCATCCACTCAAGCCACTTCCGCCAGGCGGTCGCATCGTCGGGATAACGCTCCGCGACGTCAAACAGCGTCTCGTTGTTGTAGAGGATGTTGCGCAGATGCATGCGCCTCTGCGGCTTGAAGCTCACCGCGACCGGATAGCCAGCGCCATCCAGCAGATCTCCTGCGAACAAAGCATGGTCGCGGTGACGTGACTCGGCAATCGTCAGGAACTCAAGGAAGATCAGCCACGGGCTCTGGGCGTCCCACAGGCGGTGACCCCAGATTTGCTCATCCACCCACATCGCGTTCTCGTCTTGAACGCTGGGCCTGGGCGGGGGAAGAACCTTCACGTCACGCATCGGCAATTTCCACGACGTCGTCGATAGGATTGCCGTTGGCGTCGAGGCTCAGCAGGCGGAACGACAACTCTCCCCCAGTGTCGGCACCGCCAGTGTTGCCCGTGTGAGCTTGATTGCTCGCTGCCGCAAGGAGCCCGCTCTTGAACGCCAGGATGTCTTCGTAGCACTCTCGCGAGAAATTTCCGGGTAGCGCGCCTTGGCTCACGCGCTGCAGAAACTCATAGCGTGTCAGGTTCAGCTTCAGCGTCCGGACGGTGCCGTTCGGGAGGGTGACCTCAAGGCAAGGGAAGCCCTTGCGGAGCACGACGTCAACCTTCTCAGGTCGCCCTCGTGCAGATACCGCAACGCGATCCTCCAGCAACTGGCTCACCCGCGATCCGGAGAACGACAGGCTGGTGGCGAGGAGCAGCTCTCGATCGGTTGAGACGAGCAGGCCCGTGAAGATGCGATTCAAGCCGTTGACGAGCCGCGCGACGAGATGACGCGCCACGCGTTCGCCAGCCTGAAGCGGCCTTGCGACGTCATCTAGGTACTCTCCGGCGCTGGCGAAGACGGTCAAGCTCCAGAGCTTGAGTTCGGCGGCAAGCTCATCCGGGATCTTGAAAAAGAGTGCTCGCCTCTGCTCCATGAGCATGTCGAGGAAGTCGTGGCGGTCGCCGGTGGTGGCCTCCGGCGCCTCCACGTAGGCGCGCTGTGCTGACCGAAAGCGATCCGTCGCGCCGTAGAAGGGGTCGGTGGCGATCAACTGTTCATAGTAATGCTTGAGGTTGTCGTCTTCGGCACCAAAGATCAGGATGTTGTCCACCCGGTTCGTCGTCTCCTGTCCGATGCCGAACCGGCCCAGGTAGTCGAAGATCTCGAGTGACTCTCGCTTCGTGGCACTGAGGTTTGCACCGAACAGATTGCTGTACAGGCTCGCTTGGTGGCGCGTGCCCTTTGCGAGAACCTCCTTGACGTCACGTGGCAGCATCAGGCGCTCTCGTGCGTCGGGATGTCCGAGCACAGCGTTGGCCAGCAGCATGAGCACGCGACGAATCGGTGTGTGCAGCTCTCCGAAGTCGCACAGCCTGAAAAGGTCAAGGAGACGAGAACGGACGAGCGGGGTCTGAAGCAGCTCGAAGTTCTTTCTGATCGGGCACGCGGGCCCGAAGAAGCCGTCCGGGTGCGGACTGCTGATGCAGGCTTGCCAACCTTCGTGCGCCAGCAGGGCATCCAGTGCCAGTTCGAGCACCCTTGCGCTCGGCACGTTGCTCAGGTTGAAGAACTGCAACCGAGATTCCGGCCCCGGGACCTCATCACCCATCAGACGTGCTTCGAGCAGCTCCCGGGCACGTTGCGCATCACCGACGGGGCCCAACTTCCGCCAGGTCTCGATCAACTGGCCGTCGTTCGCGGCGATCAGGAAGAGCACATCGGAGGCGGAATCGAAGAGCGCAGAACTGAGCTCCACCAGCAGCGCGGACTTGCTCGTGTAGCGAGCGCCGTCGTCGTCGTCCGGCATGCCGGTCAAGTCGCGGATCACGTGCAGGGTATAGGTCCTGCCGTTGATCGTCGGCTTGAGCTGAAAGTACACATCGTTCGACGCCCACCGGCCCGGGTCGCCTTGAAGCTGGTGCCAGACCTGGCTGCACAGGTGACTCTTGCCGTCACCTGCGGTGCCGGTCAGTACGAGGCAGGAGGGGGTCACGGAGCCATCGAACACTTTAAGGACGGCGTCCTCCAAGGGGTGCTTAAACGCTATAGGGTTGACCCCTAGTCGGCTGGCCGAGCGGCGGATCTGCTCGTCGAACATGTTGTCGTTCTGCGGCAGCGGTCCGTACTGCCGCAGAAACCTGATCCAGCGTTCCCCTGCGTCCATCGTTTTTTCCCCCTCGTGCGTATTCTCGGCGACGCGCATCCCTGCGGGTGACCCTCACTCTCGGTGTGCGCGCTGCGCACCCTCCGGCGGCGTGTTTCATAGACTCGGTGCAACGACACAGGCATGCGCGTCAGACCGATGGCGGATCAAGAGGTACTCGCATCACTTGGGGCGGGCTTGCCGCTGGGCATGGTCGCCGACTTCTCCGCGATTCGTCTAAACGAGTCGGGGTGGTGGCCCCGCCCTGCCTGTCGGCGATCTCTTTGGCCGCGGCGGGAAGCTTGTCCCTCATGAGCGGCATCGGCAAGCAGGTCGGTGATGAGTGGTACGTGCATCGGTCTGCGTTGGTCGCAGTCGCCGACACGGCGCGCCTTGACGCGATCCAGGGCGCGCTCGCGGCGCTGCCAGGAGACGCAGAAGCGGCGATCAACGTCGTCAAGTTCAATGTGCGCAGCGGGCGCGTGTCGCTGTTGGAGTATGGCAACTTCGACGATGACCCGTTTCCTATGCTGAACAGCAGCTGGACGCAGGCCCGCAACGGATCGGGCTTCACCCGACGCTCGTACACCGACTCCTTGAATCCACCGATCCTGCACCGCAAGGAGCTGTTGGTGCAGGAGGCGCACCCCGGTCGCGCGGCTTGGTGTGCCCTGACGTCGGAGGCAGAGGCTCTCGGGCTGTTCGATGACACGCGAGTAATCGGCTTCCGGATGAACTGGGAGAGACTGATCGCAGCCAAAGGCTATGCACTTGAGGGTGCTCAGCTCATGCCGATCGCCAACGAGGGGTCTGCTGACCGGAGCGCGCGCGAGGAGACAGGGGAGAACATTCATCGCCACCGTACGGCTCTCGCGCGTTCTGCGATCTCCGCTCCCGTGCAGCTGCTGCTCCGGCATCGATTGCTGACACGCGAGTGCTCGTTCTTCGACTACGGGTGCGGTCGAGGCGATGACATGGCGGCGCTCGCCGGCGACGGGTTCGAAGCGGCAGGATGGGACCCTCACTACGCGCCGGATCGGGAGCGGCTTGCCGCAGATGTCGTCAACGTCGGCTTTGTGATCAATGTGATCGAGGACCCGGCCGAGCGCGTCGAGGTCCTTCAACGGGCCTTCGGTCTGGCCAAGCGTGTGATGTCGGTGGGCGTGATGCTCTACGGACCGGAGGCACCGGGCCGGCCCTATCGCGATGGGCACGTCACGTCGCGCGGGACGTTCCAGAAGTACTTTGTGCAGGCCGAGTTCAAGGACTACCTGGAGCACGTGCTGGGGCAGGAGGCCATGATGGTCGGCCCTGGCGTTGCGCTGGTATTCAAGGACAAGGACTGGGAGCAGCGGTTCGCAGTCGGGCGATACCGACGTACCGATGTCTCTGATCGCCTCCTCCTGCGCGTGCCGCGACCGGTTCGGGCTCCCGCGGTCAGGCTGACGGAGCGTCGTGTCAAGGGTCCAGTCGAGCCCCAACCGCCGCACCCGCTCTTGGACCAACTGTGGCGCCTGACGTTGGATCTTGGTCGGCTGCCTGACGAGCTGGAGGTGCCGTTCCTTGTCGAGCTTGAGGAGAACTTCGGTAGCTTGACCCGCGCTCTGCGCAAGATGTCTGGTGCGTTTGAGGCTGGGTTACTCGAGCGGGCCCGCACTGCCCGGCAAGAGGATCTTCGACTCTTCTTCGCCATGCAGCAGTTCGGCAAGCGTCCTCGATACCGACAGCTGGAGCCCCGCCTGCAGAGGGACGTCAAGGAGTTCTTCGGAGACTACGCCAACGCGCATGCGTCGGGAATGAAGCTCCTGCTTGAGGCATCAGACCCTGAGGTGGTCGGGAAGGGCTGCCGCGACGCCGCCGTCCAGGGCCTGGGATGGCTTGAGGGCGATCATCTGCAGTTCCACGTCTCGTTGGTAGAGCGAATGCCGACAGTGCTTCGCGCGTTCGTATCGTGCGGGCTGGTGATCTACGGCGACCTGAGCACGGTGGACCTGATCAAGGTTCATGGCTCCACCGGGAAACTGACGCTGATGCAGTTCGAGGACTTTGCGGGAACTCCAATGCCGCTGATGAACCGCAGGGTCAAGGTGAACGTGCGACGCGCTGACTACGATGTATTCGAGTACGGAAGCGCATTCCCCAAGCCTCACCTGTATCGCAAGAGTCGGTACATGCATGAGGAGAACGCGGGCTACGCCGAGCAGGTCGCCTTCGATGAAGCACTCGACGCTGCAGGTGTGTTGGGAGACACCGAGTTCGGACCAACCGCGAGCGAGCTCTCCGAGGCGCTTCAGCTCAAGCGGTTGGAGGTGGTGGGCATGAACCTTTATCGCAGCAGCACAGTGCCGGATCTTGATAGCCTCTGCGGCAGCACGGTCACCTATCGGAGCTTGATCGAGTGCGGTGAGACACAGGCCAGGCTGGGTCTTGCCAACCTTCCGAGCAATCCGGAGTCGTACAACGCGCTCTACGACCTTGCCGTGAAGCTCCTGGATCCCCTCGTTGAGTACTTCGGAGCGATCCGGCTCACGTACGGGTTCTGCTCAGCTGAGCTGGGAAAGCACATCAAGGCTCGCGTGGCGCCCGCCTTGGATCAGCACGCGGCCTATGAGCTCAACCGGCGCGGAGAACCCATCTGCCCCAGAGGCGGAGCGGCGTGCGACTTCATCGTCGACGACGAAGACATGCGAGAGGTCGCCGACTGGATCATCGCGAACCTGCCGTTCGATCGCCTGTACTTCTACGGCAGCGATCGACCCATCCATGTGAGCTACGCGCCCTCTGAACTGCGGGAGGCCACGGAGATGAAAGCCGGGCCGTCGGGCCGGTTAGTTCCCCGGAAGTACGTGACCAGCGAGAGCACTTCCTAGGCCCACACCTGGCGGCCTGGCCCTGTCCGAAAAGCCGCAGCACTTTTCGGACGGAACGATAGCGTACAGTCCGAAAGTCACCTACAGATATCGGACATGCCCGACATCCGAGCCCAGATCGCCGAGCGCATATCCATGGACGAGTCCGTGCTTGTCTGGGTGCCGCCTGACTTCGCGCCACTGGGCAGCCGAGGCGCCATCGACAAGGCCCTGCAACGCATGGCCGCGGCCGGTGAGCTGGAGCGCTTGGATCGCGGTCTCTACCTGAGGTCGGGTGCTGGCCCCTTGAGTGTTCACGACTACTGGGCTGTCGTGGAAGCCATCGCAAGGCCGGACCGATTGCGGGTGCTTGTGGATGGCGAAATGGCAGCAGGAGCCCTGGGCCTGACCGCAACTGTGCCGGAGAAGGTCACCATTCTCACGGAGGCGCGGCGCAGGTCGCTGGAGCTGGCCACCTTTACGGTCGAGTTCAAGCAGACCAACCCCGGCCGGCTTTTCTGGGCTGGGCGCGCCGCCATGGGGGTTGTCCAGGCGCTGTACTGGCTCAAGGAGTCGCAGGTCATTGACCAGCAGGCTCTGGATCGCCTTAGAGGTCTCGTCTCGGAC
>JBBRWO010000054.1:0-13590 GCA_038249135.1 Coriobacteriia bacterium
CGCCGATTCCGTGAGTGTTCTCGTACTCGCGCGTTTCCACTTTGTGCTTGAGGACTGGGCCTCAAGCACAGCGAAGCAGAAGCTCAGAGAGGACTACCCGACCCTGAGAGTTGTGTTCTCAACTGTCCACGCAGCGAAGGGCAAGGAAGCTGATTACGTCGTCGTCCTAGGCATGGAGAAGGGCAAGTTCGGGTTCCCAAGTCAGCGACGCGGCGACCGCCTTCTCGAGTGCCTACTCCCGGACGCCGAGCCGTTCCGCCTCGCGGAAGAGCGTCGCCTGTTCTACGTTGCGTTGACGCGTGCGCGGCAGCGCGTGTATCTCGTGTACAACCCCGTAGTGCGCTCGCCGTTCGTCCATGAACTCACTGACCCCAAGAGCGACTACGCGGTTAAGACCGATGAATTCCAGGGTCCACTCGTATGTAGCGAAATCCCGCACGTGGCTTGCCCTAAGTGCAGGAATGGCTCCCTGGTGCCAAGAAGCGGCGAGTTTGGGGAGTTTGCCGGATGTAGCGACTACCCGCGGTGTGATTACCACGAGATGCTCTGTCCCGAGTGCGGGAGCTTGTTGCGAAGTGATTCGAGGGTCCGGCGCTGTACCAGCGAAACGTGTGATGCGACTATTCGAATCTGCCCCAAGTGCGGAGGGTCATTGGTCGAGAGATCCGGGCCGTACGGAAAGTTCCTTGGGTGCAGCAACTACAGGCAAGGGGCAGGCTACGCCTGTAGGTACAAGGAGAAGATCGCGCCCGCGCGACACACGGGGTGAGAGTCTCCGCACCCGGCGCTTATCCAACTCTGGAACAATACCGATAGACTCAGTTGAAGACCTGCAGTACCGATGACGGGGGTTGTTCGATGGCCAGGTTCCTGAATACCAGTGCGACAAACTACTTCCTAGAAGAGCTGATCAAGACCGCAAACGAGCACTTGATCATCATTAGTCCCTTCCTTCGATTCAATGATCGGATCAAGGAGTTGCTCGCTGACAAGGACCGCATGAAGATCGATGTTCGAATCGTCTACGGGAAGAGTGAGCTGGCGCCTCAGGAGATGAACTGGCTACGCGGACTGCAATTCGTTCGCACGAGTTTTTGCCAGAATCTCCACGCGAAGTGCTACGTCAACGAGCGCGCAGCGATCATCACGTCCATGAACCTGTACGACTTCAGCCAGCAGAACAACAACGAGATGGGCGTCTACATACTTCGTGATGAAGAGCCCGAGCTGTATCGCGACACATACGACGAAGCACAGAGACTAATTCGCGTGAGCGAGCTCGTTCGGCTCTCGGCCGAATCCGTCGTTGACGCGGCTGATCCGAAGAACGGCGCTGATGCGCACGACAAGCTGACGACCTCCAAGCTTGCGAAGGCCCACAAGACGACGACAGTGAAGCTTGGGGACAGGCTCATCGCGGCAGGACTTCTAGTTAAGGATGGGGAGAAGTTCAAGCTAACCGATGCCGGGATAGCTGCAGGTGGCGAGTTCCGGTACTCAAAGCAGCACGGCCCGTACTTCTTGTGGCCGAAGGAGCTCGTGGTTTAGCGATCCTAGTTCCTTCGAACGCCCACTGTCCGTAGGGCTTCTCGGCGAGTCGCCGAAACCCAGCTCGAAGGACCTACATGGCCCGCATGATTCCGCTTCACATCTCGGTGACCACCGACTCGGCGGCTGAGCGCAAGCTCTTCGACGAGCTGGAGCGCGCCTGTCCCTCGGACTGGATCGTCTTGCACTCGCTCGACCTCGCGCAGCGGGGGACCGGGCCTCTCGGCGAGGCGGACTTTGTGCTGATCGCGCCAGGGTTCGGCGTGATGGCGATCGAGGCGAAGACGTATCTCTCGCGCACGGCTGATGGCGAGTGGCTCACCCACCCGCTTGGGCCGCCTAAGGAGCGGGGGCCGTTTCAGCAGGCCGGGATCGCGATGCACCGGATCAAGGACTGGCTGCGAACGCACAACCTGCCCGACGCGTTGCTGACGTGCGCGGTCATCGTCCCGGACATGGAAGTCACCGTGGGCCGCGACCAGATCGAGTGGTCGACCTGGCAGCTCATCGACCGGCCGCGATACATGTCCAAGAGCCTCGAGCGGCTGCTCATCGACGTCTTCGACGCGCAGCGAGCCGAGCTCGAGCATCCGCCGACGCCGCTGACCGTCGGCAATGCTGAGCGGATCGTCCGCGTGCTGCGGGGCGAGGTCGAGTGCTACATCAGCCCGAAGGCTCGCATCGCGCAGCAGCTCGACGAGGTCCGTAAGTACACCGAGGAGCAGTTCCGGGTGCTGGACCAGATGGGCGACAACAAGCGCCTGCTCATCGACGGGCTGGCCGGCACCGGCAAGACGCTGCTGGCGATCGAGGCTGCTCGGCGAGCGGTGGGCGAGGGGCGCAGGGTACTGTTCGTCTGCTACAACCGGCTTCTGGGCGAGTGGCTTCGAGCGGAGACGGCTGCGCTGGGAGACGAGTGCCTGACGACGACTATCCACGAGTTCATGCAGGAGGTTGGTGAAGCTCCGCGACAACTGCCGCAACCTGCTGCGGGTCGCGCACCTGGCGGGGGAACTCGGCGAGGTGCAGGGCGGGTACGCGGGGTACGACTCGATCTTCAGGCTCAAGGGACGCGAGCTGCGGCGATTGTGGTGACGGATGTCGATGCGCTCGGCGGCGAGGGGCGGTGGTCGGGCGTCGAGGACCTCAGGCCCACTGGGGAAGCCGGCAGCATCGAAGGTTCATGCTCTCATGAGATACACTCGGTCCCGATAGCGGCTGCATACGCGGCGGCGATAGCGTCTTGAGGGGGAGGCTGGTAATGGCAAGAGCGGGCTATTGCTCGAAGTGCCAGGGGAATGTGTCGCTTGCGTCCGACGGAGCGTGCGAGAACGGGCACAGCGTTGACTCGATCTCTGGCATCTATGAGGCCGAGCAGGCGGCATCGTCTGCCAGTGCGGTCAAGCAAGGGACACGGAAGGCGCCGCTTCACAAACGCAACTGGTTTGTACCTACCGCGATGTTGCTGGCGGGGTTGTTCGTTGGTGCGTTTCTGTTCTCACCGGCGCCTGCATCTACTTCGGCGCCAGACGCTGAACTTGCTGCGCAGCAGACTCAGGTCACGACCCTGCAAGCGCAAGTTGCCTCACTGACGACTGAGCGTGACCGGCTGAAGAGCGAAGTCGCTTCTTTCACCGCTGCCGCTGAGGCCGAGGCGAAGGCTGTTGCAGACGAGGCTGCTCGAGTCGCTGAAGAGAAGGCCACTGTGGACGCGGCTGCGAAGGCCACCGCAGATGCAGAAGCGAAGGCCACCGCAGATGCAGCGGCTGCGAAAGCTACCGCGGCAGCAGCTGCTGCGAAGGCCGCCACTGCGAAGTCCGCCACTGCGAAGGCCGCTGCTGCAAAGGCCTCCGTACCCGCCAAGAAGTCCTCAGGTGGAGGTACGGTCTACATCACTCGGACAGGCGAGAAGTACCATCAGGGCGGCTGCAGATACCTGAGCCAAAGTAAGATTGCCATAAGTCTCGCCGACGCACGGGCGCAGGGGTATGACGCCTGCTCGGTGTGCTACTAGCTCAAACTCGCGCCGCTTTCGACGAAAGGCAGCAAAATGGCGAACCGAGGTGGCTTTTCATGGAAGCGGCTTACGGGCATCAGCGCAGCCAAGAGCCGCGTTTCGCGTGCGACCGGCGTGCCATGGACTCGATCTGGTCGCAACCAGAAGGTAGGGCGTGTTGTTTCGGGAGGCGGCTGCTGCCTGACGCTGATGGCGGTCGTAGTGACCTCGGTGGCGTTGATCGTTGTGTCCGTCTGCTGATACAACGCGACTTCTACGCCGCGATCAGCACGCTACGGCGGAACCGGTGCGAGCGAGCCTGGCGCGTGCGCTGGGGGTGCGGCAGAAGATTGTGAGTCGGTTCTCTCGGCGGAGCGGTAAGCGCGCGGTCGGATTCCGTTAAGGGCTCATCGGTAGGCTCGGACTCATGCGCGGATGTGCGCGCGGGGACGAGAGGTGCGGGCGATGGGTGACGAGCCGGCTGGGATGGGACCGGGCGAGGGCGATGAGCTGTTCGGCGACGTGACAGGGCTGATCGAGCGAGCGCGGACGCGGGCGGCGGTAGCGGTCAACAGCGAACTCGTGATGCTGTACTGGAGCGTCGGGAAGCGGGTTCGCGAGGATGTGCTTGGCGGCGAGCGAGCGGCGTACGGGGCGCAGGTGGTTCGGCGGCTTGCCGAGCGGTTGACGGAGCGGTACGGGCGTGGGTGGAGCAACCGGAACCTGAAGTTGATGGTGCAGTTCGCGGGCCTCTACCCCACGAGTCCAATTGGGCAGACAGTGTCTGCCCAATTGAGCTGGAGCCACGTCGCGGAGCTACTCAGGACCGAAGACCGGCAAAAGCGCGATTTCTACGCCGCGACCTGCGCACACGAGCACTGGAGCGTGCGCATGCTTCGTGAGCGCATCGCGAGCAAGCTCTACGAGCGCACGCTGTCGGCCGCGGGTTCGGCCGAGGCGCTCGACGCGGGTATGGTGGCGCTGGCCGTGCCTGACGCCTCGGCAGCTTCCGCCCTTCTCCTTCGCGACCCCTACGTGCTCGACTTCCTGGGCCTTCCAGGTGAGCATTCGGAGGCCGACCTTGAACGCGCGATCCTCGACCAGATGCAGCGCTTCCTGCTGGAACTCGGAGCTGGTTTTGCGTTCGTCGAGCGGCAGAAGCGAATGCCGGTCGACGGGCGCGACTACCGGCTTGACCTGCTCATGTACCACATCACGCTGCGCTGCTACGTTGCGATCGAACTCAAGACGCGACCGCTTGAACCCGGGGACTTTGGCCAGATGACGCTCTACCTGCGCTGGCTGGCCGCGCACCAGCATCACGAGGGCGACTCGGAGCCGTTGGGCATGGTGCTGTGCACCGAACACGGTCCCGAACAGGTTCGGCTGCTGGGCCTCGATGAGGGCGAGGTGAGGGCGGCGCGCTACGTAGTGGAGCCGGTACGGGCGAGCCTCGCACGGGCGATGGGGGCGCGAGGCAAGTGAGCTGCTGAATGGCGCCAGAGGTCGAGCATTCTGCGGTGCTGCCTCCATGCGCGTATTCCACGCGATCCCGGACACCCATTTCACGCCATGTCGAACAGCGTTCCACGCGATCGCGGCCACCGTTGCACACGATGCAGGACATTCTCGGCAGCCTGCGTGGAATCGGATAGTTCGGGCAGGAGATCGAGATTCAAAGCGACACAAACGCGACTTCTACGCTGCGACCAGCACGTTACGTGGTGAATTCGGTTGGATTCAGGTAAGGGCTCATCGGTAGGCTCGGGCCCATGCGCGGATGTGCGCGCGGGGACGAGGGGCGAGGGGCGAGGGCTATGGGTAACGAGCCAGCTGGGATGGGACCGGGCGAGGGCGAGGTGCTGTTCGGCGAGGTGGCGGGGCTGATCGAGCGAGCGCGGACGCGGGCGGCGGTAGCGGTCAACAGCGAGCTCGTGATGCTGTACTGGAGCGTCGGGAAGCGGGTTCGCGAGGAAGTCCTGGGCGGGGAGCGCGCGGAGTACGGGGCGCAGGTGGTTCGGCGGCTCGCCGAGTGGTTGACGGAGCGCTATGGAAAGGGCTGGAGCAAGTCGAATCTGTTGCGCATGATCCAGTTCGCTACCACTTTTCACGATGAGGCAATTGTCGCGACACTGTCGCGACAATTGAGCTGGAGTATCGGGAAGCGCATTCGTGAGGATGTGCTGGGCGGTGAGAGGGCGGCTTACGGGGCGCAGGTGGTCAAGCGGCTGTCGGTACAACTGACCGAGCGTTTTGGGCGTGGGTGGAGTAGGCAGAGCCTGGAGCGTATGGTGCGCTTCGCATCCTGGATCCCCGAAACCGAGATTTGCTCATCAGTGATGAGCAAATTGACTTGGACGCATGTTGTTGAGCTCCTCGCGGTACCCGGGCGTACCCATCGCAATTTCTATGCAGTCTCCACTGTGCGTGAGCGATGGAGTGTGCGAACCATGCGCGAACGTATTGTGCACGGAGAAGGGGCCAGAGCAGGTCGCCCTTCTCGGGCTCGACGATGGCGAGATCCGCGCTGCGCGCTACCTTGTCGAATCGGTGCGTGTGGGGCTGGATCGCGTGCTTGCTGAGAGCGGGCCCCAAGCAGCTGTCGACAGAATCGATTGAGCATTTTGGGGCGCCTATTAAAGCAAGCTCATCAACTTGACGCCTTAGTTAGGTTTAGAGTACAAACCTTACTAAGGAGGTGCGGTAGGTATGGGAACCTTCATTCACGCTCGTTGGATATCAGAGGCGGTCATCGGTGTGCCACGTGCCGATCGTCGCTCGTGCGAATACGACGCATACGTACCGGACCTCCTGGCAGGCCGTCCCGTCATGCTCGATGGGGAAACCGCGGCGGATGTCGCGGACGCCGAAGCCGCGATTGCCAGGTTCGACACTCGAGCATCCGCGCTCACCGATACCGAGGCGCTCGCGCGTCTGCTACTGCGCGCTGAAAGCGTGGCGTCTTCTCGCATCGAGGGACTCGAGATCGGGCCAAGGCGCCTGCTGCGTGCTGAGGCGGCGCGGCAGATTGGCGAGCCCGTCGGCGATGTGACGGCAGAGGAAGTGCTCGGCAATGTCGACGCCATGAGGGCTGCACTTTCGACCGCCGAATCCGGTGAGCCCTTGACGGTGGAGCGGCTGCTTGATGTGCACCGGTACCTGCTGCAGGGGACAGGACTGCATGAGCATGCGGGGCGAATCAGGACTGTGCAGAGCTGGATTGGCGGCAGCTCCTACAATCCCTGTTCGGCCGCCTTTGTCCCGCCTCCGCCAGCCCACGTGTGGCCGCTGCTCGAAGACCTGTGTGCCTTCTGCAACTCCGACTCGCTTCCCGTGGTGGTGCAGGCGGCGATCGCGCATGCACAGTTCGAGACCATTCATCCGTTTGCTGATGGGAATGGCAGGACAGGCCGGGCACTCGTGCACCTGGTCCTTCGCATGAGGGGACTGTCGACGCACGTCCAGCCACCGGTCTCGCTGATTCTTGCCACTCGCGCACAAGACTATGTGGCACGCTTGGGCGATTTTCGGTATCAGGGAGCGGCTGGCAGCGAAGCCGATCGCAAAGGCATGAACTCATGGATCGCGTTCTTCTCGGCAGCATGCACCCGAGCGGTAGATGACGCTGCAGCGTTCGAGAAGAGATGTCACGAGATCGAGGCGGGATGGCGCCTCCGGCTTGGCAGCGTTCGCGCCGGGTCGTCGGCGGATCTGCTGCTGCGTGCGTTGCCCGGAACGCCGGTGCTGAGCGTGAAGAGCGCCATGACCTTGCTGGGACGCAGCAAGCCGCAGGTGAATGATGCCGTAGCCCGTCTAGCGCATGCGGGGATACTGCAACAGGTGTCGGTTGGACGCCGGAATCGCGCGTTCGAGGCCAGGGAGGTCATCGACGCGTTCGCGGACCTCGAGCGGCAGCTCGCCAGCTCCGGTGGGAACACGGTGGTTTCGCCGCCGGCGAGAACGGTGCCGGCGCGCAGGTAGGCGCGCGGGTGGAGCCGACGCAACTTGTTCCGGATGATGCAGTTCGTCGAGTCATTCCCGAATCCTGAGATTGCGTCGACACTGTCGGCGCAATTGACCTGGAGCCACTGCACCGAGATTCTCATGCTGTCCGATCAGCATAAACGCGATTTCTGCGCCGCGACCTGCGCACACGAGCACTGGAGCGTGGGGGAATGGTTCCGATGCGTCAGCTCGCACGGTGTTGAGGCACGTCAATGAGTTCGGATTCTTCTTCGGATACGCCTCTTTCACCAATCGCTGAAACCGATGCCATCAGTGAAACGAAAGCCCGCGATGATGAGATACTGATAAGCGCCGTGATGACGTTGCGAAGGGGTGCACAGTGGCAGCAGGCAAGCGCAGGGACGCGGATCGTGCCGGACGCGTTGGACTCACTGAGGACCTTCAGGATGCCCTCGTCATGTACGGACTGGGGCAGCCGGAGTCCCCGGTGAAGCTGACGACCCTCTCGGTTGAGGAGGCGTTGACGACTCGCGCGGTGCGCAACGCACGCGTAATTCTCGGCGGGATTGCTGCCGAGCCTCAGAGGCTTACCGAGAAACTGAAGCTGCTCAACCGACGCTTCGTGACCCTTATGTTGGAACAGCTCGAGCTGGACGAGCGCACACAGGGATACCTCAGCTGGGCTCGGGTAGTCGATGAGGACGGCGTATGGTCGCTGATGATGCTGCGACTAGCGCTGCAGTATGGCGGCCTGATTCTGGTGCGGGGCGGCAAGGTGCAGGTCACGTCGCGCGGGCGCGAGCTGCTTGCGGTGGAGCGGGCGGGTGAATTGCACAGAGTGCTCTTTGAGACCCTCTTCACTCAGGTCAACCTTGCGCTGATGGACGGCTATCCCGAGGACTCTGCCATGCAGGACCATATGCCGTTCGCATTGTTCCGCCTCGGCACCGCCATCCGAGAACCTCTGCCGCTTTCCGTATTCGCGGATCGCATGCCGCACGAGGAAG
Source organism: Coriobacteriia bacterium (assembly GCA_038249135.1). Classification (GTDB taxonomy): domain Bacteria; phylum Actinomycetota; class Coriobacteriia; order Anaerosomatales; family JAAXUF01; genus JBBRWO01. The sequence continues at coordinate 8,518 of JBBRWO010000054.1, forward strand.
AGCTCTGGCCGGCTGAACCAACCCGTGGTGGGCTCCCTGGTCTCCATGCGATGGGTGATCTTTACGCGGGGATCACCATGCGTGTTCTTGAGCCGCTTCGTGAGTTCGGCTTAATCGATTGCGGGGACAGCATCAATGGCTATGCCTCACTGGGTCATGGCGGTAGCGAGGCGGATGTAGTTGCGTGGTTCAACCGCAACGGCGACCGCCGCTGGAGTCTGACTCCTCTGTTCGATAAAGCCATCGCTTTCGAGGTCGACGGCCGCCTGGTCCCGTTTGAGAGGCTGGACGCTCCGCGGCCGGTAGCGAGACCCTTCCCCCCGGAGCACGTGATGTCGCTCAAGGAAGCGATCGACGCCTTCATTGCACAGGCCGTTGGGCAAGATGGCCGCTCGGCTGAGGCGCTTGCGATAGCGATGGCCATCCTTGAAGTGGCGGCCGCTTTCGATAGCCACGAATCCACCGACGAGACTCCGGTCGAGAAGTCGCTAGGACAGATGTCTGCGTTGGTGCAGGTGAACGCAAACCGGGTGGACTCATCCAAGCACCCCGAGCAGATAGCGGTGCTCGCGGCGGCGTTCTCGGCATTTGCGATATGGGCCGAGGAGATCGGGCAGGCGCGCTTTCGCATTTCGCGTCGCGCGGTGATGCGGATGGAGCCATGGGTTCTGTTGGATGTGGAGGAGTCGCAGTCCGCCGGCGCCGCCGGCGGGGTTGGAGACCCACGGCTCAACTAGGGGTATGGGCGGAACTCGGCGGCGCTCGCGGTGAGTCTTACCCGGCACTCGGCGCGGCGCAGCTCCTCAGCATGTCCGAAACTTGGCCGGCGATGTCGCTCGCATGTCCGAGGATAGCCTCGCCAGGATGGGTATCGCACGCAGGCTGTGGCAAATCGATTCCTTCAATGGGCAGCAGCGATCCGAACGTGTTGAGCACGCGGCGCAGGACAACCGACGCTTCATACGGGATGTCGAGCCGCGCTGCCTCTTCCAGACCGGCCTGCAGCACAAGCAGCGCTTCATAGGCGCGCGGCCAGTCGACGAATCGAGCACCCGAGTCATTCGTCCACGGTGACGACGCGGCGAGCCGGTACTGCACTGTTCGACCCACCTCGAATCTCCGAGCGAATCCGGCCTCGGCAAGTCCCGCAAGGTACTCGGCGACCTGGCGCTGCGAGTAACCGATGCGGGCTGCGACCAGCCGCCCGTGGGCTGTTTCGTGTGTCCACAAATAGAGCAGGGTTTCTGCGCGCACCCCGATGCCCGCGAGCGCGCGAGCTGCCAAGCGTCCGTTGCACGGCGCACCAATCGGAGGTCGCGTGGACATACCGCGCAGCTCGAGGGGGGGTCTGGAAAACCCATGGCGCTCGAAAAGGGCATCAGTCGCGCCAAATGTAGGGAGTGCAGTCCCGGCCGAGTCAAGCATCAGCCCGACAGCCGCATATGTCGTGCGGCCCTCGTTGACGCGCCAGCGCTCCGAGAGGGGGTCCCACTTGGAGCCAGAGGCTTGCTGGCGTAAGAAATCGATGATGGCGGCGGCAAGCCGACGAACATCAGGGTCGGCCGGCTTTAGCAGCCGACGAAGGCGGGTCACATCCAGCAGGTCTCCGTTGAGGCTGAGCCAGTCGAGGACCTCGTCAAACAGACGAGGATCATGCCGACCGAACGAGAGTGCAGCCACGACCAACGCCTCAGGGTCGACGATCGCTTGTCCGCTGCCGGCGGTGCCCGCAATGCCGAGGTCGGTCCATTGTGCCCACAGCAGTTCGAGGACGGCCGTGCGCAGTGCGTCCCTAGCGTCCGCGAGCGACATGTGTCATCCCCATGTAGTCGAGCAACTCAGTCAGTTGCTGGCGGAAGCCCTCGGAATCATCTTGATCCGCAATCCACCGCAGCGCGATGGCCATCTCGTCGTCAGAGGGTCTCAGGGCGAGCAGATCGGTCAGATGACGGCCTGCCACGTCGGCTGCCGCGTAGGTCTTGAAACAGATCTGGTCTAGTCGAGCGGCGAAATGGACCGTGAGCGCATGTCCAATCCGATTCGTTATCAGACGACCCTCGAATCCTTCCGGAAGTCCATGATCGATTAAGTCGGCTGGTCCGGCATTGAGCCAGTTCGAGTCGATTAGATACTGGGAAGCGACTGCCGCCACGGCGGAGCTCAACGGTCCCGGTAGTGGTCGCGCCGTATGCAGGACGAGTTGCTCGCCTTCGTGTCGGGCCAGCGCGACGATGTCCACATCCTTCGTGGGACGGGTGACGAGTCCAATCGCAGCCAGGGCTGATCCGCCGATTACGCAGACCTCGGTGGTCGCAGTGCCGGTTCTTTGAAGCTCCGCATCGAGCGCTTGGAACAAGACAGCTAGCTCTACACCTGCGACGGTGGCCATTGGACATCCTCCTCACGACTACTTGTATGTAGTCATTATGACTACGCTATAGGAGTTGTCAAATCCGTACGCCGCTAACCGTCACATGAATTACTCAGAGTGGTGGACACTCGGCTCGCTTCACCCCGCCCGCAGTGCCTCCAGCAGCTTCACCATCGCCATCGTGTCGGTCCCGCAGTACTCGCGAAGGTCCGCGTACACCGTCGCGCACTCCTCGGCGGGGAGCTGCCCGGTCGCGGCCTGCAGGTAGCGGACGGATGCGAGGTTGCCGTCGGCGATTCCCAGGCCGCTGTAGGACAGGTCGTCGACCAGCGCCGGCAGGATGTCCTTGATGCTGTAGCTGCCAAGGCAGTCGGGATGGCGCACGTGCGCTCTGACCGTCGGTAGCAGGTCGAAGAGCCGCGCCTGGATGGCGGCGATCTTCTCGGCATGCTGGGGGAATGCGGTGGCGAGCTCGCTCAGTCGCGAGTTCTCGTAGGCCGAGTAGACGACGACGCTGCCGGTTCCGTCTAGCGCGTCGATCAGGCTCTCGGTGAAGCGGAGTCGGGGGTCACCGGCGCCCTCGTAGAGGAACTCGCGGTGCTCGAGGTCGCCATTCGCGTGCAGCACGTGGTCGGACCACTGGAAGGTGATCGTCTGCCACGGCCGCGTGCCCGCATACAGCGGGAGCGCCGACATGAACGCCTCGAAGTCGAGGAAGTGGATGGGGTAGGTCAGGCCCGCCAGCGAGCGGCCGATGTCGCCGACCATCCGCGGCTCGCCCGAGCGCACCAGCTCGCACACCTCGCGCTGCGCGCTGGAGAGGCCGGGGTAATCGCTGGGCACGTCACCGATGGCGAGGATGCCGTCGGCGATGAGCGAGTCCAGCAGGCCGACGGTCATCCTCGGCAGTTCGGTGACCGGTTGGCTGGGCAGGAATGCGTGGCAGTGGCCGTAGAACGAGCAGGTGTAGGGGCTGTCACAGTGCATGCCGATGGGGACGCTCGGCGGTTCCGGGCAGTCGAGCATCGTGAGCATCTCGCCGACCAAATCGGGGACCTGCAGGAGGTACACGCGGGCATCGGCGGTCACGTCCTGGGCGCGGAAGAGCCGCTGAAGGTCGTAGTCACCGCCCTCGTAAACGTAGGTGTTGTCGAGGTGCATGAGGTGCGCGCGGCGGATCGGCAGGCCCGCGCCTTCCAGCACCCACAGCTGTACCGCGACATCGGTGATGTTGACGGACTTGACCCGGGTGCCCGACTTGACCTCGTAGAGATCCCAGAGGTTCTCGCCCACGCGCACCAGCACGTCCGGGCGCACGAAGACGCCGCCGTGCTCCACGGCCGCCTCGAAGATTGCACTCGGCGGGTTCTCAAGCAGCCGGCGCGTGGTCTCGAGTGCCTGCGCGGACTGCCTGTAGTCCTCGGCGACCAGTACTCCGTCAGCGAAGCGCTCGCGGGCAAGCTCGCCCACGTTAGTCCCCGTGTCGAAGATGTGCTGCTGGGTCTCTCCGATGTCATCGGCGAGATCGCGCTCATGTGTCGACAGCCACAACGCTTTGGGGCACTGCAGCCCCGTCTGGAACCTCGATTTGGACAGGCGATTTGCCATGTCTGCACCTCCTGGACCGAGCATACCGCAGGGGTGTGACATTGCGGCGTGGGTCACGAGTGGCGCATTCCTCGTCGGGGAGCTGTCTCGGTGTCGAGGACGTGCTGCGGGGCCTCTCCAACAGTAGATACAGCGAATCATCCTTCGAATCCCTCATCGGTAGGATGCGCATCCTCCTGTCGGCGTGGGAAGAACTCCGTCAGCAACGCTTGGACGAAGAGACGACGGAGGGGAGGTGATCTCCATGAAGAAGGTGTTCCTCATGCTTCTGACCGTCCTGATGATGCTCGCGCTGACCGCTCCTGCACTCGCGGGCGCACATCCGATGGGCCAGGGTAAGGGCTGCGGTTGCCATAAGGTGCCGATGGGCTCTGTTCACACGGGCTACATGAAATCCAATGGGGCAAACGGAGGCGCAGCAGTCTGCATGAAGTGCCATCCGGCATAACTTGGTTGGACCACGCAATCAACGAAAAGCCCTCGGGGAGGAGTTCCCCCGGGGGCTTCGCTATTCACCCGTCGTGGAGTTTCTGCGAACGTTCAATACGGGTGCGGTCGCCGCGACACCCTCAGCTCGTCTGCCATATAGTGGACTCGCCGCTTGCGACCCGCCGCAAGCTCGGTGCCCCGAGCGCCGCCAACCGAGGGAAGTCGCCCAATGCCGTTCTCACCAGAAGCCGTCCGCGAGGCCTTTCCCGCGTTGCAGGAAGGCGCTGCCCACTTCGACGCACCCGGAGGCTCGTTGGTCCCGCAGGTCGTGGCCGACGCGGTGCGCGACACCCTCGCCTCGGCGATGAACCAGCGCGGCACCTTCACGGTCGCCGACCGGCGCACCCTCGAGACCGTGCGGCTCGCTCGGCTGGCGATGGCGGACCTGCTGGGCGGGGATCCCGGGGGCGTCATCTTTGGTCGGAGCATGACGCAGCTCACGTTCGACATCTCGCGAGCGCTTGCCAAGACGTGGCAGCCGGGCGACGAGATCGTGGTCTCTCGGCTCGATCACGACGCCAACATCCGGCCGTGGCTCTACGCGGCGCAGAGTGCCGGCGTCACCGTACGCTGGGTCGAGTTCGACTCGGCGACCGGCGAACTCA
>JBBRWO010000055.1:0-13482 GCA_038249135.1 Coriobacteriia bacterium
CGAGACGAGCGTGGTGCACGACGTGGGGTAGCCGCGCATCCCCTCGATCTCGACGATGCACAGCCGGCAGCCGCCGTAGGGCTCCAGGCGCGGGTCGTGGCAGAGCGTGGGGATGTGGATGCCGGCTTCTCGGCAGGCTTCGAGCACGGTGGCGTCGGCGCGTGCGGGAATCGAGCGACCATCGATGGTCAGCGTGACGCGCGAGGTGTCGATGCTGTCGCTCACGGGGTACCCCTAGACCTTGATGATGGCGTCGAACGGGCACTTGGATTCGCAGATCCCGCACTTGATACAGACGTCTGAGTCGATGAGGTAGCGCTGCTTGGGTTCGCCGGAGATCGCGCTGACCGGGCAGTTCTTCTTGCAGATGCCGCAACTCTTGCACTTCTCGTCGACGACCAGGTAGTTGGAAAGCGCGGCGCAGGCGTGCGCGCGGCACTTCTTGTCGCGGATGTGCTCCTCATACTCCTCGCGGAAGTAGCGGATGGTGGTGAGCACCGGGTTGGGCGCCGTGCCGCCGAGCGCGCAGAGTGACGCCGAGCGGACCGCGTTGCCCAAGCGCTCGAGCTCCTCGATGTCGCCGGGCTTGCCGGTTCCCTCGGTGATGCGCGTCACGATCTCGAGCATGCGCTTGGTGCCGATGCGGCAGGGGACGCACTTGCCGCACGACTCGTCTTGCGTGAACGCGAGGAAGTAGCGGGCGAACGCGACCATGCAGGTGGACTCGTCGACGACCACGAGGCCGCCGGAACCGACGACCGCGCCAACGGCCGCAAGCGCGTCGTACTCGATGGGCGTGTCGAAGTGACTCGCGGGCAGACAGCCGCCGCTGGGGCCGCCGATCTGCACCGCCTTGGTGGGGAGCGTCGTCGAGCTACCGCCGCCGATGTCGTCGACCATCTCGGCGACGGTGAGGCCCATCGGCACCTCGACGAGGCCGCTGTGGCGAATGCGGCCGGTGAGCGCGAACACCTTGGTGCCCTTGCTGGTGCCCGAGCCGATCGAGCTGTACGCCTCGGCGCCATGATTCACGATCCAGGCGATGTTGGCGAGCGTCTCGACGTTGTTGATGCAGGTGGGCCGGTTCCAGAGCCCCGAGGTGGTGGGGAAGGGCGGTCGTGGCCGAGGCATGCCGCGATGGCCCTCGACCGACGCGATCAGCGCGGTTTCTTCGCCACACACGAAGGCCCCTGCGCCCTCTCGGATTGAGACGTGGTAGGAGAAGCCGGTGCCCATGATGTCGTCGCCGAGAAGGTTCGCGGCCTCGGCGTCGGCGATCGCCTTGCGGAGGCGGCGGACGGCGAGCGGGTACTCGGCGCGGACGTAGACGTAGCCCGCGCTCGCGCCGATGGCGTAGGCGGCGATCGCCATGCCCTCGAGCACGGCGTGCGGGTCGCCCTCGAGGACCGCGCGGTCCATGAACGCGCCGGGGTCGCCTTCATCGGCGTTGCAGCACATGTACTTGAGGTCGCCGACGGCGTCGCGCGCTAGCTGCCACTTGAGGCCGGTGGAGAAGCCGGCGCCTCCTCGGCCACGAAGGCCGGAAGCACGCACGGTCTCGATGATCTGCTCGGGAGTCTGCGTGGTAAGCGCGGTGCGGAGAGCAACGTAGTCGCCGCAGGCGAGGGCATCGTCGAGACTCTCTGGATCGATGACGCCGCAGTTGCGCAGGACGATGCGCTGCTGGCGGGCGTTGAAGGGAACGTCGTCGTAGCGTGCGATGGGCGGCCCGTCGGGCGACTCGCGGAAGAGCAGCTCCTCGACCGGCTTGCGGCCGTCGAGCACCGAGTCGATGATGCGGTCCGCGGAATCGAGGTCGACGGCGGGGTAGAAGATGCCGTCCTCGCCCACGACCACGACCGGGCCTTGCGCGCAGAGGCCGTGGCAGCCTGTCTTGACGACGCGCATCGACTCGCCAGCGTCCGCTTCGGCGATGGCGGTTTCGAAACGCTCCGCGATGGCGAGCGAGCCGTTGGCGACGCAGCCGGACCCAGCGCAGACGCGGACCTCGTAGGTGGCGGCGCTGGCGGCGGGCGCGCCGACGGTCGGCGTGGCGGGGGCGGGGGCTGGGGTCGCCGGAGTCGGGCCGGTCACTGGGTGGCCTCTCGGCGGAGCTGCTTGGCCAGCTTGCGGGCGGCCAAGGGTGTCATCTGGCCGTGGACCTGCTCGCCGGTCACCACGACCGGGGCCAGCCCGCAGCAGCCCACACACGCGACGGCCTCGACGGTGAAACTGAGGTCGTCGGCGGTCTCGCCCACGCGGACGCCCAGCTCATCGACGATCGCGCTGGTGACCTCGGGCGCGCCTGCGACGTGGCAGGCGGTGCCGTGGCAGATGCGCACGATCGTGCGCCCGCGGGGCTCGAGGTAGAACTGCGAGTAGAACGTCGCGACGCCGTAGACCTCCGAGAACGGCGTCTCGCGCTGCTCGGCGACTTCGCGCAGGACCTCGCGCGGCAGATAGCCGTAGACCTCTTGAGCCTGCTGCAGCACGGGAATCAGCGCGCCCTGGTCGTGAGCGTGCGCGGCCAGCACGGGACCGAGGAGCGTCAGGTCGACGGCCTCGGCTTCCTTGGCGCAGCTGCAGGTATGCTCGGTCACGGTGCTCAATCCCCACTCGACGAATGCTCATTGTAATGCGGCGGCAAGCTCAGCGTTGGATAGTGTGGCCCTAGAACAGGCCGACGACGTTACCGTGCTCATCAAGATCGATCGAGTCGCCGGCGGGGAACTTGGGCAGGCCCGGCATCGTGCGCATGTCGCCACACAGAGGGTAGAGGAAGCCGGCGCCGACGCTCGCGCGGATGTCGCGGATGGGGAGACGCCAGCCGGTCGGGCGACCCTTGAGTGTCGGGTCGTGAGAGAGCGAGAGGTGGGTCTTGGCCATACACATGGGCAGGTGTGAGTAGCCCAGCTCGGTGTAGAGCTTGATCTTGGCCTCGGCGGCGGGTAGGTAATCCACGCCGTCGGCGCCGTAGATCTCGCGCGCGATGGTCTCGATCTTCTCTTTGATGCTGGCGTCGTCCGGGTAGAGCAGCTTGAACTCCTTGGGCAGCTCACACGCCTTGACCACGGCCTCAGCCAGCTCGGCGCCACCGGGGCCGCCGTCCGCGTGGACCTTGTGGGTCACGGCGAAGTCCGCACCGGCAGCCATCGCGCCCGCCTTGATGAAGTCGTGCTCGTTGTCGGTGTCGGTGGGGAAGTGATTGACCGCCACGACGACCGGCACGCCGAACTTCTTCATGTTCTCGATGTGCGCCTCGAGGTTGACGATGCCCTCGCCCAGCGACTCGAGGTCCTCGGCCTGCAGCTTGGGATCGAGCGGCTTGCCCGGGGTGACCTCGAACCTGCCCGAGGAGGCCTTGAGCGCGCGCACGGTTGCGACGATGACGACGCAATCGGGGGTGAGCCCGGACGCGCGGCACTTGATGTTCATGAACTTCTCGGCGCCCATGTCGGCACCAAAACCGGACTCGGTCACCACGTAGTCGGCGATTTTCAGCGCGATCTTGTCGGCGATGATGGAGTTGTTGCCCTGCGCGATGTTGGCGAAGGGGCCGGCGTGCACCAGCACCGCACCGCCGTCGAGGTTCTGCATGAGGTTGGGCTTGATCGCGTCGCGCATGAGGACGGCCATCGCGCCGGCGCACTTGAGCTGCTCGGCGGTGACGGGCTGGCCGGACGTGTTCATGCCGATGACGATGCGCCCGAGGCGCGCGCGCAGGTCCTTCAGGTCGGTCGCCATCGCGAGGATCGCCATGACCTCGCTTGCCACCGAGATGTCGAAGCCGGTCTCGCGGGGCAGGCCGTCGAGCTTGGCGCCAAGGCCCGTGACGACGTTGCGCAGGTTGCGGTCGTTCAAGTCCACGACGCGGCGCCACGTGATCGAGTAGGGGTCGATGTCCAGGTCGTTGCCCTGGTAGATGTGGTTGTCGATGTAGGCTGAGAGGAGGTTGTTGGCCATCGTCACCGCGTGGACGTCACCCGTGAGATGCAGGTTGAAGTCCTCCATGGGGATGACCTGTGAGTAGCCGCCACCCGCCGCGCCGCCCTTGATGCCAAAGACCGGACCCAGCGAAGGCTGGCGGATGCAGGTGATGACGTTCTTGCCGATGTACTTGAGCGCCTGGCCGAGACCGACAGTTGTGACGGTCTTGCCTTCGCCCAGCGGCGTCGGGTTGATAGCGGTCACGTCGATGTAGCGTCCTTGAGGACGATCCGCGAGCTTCGCCAGCACGTCGAGCGAGACCTTCGCCTTGTACTTTCCGTACAGTTCGAGGTCGTCCTCGTCGATGCCGATCTCTGCCGCCACCTCGGTGATACGGCGGAGCGGGGATTCTTGGGCGATCTGCAGATCCGACTTCATCGGTTCCTCCATCTGTGGAGCGGTGCTGCTCGGCGTGGAGCGTTGGTTGAGGTTGCCGACAGCGCCTCGTGGTCAATTCACCATACGAAGATAAGTGTAGTAGGCACAGCGTCTTGGCGTGAGCGGCAATTAGGGTCGGTTTGCGGGTTCGACCAGCCTCTTTGGCACATTTCGCGTCTGCCCCCAGCGCGATGACGCCGCTTGCGTGTGCAGAGCCGCCACTCGCGGTGAGCACGTCGCCGTTCACCGCCACGCTCACCGCAAGGTGAACGACGCAGGGACGACTCCCAGTTCATTCCCGACTACGGGCTGCGGTGGTCATGGGACGTGAGATCTTCGCTTGATGGCGCTGCTGTGAGACGCCGAGGCGGGAATCGCCGCGTGCGCCGCCGCTCGCCGAGGCTAACCGAGTACGTTCTCGGCGGGCTTGAGCTCCGGTTCAGCCACTGATGCTCCCCGCTACTTGACGGTGATGGTTCCGGTCATGGCGGGGTGGATCACGCACGAGTAGGGGAAGTCGCCGGCTTTGGCTGCGGTCCAGGTGAGGCTCGCGCCCTGGTTCTGCATGCCCAGCTCGGCGCCGTCGATGGAGACGTTGTGCGGCGCCGAGTCCTCGTTCACGAATGTCACTACGTCACCGACCTTGACGGTCAGCGTAGCCGGGCTGAACGCGAAGTCCTTCTCGGTGATCGTGGGGCCGGAGGCGGTAGTGGGCGGAGTCGAGCCGCCTGAGCTCCCGGTGCCTTGCGGGGCACCGCCGCTTCCGCCCGCAGAACACCCGGTGATCGTCAGTGCGAGCGCAACGAGGATTCCGAGGGCGATGATCGTTGAGTTCCGGAGGCTGAGTGGGCGCATGGTTACTCCTTTGGTTACTGAGTGTGACCATGGGTGTATACCCTGCTTGCCGATGGACGCCCTCGCGTCGGAGCTCGCCTCGAAACTACGTCGTTGCGCTGAGCGGATTCGTCTCTGACGGCTTGGCTGCGAGCGGCTTGAAGAGTGCGCGCCAGAACACGCGGTCAGCGAGCAGCAACGCGGTACCGACCCCCACGTAGATGGCGCCCATGATACCCGCGCCAATCTGATCGGGGTTCACGACGAGGTGCCGCAGCGTGATGCCACTGCCCATCATCACCGCGATGAGGATCCACGACTTCGCCGAGAAGAAGCCGATCACCGACTTGTCCGCGCGGCCTTGGATTCGAAGAACCGCCTTGGTGGCGACTCGGTCCAGCAGGAGTCGCGCCTTCACCACGCCGAGCGCGAGCCCGAGCGCGAGAATCCAGGCGTGCCAGTAACGGCCCTGTATGTATCCCACGCCGCGAATCAGCAGGATCGATGCGCCGACAAGCCACATCGACGCTGCGGCCACAAGCTGGACTCGAACCCGAATCGGTTGCATGCATTGACCCTACTGTGAAGCCGCAACAGGCGCGGCGGAGAGTGTTACCGGTGGAGCCAGCGTTAAGGATACCGTTGGGATCAGGTCCTCGCCGCGAGTTCGAACGAGTGCTTAGCGAGAACGGTGCCGACACCTAGGCTATCATCGACCTATGAAAATCACTGAGCTTCCCCAGGTCCTTTCCGCGCTCCGCTGCCCGCACTGCGGCGAACCCCTCGCCGCTGATGGCGCGACGCTGCGCTGCACCGCCGGGCACGCGTTCGATCTGGCCCGCCAGGGCTACGTGAGCCTTCTGCGCGGCGACGCCCGCACCGGCACCGCCGACACCTCCGCCATGATCGAGGCGCGCGACGTGTTCCTCTCGGCGGGTCACTACACTCCGATTGCCGAGGAGGCCGCTCGCATGCTCGCCTCGGCGTTGGCGGATGGCCCCGACGGCGTGATCGTCGAAGTCGGCGCCGGCACAGGCTACTACCTCGCTGCCGCACTCGACGCGCTGACGACGCACGCGGGCGTGGCACTCGACATCTCCAAGCCCGCGCTTCGCCGAGCCGTGCGCAGTCACGACCGTATCGGTGCCGTCGCCTGCGACGTGTGGAGTGGCCTGCCGCTTGCCACCGACAGCGCTGCGGCGGTCCTCGACGTGTTCTCGCCGCGCAACGTGGAGGAGATGGCGCGCGTGTTGGCGCCGGGCGGCGTTCTGGTCGTCGTGACGCCCAATGCCAGTCATCTGAGCGAGCTCATCACCGCGCTGGGGTTGCTCAGCGTCGATGACCGCAAGCCCGAGCGACTCGACGCGCAACTCTCGGCCCGATTCGCGCTGCTCGAGACCGCCGAGGTGGCGCGCACCATGCAGCTCTCGCACCCAGAGGTAGCCGCGCTCGCAGGTATGGGACCGAGCGCCTGGCATACCGATGCCGCGGCGCTCGCCGCCGCGATCGCGTCGCTGTCCGATCCGGCGCTCGTGACGCTCACGGTGACCGTCTCGGCATACCGCGCGCTATAGAGATGGTGCGGAGGCGGGGCGAGCTGTAACCGTGCTGCTTAGGCGTGGTATCGTCTGTTTCGCATCACTCCGTTTCCGGGGTGCTGCGGCAACCACCGGTGGAGGATCGTGGCTCACGCTTCAACACATCGCAGCAGTGAATTCATCCGCCTGCTGACAGGGATCGGCCTGGCGCTGTTGCTGGCGGCGGGTGTCGGTCTGATGGTGCCGTGCGCGGCCTTCTCGGCGCCGGCGAGCACAGTCAACACGGCCACCATCGCCGCGAAGAAGGCGCAGCAGGAAGACATCAAGCGCGAGCTCGACTCCATGCGCGCTCGTCTTGGCGCCAATGTCTCCGAGTACGTGAAGGTCAGCCGTCAGCTGGGTCAGACGCGCAGCGAGGTCGACAAGCTCACCGCCCAGATCGCCGAGCAGGACTACCAGCTCGAGCAGGCGAAACTCGCGTTCGAACAGCGCGCGGTCGAGATGTATCGCAGTCGGGGAACGGCCATGATCGAGATCCTGATGACCGCGAACTCGCTGCAGGAACTGATGTCGCGTACCAACTTTCTGCTGATGGTGAGCCAGCGCAACGCCAACACGATCACTGACTACCGAAAGGTCCGCTCGGAGAGCGCGTGGCTTCAAGACAGCCTCTCCAACCGACTCGATTACCTCACAAAGCTGCAGACCGAGGCCGATGACCAGCGCTCAAAGATCGAGTCCGACCTAGTCACGGGCGAGGCACGAACCACGGAGCTGGGCACCGACATCGCACGACTCATGCGCGGCGAACCGGCCACGATCTCCGGCGGCTCGCCGTCAGACCAGTTCTCGCCTGACACGGTCATCTCCGACGCCAACTTCCGCGACTCCGGGTCGATGAGCGTAGGTGATATCCAGACGTTTCTTGATCGCCAACCGGGCATCCTCAAGTCGTTTCGCACGCGCGACCACTCGGGCAACGTGCGCTATGCCTCCGAGATGATCGCCGACGCCGCAGTGGCGTTCCGTATCAATCCCAAGGTGCTTCTGGTGAAGCTGCAAAAGGAGCAGTCACTCTTGGGTGACGCGACACCGACTCAGAAGCAGCTGGACTGGGCGACCGGGTGCGGCAAGGCCGACAGTTTCACGTCCTACCAGTACCAAGGGTTCGGTAACCAGGTCTGGTGGGGGGCGCAGAAGCTCGACAAGAACGCCAAGCCCTGGAGGCCGGGTATCAAGATGACCATCGACGGCGGGGCCGTGTATCCCACCAACGAAGCAACCTACTCGCTCTACAAGTACACGCCGCACATCAGAGGCACGACCTCGTTCTGGCTGCTGTACTGGCGCTATTTCGGTGACCCGCTCATCTAGAGTTCCTGTGTGCTTCTCGGCGCCCCTCTATACCTCGGGCAGGGGAGTTGCTAGGCTTCCCTGCGATGCGCACCTCTTCCTACATCCAGCTCCTCGTCACGATTGCGATTCTCGTCGCAGTCGCACCGCTGTGCGCGACCGCGGTTGTGTGCGGGTCGTGTGGCGCCGAGCCGAGTTGCTTCGCCGATGAACACGGTGCGCCGGGCGAGGTCGCAAAACGTCCGGTTCTCATAGGGTCGCCTACCGTTGTGGGCGCGCTCGCGAGTCCCGTTCGCTCGCTGCGAGGGGCCTCCCCGCTGCGCAACATCCACCAAGAAGCCCCACCGGCTCCCGCTGCACGGCTTAGGGTGTGATCCGGGCGATGTAGTCGCTCGCGTCCTTACCGTACTTCTCGGAGGTATCAATGACCCGCATCACACGCTTCCTGGCACTCACGTGTCTTTCACTGCTCACGGCCGCCAGTGTCGGTGTCCCAGCCGCACTGGCCGCTCCGGTCGCCGTCTGGGAGTCGATCTCGCTCAATGTGGGCTCCAGTTCCGACGCGCCCGTGCTCATCGTTGCCGGTGTACTGCCCGACTCCACCAAGTTGCCGGCAACGGTCGAGCTTGCTGCTCCAACCGGATCCGCCCTCCAGTGGGCCGGCGAGATCCTCGGCGGCGACGCTGCTGCGGACCCGGAAGTCACCACCACCAAGTCCCAGCGCGACGGTCAGGACATCTACACGTTCACGCTGACCAAGTCGCGCAACGCTCAGCTTGAGGTCACCACCCAGTCGCCCATCACCGTCAATGGTGACGTCTCTACGGTGACCTTCTCACAGCCCTCGTGGACCGACGTGCCCAGCGCCGGTGTGGCAATCCAGATTCCGGTGAGCGCGCGCCTCACCGAGCCGGCAACGGCGACCGCCGGCTTGGCGGCAGGTCCCACCGGTTACCAGTACTACCAGCAGGAGTTCACCAAAGTGAAGAAGGGCGACCTGCTGGCTGTTTCCTTCTCCTACACGCGGGCGGTGACCTCGCCCGGCGCTGCGCCAGTCGGCGGAACCGGTGGGCCGCTTGTGCCAATCATCTTGGTGGCCATCGCGCTTGCGCTGGGCGCCGGTCTGGTAATCGGTGTGCGCCGTAAGCTCAACGGTGGCGCCGACGTCGAAGAGTACGCCGATGACGATGACGATGACGACGTTGTCCCCGCTGCCCCAGCCCGGTCGAAGGCGACCAAGGCCGCGTCCAAGCGTGCTGTGACCGAGGCAGTCATCGAGGATTCCGAGCAGGAGGCCAAACCTCGCACCAACATCGCGCTGATCGGCACGCTGGTGATCATCGCGCTTGCAGTGGGTGCGGGCGTGATAGCGGCGTCGCAGGGCAATCAGGCCAAGTCCGTCGGAACCAGCATCAGCAAGACGTTCGCCGGTGGTGAGGCATGCACCAGTTCGACCATCGCGCTCGCGATTCCTGCGAACATCGAACCGGCGGATGCCGCCGAGCAGATCTTCGCGGCGATTGCGCCGGTCCCAAGTATCACGGACGCCACGATCGACCTGTCGACCTCGAGCATCAAGGTCGCCTACTGCGAGTCTTCGGCGAATGAGGACATGATCCGCCAGGCGATCGCTCCTACCGGCTACATGGCGGCCGGAAGTGCGATCGCGCCCTCCGGTGATGCGAGTGGCGCCGTGGACGCGAGCGGGACCACGCCGTAACTACAGGTACTGCCAGACGTCATCGACCCCGGCCTCGGCGGCGGGGATGCACTCGGTGATCCAGTTGAGCGGTTGGCCGTTGGTCGGGTCGACGAGGCGCAGATCGAGCACCTCGGGCGATTCCAGCCAGCGGCCTTCTGCGTCTGCCAGCAGCTTGACCCGCGGATGCAGCAGGTCGTCATTGTTGACGCGATAGACGACAGCGGTCGAATGGTCGTTGAGGGTGACCACCGCGCCCATCGGATAGATCCCGAGCATCGCGACGAGCGCTTTGGTGACCGCCGGGTCGTAGGCCTTGTTGCGCCCTTGCATCAGCACCGAGAGCGCCTTGTCGGGTCGGATTTCTCGGCGGAACGGGCGAAGGGTGGTCATCGCGTCGTAGGCGTCGCAGACAGCGACGATCTTGCTGAAAAGGTGCTGCTCCGCGCCAGTGGTGTCGGGATAGCCCATGAGGTCGTGGCGCTGATGGTGCTCGTAGGCGACGATCATGCACATCTTGTTGGCGAGCTGAAGTCGCTTGAGAAGGTCGGCGCCCTCCTCGGAGTGGCGCTTGACCTGTGCCCATTCTGCAGCCGTCAGAGGTCCGGACTTGAGGAGCACTTCCTCCGGGATGCGCACCTTGCCGATGTCGTAGAGCAGTGCGGCCAGGCCGAGAGAGTGCATGTCCTCACGGTCGAGACCAAGCGCATCTCCCAGCGAGATCGACAGGATGCACACGTTGATGGAGTGGTTGAGCGTG
This sequence comes from Coriobacteriia bacterium, assembly GCA_038249135.1. Taxonomy (GTDB): domain Bacteria; phylum Actinomycetota; class Coriobacteriia; order Anaerosomatales; family JAAXUF01; genus JBBRWO01. The sequence continues at coordinate 10,550 of JBBRWO010000055.1, forward strand.
TAATCGTCGTGTCCCTTGATCGCCGTCAGGCCGAGGACCGCTGCCGGATCTTGCAACAGGTTGTCGAGCATCGACTCGACCACGCGCTGCAGCGGCCCGACCTCGAGCACGCGACCCAGTTTGGCCTGCGACTCGATGTCGCGCATCGCGCCGACTCCTGCGTCGTAGCTCTCGCGGGCCTTGGCGCGAACCTCTTTGTTGCGCTCGTCGTTGCTGGTGTCCTCGAGCGTCGAGGTCTCGGAGACAGTGAAGCCACGCACGTGACTGGCGTCCAGGAAGTCCTGCGCCGCCTCGATGTCGGTGACTCTGGCCTCGGCCAGCAGCTCGACCAACGCCGCACCGTCCTCGACCGAGATGGTCGGTAGGAACGTGACCGCCGAGATGCCCCGCGCGAGCAGCTCCTCGAGGAGCTTGCGGTAGGTCACGCTCTCCTCGGGAAACACCTGGTTCTCGACGAAGAGAGTGCCTTTGTAGATGTTGATGGTGACGTCCTCGAAGCCCATGGACGAGAGGGTTCGCACCGCCGAGACCAGTTCGATGAGCGACGCCGCGACCAGCGGGTGCGTTGTGGGATACAGCGCCGCATTGGTGTCGGCCACGGCAAGCGTGCGCACGAGCTCGCGTGCGCGCTCGAGCTTCTCGGGCGTGGCGAAGGGCGCGGAGACGGCGATGTAGGAGGTCTCCACCGCGATTTCAATCGGGCTCGCAAGCGGGCCATCGTTCTCGGGACGGTATGGCATGTCCGTCACGGCGTATCCACTCCTTCACGGTTGGCGTTCGATTTCTGAATGTTTTCGCTGGCCATGCGGGCAAGTGCGCGAAGCTCTCTGGTCTTTCTGCCCCAAACAAACGTCCTGCCTGCGGTTCGCCGCAACGCGCGCTCCGCTTCCGGCGTGCCGATCTGCTCCAAAGTGCGCACGATCTCCTTCTTCGTCTCGTAGGTACGCTGGACGTTGAGGTCCTCGAGCGCACGTGCGAGCTGGTGGATGGCGGGAGTGGCTTTCACACGGCCGATTTCGCGAACCGCGAAGCGCTGCGTCTCGGGCTCAGAGTGCCCGAGCGCCTTGGTCAGCGCGTTGGTGGCCTCCGAGCCGGGCGTGTCGGCGAGTGCGGTTATCGCGGTGAAGCGTACCTCTTCATCGAGGTGGCCAAGCGCCTGGGAAATGACCGGCACAACGCGGCGGTCTCCCAGCGCCGATAAGGTTTCGAGAATCGCGATCGCTGACTTGGGGTCGTCGGTGCGAAGACGCGCACGGGCAACTCCCAGCACCGACTCGCTCATTCCGCGCAGTACCGGTCGAAGGAGAGAGCGGAGCGGCTCCGACCCGCGGATGTACGTTTCGAGCAGCGCCTCGGTGCCGGCGGGTCCGGCACTGTGCAACAGCTCGCCGACGATCGCAGCGTCCGAGTCCGTCTGAACCGCCGAGCAGATCTCTGCAAGCACGGCGGCGTCGGTAAGCGTCGCTCGGGCAGCGATGGTCGAGTCGGTGAGTTCTGGCTGGCGTGCGAGCTCATCGAGGCGGCGCAGCGCTTCTCGGACGGTAGTGAAGGACCCGTCGCGTGCAGCATGCGGCAGGGAGTCGCCGATAGAGGCGACCGCGCCGGTATCGGGATGGTTGCGGGATACGGCCACCGCAGTGGCGAGCGCGCGCCCGGCCGAGAGCTGCGGTGACGCGACGGCGATCTGACGGTCGATATCGCCGGTGTCGTCTGCAATCGCCATCTCGCGCGCGATCTCCGCTGCCTGCGCGGTGTCGGCGGCACCGGAGCTCTCGGGAGCATCGGGCGTGGGGGCGAGCATGATCGCCAGCAGCTTGGCGGTCTCAGGCGGAAGCGGCAGCGCACCCGCGATGCGGGCCGGGTCGGTTCCGGCCTGGGCGGCGACGAGGGTGAGCAGCCGCGCGAGCGCAGCGGGTTTCATGTTGGCGATGACGTTGAGCATGCCGTCCATCCGACGGCCGTTCGCATCGGCCTTCAGCGAGAAGGCGAGCACGCGCAAGCGAGTCGTTTCATCGAGCCGCATCAGCGCTGACGCGACGCGTTCCACGGCGATACGCCGGGTGGCGGCCTCGAGCCGGTCGATGGCACCCGCGACCTCGTCGACCCCGGGACCCTCACTGTGCGCCCAGCGTTCCGCGGCCTTGGCGGTCTCCTCGGCGATGATGTCGAGGGGCGCGACCATCAGATCCACGCCGAGCAGCCCCTCCTCCTCCGAGGCGCGCAGCGAGACCTCGACGACGGCGATGTGGGCGACGCCGATCGCGGCGAGCGCGCTACGCAGGCCGCCTTGGGTACGAATCGCCCCTGAATCGGAGATGACGACCGCTACGAACGCTGCCGCTTCGGCCTCCGAGAGACCCGGTGCGATCAGTAGCTGCCCCACTTGCAACGCGTGCAATGACTCGGCCAGTGCGATGACCTGGCTGTTGCCACTGGCGATAGCTGTGTCACCCGAGCGGAACTCGTGCGGGTCCACGATGTAGCGCAGCGGTCCCTGTGCCGAGAAGGTGGCATCGTTTGTGCGAGAGACGAACCGCGCGACCGCCTCGGCGGGTAGCGCGGATGCGGGAGGGTACAGGCGAGCGGCACCTGCGGCTGCTGCCAGCAGCCGGAGTACCTCCTCGGCGCGTGGGTAGCCTTCTGTCTCGCTGGCCATCCCGCCTCCTTTTCGCTCGAGTTCCGTCACTACTGGTATATCGGGTCGATGGGTCGTACGCTACATGAGTCTCCTGCAAAGTTGTGACTGCGGTCACACGAACCTACGTCGCGCCCTTGCCCTGAACAGGGGAATAGGACGATACAGATACAATCATCACGACCACTGCCGGTGGCGTGAAGCCTATGTCCGGAGAATGCGTGACCCTGAGAACGCAAGCATACTACCGACGCGTCGCCGAGGAAGCGCTCGCCAAGGCGGGAGTGGTCGACCCCCC
>JBBRWO010000056.1:0-12530 GCA_038249135.1 Coriobacteriia bacterium
CACCCACACAGCCGATCGTGGTGCGCGTCGAACTCTCAGAAGACGGAGCGACGGCGACTCAGACCATCGTTCCGGCGATCCGCGCGCTCGAAAACCAGAAGTGGACCCAGTCGGTGCTGGGTCGCGAGACTGTGAACCCCGACAAGGCCAAAACGGTCCGCCTGCTGGCCGACAAGCTCGGTACCGCAGGCCCCCAGAGTTACCTCGCCGCAGTGTCGCGCGCTCGACTCTTCGCCGAAGCGCTCACAGCAAGTCTCGGCGAAGCCGATCCTGACGCCTTCTCGGCCCACATGAGCTCGCTCATGTCGCAGAGCTCCGCATGGGCGGGGCCCGACGGCGCCTGGCTCGGCTCTGAACGCGGTGAGCAGTTCGCGAACGCCTCGCTGAAGACCTCGCGTTCGATACTCGATAACGTCGACCTCAAGATCGAGCCGATCACGCTCGCGGGCGCCAAAGGATTGGTACCGGTCAGCCTCCAGAACGGCTCCGAGAAGGTACTCCAAGTCACCGTACGCACATCCACGCAAGGTGGCATCGAGGTCGTCGGTCCCAGGCGGACCCAGACGGCTATGCGTCCGCAGGAGACGTTCGTACAGGTGCCGATCAACATGCAGTCCGCCCTCTCGGGCAAGCTGTCGGTCGAGATTCTTGCAGGTGACGTCGTGCTCGCTCGGCGCACGGTCGAGGTGCGCGCCTCCTACTTGGACCGGCTCGCGGTCATCGGCGGTATCGTCATTGCTCTTGCGATCCTATTGGCGTTCATTGTGAGAAGAGTGCGGGCCGCCGAGAGGGCCGAGGAGGCCGAATTGGCTCGGGCACACACTTCCGACACAAGCGGGCGCTACACTGACCCGTCCGAGTCAGAATCAGAGGAGTCTGAGGACGAATGAAGAATGTGCTCTACCTCGTGTTCGTGGTGCTCGTACTCGCGGTGCTGGCAAACGATGGCGGTCGCCTGTTCGTCGGCAAGAACACGCTGCGCGCAAACACGGGGACGTTGGCCTCATGGGCGATTAACAACGCGGGCAGCATGACGAGGGACCAGACGGCGCAGGAGCTCGCGAATCAATCGACCGCTCTTGAACTACGCATCTATCAGTACGGACAAGAGAACGGCGGCATCCAACTCTGGACTGAGAGCGATGTCACCGGGCTGTGGGTCTGGGGAACGTACATTGCAACGCTCGACGGGGTCCCGCTTCGCAAGGCCATAGGAAGCCCAGTCGTCATAAAGGACTACGCGGCCGCACAATACCGCTAACGCCAGCCAGTAATCACACGCGCTCAAGCGGCGAAAGGCAGCATAAATGAAGAAGATCGTCGTACTGGACACCAATGTGCTGCTAGCGGATCCAAACTCCGTTCTCTCGTTTCCTCGCGCAGAGATCGTCATCCCTGAGACCGTCCTGGGCGAGCTGGATAAGCTCAAGACCGCGCGCGTCGATCCCGATCTGCGTTTTCGTGGCCGAGAAGTCAGCCGCATCCTCTTCGAACTGTCCGAGGAAGGCTCGCTTATCGAGGGCGTCGAACTGCCTGACGGCGGCAGCCTCCGCGTCGCCCCCTTCGAGAACGACGGCAGTCTGCCCGACGGATTTCAGACCCGCAACGCCGACGACCGTGTGCTCGCCACCGCCTACCAGGTCTGCAAATCCTCAGACAAGTCCTGCGACGTCACACTGGTCACCAACGACCTGAACATGCTCCTCAAGGCGCAGACGCTTGGAGTCACTGTCGAACGATACGCTGACGGGGTCGAAGGCGGATTCGCCCGCAACTACATCATCCGACCGTTCCAGCGCTACAAGACCCCGATAACCATTCTCGCAGTCGCACTCGCGGTGTTCGTTGCCGTAATCGTCATCGCGGTCTACATCCAGAAACCGGTCATCGGAAGCACCCAGATCCCGTCTGAGCTCAAGAGCGTACTGGCCCCAGGCCAGCTCAAGGCCCTCGATGCCATCCAGACGCTACAGGCCAATCCCAAAGACCCTGAGGCACTGCTGACGATGTCCAACTTCTACTACGACCTGCGAAACTCCGCGTCAGCATCCGACCCTGTCGCCGCACTCGACTACGGCCGTCAGGCAATCCGTTACTTCGAACGCTATATGATTGTCTCTCCACAGGACAATGCAGCCAAAGTCGACCTTGCCGCGCTCTACTTCTACAACGGTCAGACCGACCAAGCGATCAATCTGGTCGGCGAAGTACTCAAGCAGGATAAGAACCACGTGAGCGGCAACTTCAATCTCGGCATCTTCTACTGGAAGGGCCCTCAGCGCGATTTTCAGGCCGCCGCTGCCCAGTTCCAGAAAGTCATCGACTTGACCAAGAACGACGCTCAGCAGCACGCGCTGTTCAAGCAAGCAGAGGCATTCCTTGCCCAATTGGAGACCGAGGCCAAGGCGGCAGGACGACCCGTCGAAACAACCGCAGGAGTATCGCAGTGACACGAGAGCGCATCGACATCGCAATCATCGGCGGCGGGCCCGGCGGGCTTGCCGCAGCCCTCTACGCATCGCGTGGTCGCGCCAAGACCGTCGTATTCGAGCGGGGTATTCCGGGCGGTCAGATCGTAACCACCGACTGGGTCGAGAACTACCCCGGATTCCCCAAGGGTGTCTCCGGCCAAGAGCTTGGCGACCTGCTCACCGCGCAGGCCGAGGAGCATGGCGCCATCATTCGCTCATTCTCGCCTGTGGACTCGATCACGCAGGCGAACGACGGCATGTTTGTCCTGACGTGCGAGGGTGAAGAGTTCGAAGCGTACTCGGTCATCGTCGCCTCCGGTGCCGTCCCTCGCAAGCTCGGCATTCCGGGCGAGGCGGAATTCACCGGCCGAGGAGTGTCGTGGTGCGCCACCTGTGACGGCGCCCTGTTCCGCGACAAGGTTGTAGCCGTCATCGGCGGTGGCGATGCGGCGGTCGAAGAGGCGATGTTCCTCACCAAGTTCGCCAGCAAGGTCCACCTGATCCACCGTCGCGACGAGTTCCGCGCCACGCGCTGCATCCAGGACCGCTGCCGAGCCAACCCCAAGGTCGAAGAGCACCTCAGCCGCGTCCCCGTCGAAGTGGTCGGCGAGGACGGCAAAGTCGCCGGGCTGCGCCTCGAATCGACGAAGGGTGATCCGGAGGAGTACCTTCCTCTCAACGGCGTCTTCATCTTTGTCGGCGTGCATCCGATGAACGAACTTGTGACCAACCTCGTTGACTTGAACGAGAACGGGTACATCAAGATAGACCACGATGGTCGCACCTCCGTAGCCGGCCTCTTTGCGGCCGGGGACATTACGGATGGCGAACTGAAACAGGTCATCACCGCCGCGGCAAAAGGAGCATCGGCGGCGTTTGAAGCATTGCGGTACCTCGATGAGAACACGACGTGTGTACTCTAGGTAGTAACCTCGAAGGGAGTATTTGATGGCAGATCTGACACAGGTCACTGACGCGAATTTCGATTCCACGGTGGCGGGAAGCTCGAAGCCGGTCGTCCTCGATTTCTGGGCACCTTGGTGTGGACCGTGCCGCATGATGGAACCGGTACTCAAGGAGATCGCCGAGGAGTACGACGCTGTCGTCGTTGGCAAGCTCAACGTCGACGAGAACCCGGGTGTCGCGACCAAGTTCGACATCCTCTCGATTCCCACGCTGCTCGTATTCGTCGACGGCCAGGTGGCCAAGAAGCTCGTCGGCGCGATGCCCAAAAAGCGCTTGCTCGAGGAGCTCGCTCCCTGGATCGGCTAGAAACCTCAGCGCTCTTGACGCGCCCGGTCACTCACCAAAGAGTGATCGGGCGCGTTACGCTTTCAGCATTCGTGACGCAAGAAGGGACCCCGCCATGTGCGAACAGGGAATGAACGTAGGACAGATGAAGCTGGCCATCGGGCAGTCCGATGACGCGCTCGCTATGGCGCAGCAGTGGCTCGAGCAGTTGCACCACTTGGCCGATCACGGCAAGCGCAGCGAAGTCAGCATTGCGCTCGCGCAGGCGGGCGTTCTGCTCGGCGAGGCGCGCGGCAAGATCGGTGAGGCGCTGATCGATCTCGAGGGCAATCCTGCTGACGACGGGACGACGATCGAGCTGGTCTAGTCTCGGTAGCTAGTTGAGTAGCACGCAAGAAGGCCCCTCATCGCGAGGGGCCTTTTCTTTATTGCACCGACACACGCCGCTGCGGCGCTCAGCCGCTTGATCGATTATCAGAGCGGCGTTTCAGGACCCAGCCCACGCCGCCGGCGAGCGCCAGCACGATAGCTCCGCCGATAAGGCCCGAACTGCTGGTCCCGGCATCGACGGCCGGCCAGGACGAAGTCGGCTCCGCCGTGCCTGACGCTGAGCGCGCGCCCTGCCTGAACCCGTAGTCCGGGAGCAACGCCGTGCTCTTCTGGATGCGCGCAAGCACCGCATGGACAGGATCTGTGGAATCGGGCTCGCTCGATCCGCGCACCTTCGCAATCGACCACTCGAGCCCGTCTGAATTGGTCGACGCGAACCACGAGAACACGGCTCCGGCCACGATGGTCGCCACGGCAAGACCGATGAGCACAGGTTTGAGGTTGACGCCGGTGAGCCGCCCGCCTTCCGCGCGACGCTGCAACAACTCGGGCTGAGCTTGCCGCACAAACAGGATGACCGCTGCCGTCACGATTCCCTCGACGACCCCGATCGCCAGATGTATGGGTTGCATCAGAAGAAGGAACGCCGAGAATGGCAGCTCGCTGACTCCCGACAACGTCGTTTCCAGCACCACACCGAGCGATCCCAACTGCAGCCCCACGACGGCGGCAAGCATCGAGCCCACGATGAGGCGACCGCGCGTCGGATTCTTGCCGACGATCGGCTTGTAGACGAGCGGATACGTGAGGAACGCGGTCAAGAATCCGAGGTTCATCATGTTGGCGCCGAGTGCGAGCAGCCCGCCGTCGGCGAAGAAGAGCGCCTGTACCGTGAGCACCGAGGACATCACGAGGAAAGCCGCCTCGGGCCCGAGCAACACGGCGAGTATGAGTCCTCCGCCCAGGTGGCCGCTCGAGCCGGTTCCCGGAATGGTGAAGTTGAGCATCTGTGCGGCGAATATGAATGCGCCGGCCACACCCATCAGCGGAATCCGCGACAGGTCGTTCTCTTCACGGATCTTCTTGGCGCAGTAGACGGTGGTGACCGCAGTCGCCGCCCACATCGCACCTCCCACTGCGGGTGAGATGAGCGCATCTGCCATGTGCATGAAGCGAACTCCCCTCACGCGCCGTTCGGCGTAACTCGTCCTCTGTAAGTGCTACCCACTCAGCATTCGTGTTACTCTCTCCCCGACGGTACGAGCCTGCGCGGGCCCCGTCAAGCGATTCCGGACAGTTCGCACGTACTGCTCGGCAGGCGTGTCGGGCGTGGCACGAATCACACGCCAGAGGCGCACGGACCGCACGCCAACAGGGCACGAACCGCACCCTATCGAGGGAGTCTCCATGTCAGACGTCATCCGCTTCGGCGTTTCCACTGACGAGCGGCTGCTTGAGAAGTTCGACGCGCTCATTGCCGAGAAGGGCTACGTGAACCGCTCGGAGGCCGTACGCGATCTGATTCGCAACACGCTGGTCGAGGACCAGTGGGCCGACACCGAGGCCGATGCGGTCGGCACGGTCACCCTCGTCTATGATCACCACGCCACGGACCTCTCCGACAAGCTCACGGAGCAGCAGCATTCGCATCACGAGGAGATCCTCTCGACGCTGCACATCCACCTCGACACGCATCACTGCCTCGAAGTGATCGTGCTACGCGGCCGCGCGGGCGAGATCAAGCGCATCGCCGACGCTCTGATCGGCACCAAGGGCGTCAAACACGGCAAGTTCGTCGCCACCACCACCGGCGACGGTCTCGTCTAGGCTCCGGCGATGTCCACCCTCGAATCCGGGCTCTATCGCCTCGGCTGGCTCGACGAGTTTTCCGGCCGAGACACGCCGATGCACCGCATCGACCCGCGCGCCAAGGTGCTCGCGACCGTCGTCTTCCTCGTGTGCGTCGTGTCGCTGGGCAAGTACGACCTGTTGGCGCTGCTGCCGTTCGTGATCTTCCCGATCGTGCTCGTGAGCGAAAGCGGGATGCCGCCGCGCGAGCTGGGCGTTCGACTCGCGATCGCGGCGCCGTTCGCGCTGGTCGTCGGGGTCTTCAACCCGCTGCTCGACCAAGTGGTCATCGGGAGCATCGGCCCGATCGCCGTGACCGGCGGCTGGGTCAGCTACGCGTCGATCATGATGCGCTTCCTGCTGACCACCAGCGCCGCGCTCATGCTCATCGCCACCACCGGAATGACCGGCGTCTGCGCGGGCATCGAACGTCTCGGCGTACCCGATGTGCTTTCCACGCAGCTCCTCTTCCTCTATCGCTACATCTTCGTCCTCGCCGAGGAGGTCATGCGACTCGCGCGTGCCCGGTCGCTGCGCTCGTTCGATCACCGCGGGATGGGCGTGCGAGTGTACGGCAGCATCCTCGGGCACCTGCTGCTGCGGTCGATCGCGCGTGCGCAGCGGGTCTTCGACGCGATGCAGTGTCGCGGCTTCGACGGCCACGTGCGTACGCGGACGGCGCTTCGCATGAACGGCCACGATTGGGCGTTTCTGTGGGGCTGGTCGGCAGTGTTCATCTTGTTCCGATTCGTCAATGTTCCGCTGCTTCTTGGTGGACTCGTCACGAAGGTGATCTCGTGAGTCATCACAGCATCTCGGTCAAAGACCTCGGCTTCGCGTATCCGGATGGAACACGCGCGCTTGCAGGCGTGTCCTTCGAGATAGGGCACGGTGAGTCGATCGCCATCGTCGGCGCCAACGGAGCCGGCAAGTCCACACTGCTCATGCACCTCAACGGCCTGCACAGCGCCTCCGAGGGAACCGTCCGCATCGGCGATGTGCCCGTCACAGCAAAGACGCTTTCCGGCATCCGCAAGACCGTCGGCATGGTGTTCCAGGATCCCGATGACCAGCTCTTCATGCCTACCGTCGGCCAAGATGTCGGTTTCGGCCCAATGAACATGGGACTCCCTGAGGATGAGATCGAGGCCCGCGTCGATGACGCGCTGACGCGCGTTGGGGCGCTGGGACTCAAGGGTCGCCCCCCGTACCGGCTTTCTGGCGGCGAGAAGCGCGCTGTCGCCATCGCGACCGTGTTGGCGATGTGCCCGGACATCCTGGTGATGGACGAGCCGACGAGCAACCTCGACCCGCGAGCGCGGCGCAATCTCATCGAGCTGCTCGGCACTTTCGAGCACACCAAGATCATCGCGACACACGACCTCGACATGGCGCTCGACCTCTGTGAGCGCACCATCGTCATCGCCAACGGGACCGTTGCCGCCGACGGGCCGACGCGCGACATCTTCGCCGACGAGGCGCTGCTCGACGCCTGCCAACTTGAGCAGCCGCTGGTGATGCAGGGATGTCCGGTGTGCGGACACGGTGGCGAGGCGCCTCCGCTCGGGTAGAATCGCACTCATGGAGACCCCGCAGCACGACCACAGCGCACCTCAGCCGCACGGCGCCCCGACGTACCGAGAATGCCCCGTCTGTGGGCACCTCTCGGCCAAGCCGCCGTTTGTCAGCGGTCAGTCCAACTGCCCCGAGTGCGGCTCGCCCGGCAACGGACGCCGACCCTTCCCTGCCGAGCGGATCAGACGCGTCGACGCGCGGATCCGACGCTATCACGGCGACGGCGAGCACGAAGTCGTCGTCATTCTGGTTGCGACGTTCCTCGAGACGCTGCTGGAAGACATGCTCGCGCGCATCATGGCCGCCGAGGGAGCGAGTGTGAAGCTGCGCGCCGGCGTGCTCGACACGCAGCGCTCGGTGGGCCAGCGGCTCGGCAAACTGTTTCCCACGCTCACCGGCGTGCAGTTCGAGGACGCCGCCAAACAAGCGGGCTTCTCGGAGTTCCCACGGCAGTGGCGCTCGCTGCGCACCGAGCGCAACGCGTTCATTCACGACGCCGCCTTCGATGGCCAGCGCGAGTCACTCTCAAAGGAGACCGCAGAGCAGTCGCTCGCGCTGCTCGGCCAGGCGTACGCGCTGTTCGTGCACATCAACAATCGGTTCGTAGCCGGTGAGAAGCATCGCCGCACCACCGATTCGCGCCACGGTTCGGCCTCTCAGTCGTGAAGGCACTTTCGCTCCACATCACCGGCATCGTCCAAGGCGTCGGCTTCCGCCCCTTCGTCTACAACCTCGCGGTGGACCGTGGGCTGCACGGTTGGGTACTCAACGCGAGCGACGGCGTTTACGCAGTGATCGAGGGTGACTCCGAGACCGTCGGCGCCTTCCCCGCCGCCATCCGCGCGCTGGCTCCACCCATGGCCGTGGTCGAGGACATCATCGCCGAGGAGGTCGAGCCGGAAGGCTTCGCCGACTTCACGATCCGCCCCTCGCGCGCCGAGGAAGGCGCGATGACGCTCGTCTCCCCCGACATCGCCACGTGTCCCGATTGCCTCGCGGAACTCGCCACACCCGGCGACCGCCGCTACCGCTACCCGTTCATCAACTGCACCAACTGCGGACCGCGCTTCACGATCATCGGCGACGTGCCCTACGACCGGCCGATGACGTCGATGCGCGACTTCCCCATTTGCCCCGAATGTGCCGAGGAGTACGGCGATCCTCGGGATCGGCGGTTTCATGCACAACCGGATGCTTGCTTTGTGTGTGGGCCGCGGCTCTTTCTGAATCCCGCCGGTGAGGGTGCAGTGGAGGCCCCGTGCTCGACAGTCCTCGGCGGGGGCCCTCGGCGGGATGGCGCTTCGCGCCAACTCCCGCCTTCCCCGCCTGCGGAACTGCGCGCGGGGCCTCCGCTGCACCCTCACCTCCCTGATGGCGAGTACCCCCTCCCTCAAACCCCAGCCCTGGATCCCTCTTGGGCTTGGAGCGCGGAGCTTGAGGTGTCGCCTCGCAGCCATCGCGACCGCGAGGCGGAAGCTGATCGCAACGACGCGATCATCGCGGCGGCGGCCGGGCTATTGCGCGATGGGTGCGTTCTGGCCATCAAGGGGCTTGGCGGGTTTCATCTGGCTTGCGACGCGACCAATACGGCGGCGGTCACGGCTCTGCGGGAGCGCAAGCGCCGCTGGGGCAAGCCGCTGGCGATCATGGTGCCGGATCTGGATGCGGCGCGGACCTACTGCGAGGTCAACGCCCTTGAGGCTGAACTGCTCGCCGGCTCGGTGCGTCCGATCGTCCTGCTGCGCCGCAAGGCCGTCGATGGTCAAGGACCACAGGGAGGCACTGCCGCCACCGCTGAGAGCGAGTCTGCGGGGGCGCCACGCGCAGTTCCGCAGCCCGGGGAGGATGGCGACAACGCCGAAGGCGTTTCGCCGTCCGAGGGTCCCGGGCGAGGACTGGCCGAGCATGGCACCCCCGCAGACTCGCTCGCACCCGGCGTCGCCGACGGCCTCACGGAGATCGGCGTCATGCTCCCGTATACGCCCCTGCACACGCTCCTGCTCGCCGAGGTGGGCGTCCCGCTGGTCATGACGTCCGGGAACCTCTCGGATGAACCCATCGCGACCGAAAACGCTGAAGCCCTCTCCCGTCTCGCACCCGTCGCCGACGCGTTCCTGCTGCACGACCGCGCGATTCTCTCGCGTTACGACGACTCCGTGGTGCGTGTGGTGGGCGACATCGTCGAGCAGGTCCGCCGCAGCCGCGGATACGCACCATTCCCGCTCACGCTGCCCTTCGAGACCGACACCGACATCCTCGCCGCCGGCCCGGAGCAGAAGAACACGTTCACGCTGCTGACCGGCCGCTACGCCTTCGTCAGCCAGCACATCGGCGACCTCGAGAACGCCGAGACGCTCGGCAGCTTCGAGGACACGGTCGCTCTGTATCAGCGCCTCTTCCGCATCTCGCCGGAGGTCATCGCGCACGACCTGCACCCCGAGTACCTCTCCACCAAGTGGGCGTTGGAGCAGCCGCAACCCAAGGTCGGCGTCCAGCACCACCACGCGCACATCGTCTCCGTGACCGCCGAGCACGGTATCGCTGGGCAGGTCGTGGGCGTCTCATTCGACGGCACGGGCTACGGCGAGGACGGCCGCATCTGGGGTGGCGAGTTCCTCATCGCCGACTGGGCCGGCTACGAGCGCTTCGCCCACCTGCGCTACGTCCCCATGCCCGGCGGAGGCGCCGCGATCAAACGGCCGGCGCGCATGGCGCTCGGGACGCTCGCGGCCCTCGGACTGCTGGAACACCCTGGCGCGGCACCGCTGCGCTCGCGGCTCGCGCCCTCCGAGGAGACGACGCTCCTGCGCATGATCGAGCGTGGCGTGAACTCGCCGCTCACCAGCTCCATGGGGCGCCTCTTCGACAGCGTCGCGGCGCTCATCGGCGTTACCGATGACGCGCGCTATGAGGGTGAGGCGGCCATCCTGCTCGAGGCGGCTGCGGACCTCTCGGCTGAGGGCTCGTACGAGTTCGGGCTGCTTGGCGTTACTGGTACGGCCATCGGCGAAGTGCCGCCTACCGACTCACAACTGCCGCTCGTAGTTGACCCTACCCCCGTGCTTGCTGCGGTTCTGGAAGATGTCGCAGGTGGAATACCCTCGGGGGTAATCTCAATGCGCTTTCACAGGGCCGTTGTCGGGTGTATAGTCCGCGTTGGCGCTCTCGCGGCAGGACAGGTGGGAACCCGTCACGTCGCGCTCGCCGGAGGCGTGTTCATGAACCGTCTCGTGCTCGGTGAATCGGTACGCGCACTTCGCATTGCAGGGCTTGTTCCCCTCACCCACGTGAGGCTTCCGGTAAACGACGGGGCCGTATCCTTCGGCCAAGCTGTTGTGGCGTGGGCCCGACGGCATGAGATTTGATGCTAGCTCACAATGAGCGCATCACACGACAGAAGGGTCAGGACGTATGTGCCTCGCCATCCCCGCACGAGTAGTGACCATCGAAGAGAATCACATGGCGTCCGTCGACATCATGGGAGTCACTCGGAAGATCTCGCTCGACTTAGTTCCCGAAGCCGTCGAGGGAGATTTCGTCCTCGTGCACGCGGGCTTCGCGCTCCAGGTGGTCGATGAGGAGTTCGCGAACGAAACCCTCGAGCTCCTCAAGACCCTCCCGTTCTTCGCCGAGGAAGAGGGCCTGAACGTCCTCGAAGGGGCTTAAGGACCCATGGACCTCTCAGGATTCCGCGACCCCGTCATCGCGCGGGGCCTGATTGACGCCATCGCCGCGACCAAGACCGGCCCCGTCAAGCTGATGGAGGTCTGCGGCACCCACACCGTCTCCATCGCCAAGAACGGACTGCGCGCCGTGATGCCGGAGTGGGTCACACTCCTCTCCGGTCCCGGCTGTCCCGTCTGCGTGACCGCAAACGCCGACATCGACACCGCCATCGAGCTCGCGCGCCGCCCCGAGGTCATCGTCACCAGCTTCGGCGACATGATGAAGGTCCCCGGCAGCTACTCCTCACTCGCACGCGAGAAGGCCGACGGCCGCGACGTCCGCATCGTCTACTCCCCCCTCGACGCGCTGGCGCTGGCCGAGAAGAACCCTGAGCGCGAAGTCGTTTTTGTCGCCGTCGGCTTCGAGACCACGGCTCCGCTCATCGCTGCCGCCATCATGCGCGCCAAGGAGTCCGGGCTCGAGAACTTCTCGGTGTTCTGCGCCCACAAGACCGTCCCGGCCGCGCTCGAGGCACTCGCGAACGATCCCGAGGTGCAGATCAACGGCTTCATCCTGCCGGGACACGTCTCCACGATCATCGGCAGTCAGCCCTACGAGTACCTCGCGTCTGAGTACCACATCCCCGGCGTGATCACCGGCTTCGAGCCGGTCGACGTGCTCCAGGGCATCTACATGCTGCTCAAGCAGCTCGAAGAAGATCGCTCGGAGATTGAGATCGCCTATCACCGTGGCGTGCTGCCCGAGGGCAACCCCCACGCCCGCGAGATGGTCGAGAAGGTGTTCACCGAGATGGACGCCGACTGGCGCGGCATCGGCGTCATTCCCGGCACCGGCCTCAAGATTCGCGACGAGTACGCGCATTACGACGCGGTCGTCCGCATGCCGGTCACGCTGCCGGAGCCCAAAGAGATCAAGGGCTGTCAGTGCGGCGACGTGCTTCGCGGCGTGATCCTGCCGTTCAACTGCAAGCTGTTCGGCAAAGGCTGCACACCCGAGAACCCCATCGGCCCGTGCATGGTCTCCTCGGAAGGTAGTTGCGCCGCCTACTACCGCTACACCGACTACGGAAGGGCTTAGCCGATGCGCTCAGATCGAATCCTCCTCGCACACGGATCGGGCGGCACGATGATGCGCGAGCTCATCGAAGAGATCATCGTCCCGGACTTCGACGACGAGGGGCTCAATCGGCTTGACGACGCCGCGTCGCTGGCGTTCCCGGCCGGGCGCCTCGCGTTTTCCACCGACACCTACGTGGTCAACCCCATCTTCTTCCCCGGCGGTGACATCGGGCGGCTCGCTGTGTGCGGCACCGTCAACGACGTCGCCACCAGCGGCGCCACTCCGCTCTACATCTCGGTCGGCTTCGTG
>JBBRWO010000057.1:0-12505 GCA_038249135.1 Coriobacteriia bacterium
GGGTTGGTGCGCGACGGCGCAATCGCCTTCTCGGCGATGGTGGGGCTTGGGGCATAGAGCCAAACCGCGATGCCGAGTGCGACCAACAGCGACGCGGCGGCCGCTAGTGTTAGCCGGCTCACCCGCAGTCGCGGTCGGCGGTCTCGACGCCTACGCATGGCGTTGGTTGCGACGATCCAGTGCCAGGAACCCGCCCGCGGCGAGGACCAGGAATGCGATCGCGGCAAGACCAAGACGATCGTCGGTGCCGGTTTGAAGCAGCGTGGAGTTGCCCACGGTCAGTGATGCGTACGGCGAGTACCGAATCGCCGTCTCACTTGCCACGACGCTGGCACGATTGCGGATCACGGTGCCACCGGCCAAGCCGGCCGGGACGGTGGTGCGAAACGTCAGGACGGCGTCCTCGTTCTCCGCAAGATCGCCTACGTTCCAGACGAGGTTCTTCGGGTCCGAGTCGTCAGCTCCCGTGCCGGTAATCGATCCGGCGACGTACGGCGTGTTGGCCGAGAGCACGTCACCGACTACGGTGTCGGTGGCCGCGACAGCACCACCGTTCGTGACGGTGATCGTCCACTCGATGACATCCCCGGCGAGCACCTTGCCGCCGTTGATGTCGCGTCCGGTCTTGACGATGGCAGGCGCGATCTGCGCGCACAGTCCGTTGGTGATGGTGTTGGTATCGAGCGTGACCGAGCCGTTGCGTGCCAGAAGCTGACCTTGAATGGTTGCTCCGGTGCGCACGAAGATGGAGTTCATGGCGAAGATGTGACCCACGAACGTCGCGTTGGTCTCGATGGTCGCATCGCTCGGAACCACCCAGAAGACTCGGCAGTAACGAGCACCGTTGACCAGGTTCACCGTTGTGCCGGAAGCGATGGTCAGGCCGCTGGACGCCTGGATGACGAAGACGGCGTTGGGGTCGCCCTCGGCGTCGAGCGTCAACGTGCCGGACGACAGGAGGAGCACGCCCGAGCCCGCAGCGTACACGCCCGACGTCAGCGTTGTGTTCGCCAGCTCGTTGCCGGCGATAGCGAGTGCCGGGGTTCTGCCGGCGGCGTCGTTGTAAGCCGCGATGAGGTCGTTCTTGGCCTGGAGCGCGACGCCGGGATTGAGGTCGCCTGCATATAGCTGTCCGCCGGTCATCGTCACGTTGCCGGGGAAGCCGGTGATTGCGGCCGCCATTCCGGGATGCAGTCCGACGTCGTTGCCGGCGTCACCGTTGATGACGGTCGGTCCCGTGTTGGTGATCGACTGCCCGGACAGAATGGCGAAGTGGTCGGTCGAACCGAGACCCACCGTCGGACCGTACGCCATCGCTGCCATCGGCACCATCATCGCGACTGCAAGAACCAGCGCGACCGCCGCCGACATCCTCGTCCAGTTGAGTGAATTCATGGGTCTCCTCAATTCGTTTCGGCTCGCCGTGATGGCGGCCTACTTCTGGTGGTCGTCCCAGCTCTTGGCTGCGCGGTCGGTCCAGTCGTCCCAGCCCTTGGCGATATCACGCGAGACGTCGTCCCACGTGTCGTCTGCGCCGTCCCACGCAGCGGCCGCCTTGATCTTGAGCTCATCATACTGCTTCTGGAGCCCAGCAACCAACTCGGCGTGCTTGACCTTCGCGTCGCCTGTCGAGGCCTCCGCCTTGGCCTTCATGACATCGAGGCTTCGCTTGCCCTCGTCGATCTGTGCATCGACCCGCGCCTTGAGTTCCTGCTTCTGCATAGCGACATCTCCTTAGAGAGGTGGGATAGGCACGTGCCGCGCTCAGCGGCGCTTAGAGATGAGCCCGGTGACTCCGAGCACGATCATCGCGCCGACCGCAGCAACCAGAATCGACGTGAGATTGAATCCGCTGACCGTCGGGCCTCCAAAGAGGCTGAACACCCAGCCGCCGACGAATGCGCCGACGATGCCCAGAAGGATCGTCATGATCCAGCCGAGGCTGTCTCCCATGACCATCTTGGCGATGACGCCAGCGAGTAGACCAACCACGACCCATGAAAGGAATCCCATGATGTTCACTCCCTTATCGTGTGCGGCACGGGCATGACCTCCCGACCGCTAACGGGCAGTACCACCGCATGCCGCGGTACGGTTCCGGTCACTACTGCTGCGTCTGTGCGTCTTCCGACTCCTCG
Source organism: Coriobacteriia bacterium (assembly GCA_038249135.1). Classification (GTDB taxonomy): domain Bacteria; phylum Actinomycetota; class Coriobacteriia; order Anaerosomatales; family JAAXUF01; genus JBBRWO01. The sequence continues at coordinate 2,139 of JBBRWO010000057.1, forward strand.
ACACGCTCCACGGTCTGCGAACTCCGCCTCGGGCTGAGCGCATAGATGAACTTGACGAGGCCCCACCCGATGAGGGCGTACACGGCGAGAGCCACGAGGGCACTCCACTCGAGTGTCACGCCGGAGGTGGCGGTCGTCTTGAGCACCGCGTTGAACGGAGCCATGAAGATCGACGACAGGTCATAGACAAATGACACAAACCCCGTCGCTGCATTGGCGCCAAGGAGGAGCAGAACGAAACGCATCGCAATAAGAACCTCAATCGCTCCGAACACGAACGACACCACACGAGCTAGCACCACTTCAACCGGAGAACGGGTCTCGGTATGAACCAACTGCCTGCGGGCCTTGGAGCCGGTATCGACTCTGGCCACGTAACGCCTCCCTAATTTGTGGAGCAACGAAGTTGCACACGTCGTCTAACTGTACCCCATGGGGCATCCGCTCCCGCCGAGCGGGGCCCGCTTCGGGCGTAGCCACTCGGACGATTCGCGGCGATTCAGCGCCGTCTTCCAGCATCTGCGGTACAGTCACGATGCGACACAGTGACGTCGCCAATCCGCGTTCCAACCTCCGAGGACACGCCATGCCGGCACTCTGCCTGTACCGAAAGCACGCACTCTGCAGCGCACTCCGCGAGCAGTAGGCGACGCCATGCAGCTCCTCGTGGCGGGCGCGAGCGGAAGAACCGGTCGGCTCTTCATCGATCGGGCGCTCGCGCACGGCCATCAGGTCACCGCGCTCGTCCGCGACCCCGGGGGCTTCGGACTCGCACACCCACGGCTGCAAGTCATCCCCGCCGACGTTCTCGAACCCGCCGGCTTCTCGGGGGTGATGGCGGGGCAGGATGCCGTCGTGTCGATGCTCGCGCCGCGTCCGCGCCGCAACGGGCGCGTCTACATCGAAGGCACGAGGAACCTGGCGGACGCGATGGAGGCTGCGGGCGTGCGCCGATTCATCGTGGTGTCCGCCGAGGGGGCCGGCGTCGGCTCGGCGTCGCTACCGCTGGCCTACCGCCTCATCCGGCACATTCCGGTCGTCGCGAGACTCTATCCCGATATCGAGACGATGGAGCACGAGCTGGTAGCCCGAGCCGACCTTGACTGGACGATCGTGAGAGCCGCAGTTCTCAGCGATGGCGCCAGAACCGATGCGTACCGCACCGTGGTGGGTGACACTGTTCCAGGGGGTCTGCGAATCTCGCGTGCCGACCTTGCCGAGTTCCTGCTGGAGGTCGCAGAGTCAGCTGCCCATGTACATGAACGAGTAGCGCTCGCGTACTAGGTCCGCGACCGCAAGACCGCTAGCGAATCACCGCGTGCGATACCACCATGAGCGCGGGTGCGCGCCCACTGTCAGCAACCGGCCGCAGCGCTGATCGCCGCGCGCAACGCCTCGGGGCCGTCGCCCTTGAGCACCACCCACGAGTTGGTCGGCTTATCGAACTCGCCCTCAGGACGACCTGTGAGCAACACTATCGGTGCCGAGGAAGCGCGGCGGAGGTCATGCGCTGTCACACCCTCTCCGACGCCGTAACCGCAGACCACGAGGCCGCAGCTACCGTCGGCGAGCTCGTCGACCGCCTCTCGGTAGGTTTCGCAGCGCACCACTCTGGCAGCTGGAAGCGTGGCGGCGACTGCATTAGCGGCAAACATCGCGAAGACGACGGAGTCGTCGAGCACGACGACCTTCATGCCGCTGCCCGCATTCGAGGAATCACCGTAGTCATCGATGCCGCCGTTGGGCAGGAGGTCCGCCGGAGGGGTACGCCCGTCAGCCACGAATGTGTAGACGGCACAGTGTCCGTGGCCACCTGTGTTGCAGTACGGGAACGACGTCGCGTACCTGAGGCGCTTGGCAAGACTGGGTTGGACTGCTTGAAAGAAGCCACACGAATCAGATCGGGGGCAGGTGCTCACTGGTGCTGGTCTCCTTTGCCGGAAGGTCGCCATGCGTTGTTACTACTAGTATCGGCAACGCCGCTCTCTGGCGCCATTATCTTTCGGGTGTTAACCTTTCGGGTGTTAACGGTTCATCGCGAAAGGAACCCCGTGCCACGACCTCACGACCATTGCCCGCCGGAGATGCTCGATGGCGTTGACCCGCTTTCCTCGGCGGTGCTGCACGCGCTCAAGCGGATCATGCACCTCAATCGGCAGCTACTCACCCGCACCATGGGCGAGACCGGCGGCCACCCCGCACAGGCCGCATGCCTCCGCGTGATCGCGCGCCACGACAGCATCACGCAGCGAGATCTGGGTGAGCAGCTGCTGGTCTCCCCTGCCGCGCTCACCACCATGCTCCAGCGCATCGAGCGTCAGGGCCTCATCGAGCGCTGGCCCGACGAGAACGACCAGCGCCTCATGCGCATCAAGCTCACCGAGGCCGGCCAGGCGCTCAAGGCCGAACTCGGTAACGCGCACCGCGACTACATCGACGTGGCAATCACCCCCCTGTCCGAGAAGGACCGCACCGAGCTGGCTCGGCTGCTGGAACTGATGGGCGACAACATGGAAGCGGCAATCGGACGATGAAGCGACTTATCGAATTCTTGACGCCGTACTGGAAGCAGCTACTCCTGGTCGTAACGCTGTTGCTGGTGCAGACCATCGCGAACCTGTATCTGCCGGAGCTCAACGCCAAGATCATCAACGAAGGCGTGGCCAAAGGCGACACGACCTACATCCTGCAGACCGGCGGGACCATGCTCGCGGTGACGTTCATGCTCGGTGTCGCCGCGATCGTTGGCGTGTACTGGGGCTCCAAGACGGCGATGGCCTTTGGCCGAGACGTCCGCGGCGCCGTGTTCCGCCGCGTGGAGAGCTTCTCGCAGGCCGAGATCAACATTTTCGGCACGCCTTCGCTCATCACGCGCAACACCAACGACGTCCAGCAAGTCCAGATGGTCGTGCTGATGATGCTCAACGTCGTGGTGTCGGCGCCGATCATGGCGGTCGGCGGCATCTTCATGGCGTTGCGCCTCGATGTGCCGCTTTCCGGACTGCTGGTGGTCATCATCCCTGTGATGGCAATCCTGGTCGGCTCGGTGCTCTACCGCGCGATGCCCCTCTTCAAGGAGATGCAGATCCGCATCGACGGCATCAACCAGGTGACGCGAGAGAAACTGGCCGGAATTCGCGTCATCCGCGCCTTCGTGCGCACGGACTTCGAGGAGCGCCGCTTCGACATCGCGAACCACAGCCTCACGGACGTGTCGCTTTCCGTGAACCGCTTGTTCGCGGCGATGCTTCCGGCGCTCATGCTGATCTTCAACCTCTCGACCGTCGCAATCATCTGGTTTGGCGGGCAACGCGTCGCGACCGGCGACATGCCCATCGGCGACCTGACGGCGTTTCTCACCTACATCATGCAGATCCTCATGGCGGTGATGATGGCGACCATCATGTTCGTGATGGTGCCGCGCGCCGCCGCCTCGTGGACGCGCATCTCGGCGGTGCTCGAGACTGAGCCCGCGATCTTCGACCCCGCGACTCCCGCCCTGCGCACCGGCGCCAGCGGCTGCCTCGAGTTCCACGACGTCGAGTTCCGCTATGCCGGTGCCGAGGATCCGGTGCTGTGCGGCGTGACCTTCTCGGCGAGGCCGGGTGAGGTCACGGCGATCGTGGGGAGTACCGGCAGCGGCAAGTCCACCCTCATCAATCTGATTCCGCGCTTCTTCGACGCGACCGATGGTGCTGTGCTTATCGACGGTGTCGACGTGCGCGAGATGGCGCAGCACCAGGTGTGGGACGCAATCGGGTTCATCCCGCAGACGGCGTTCCTGTTCGCGGGCACCGTGGCGAGCAACCTTCGCTACGGCAAGGACGACGCCACCGACGAGGAGCTGTGGCACGCCCTGGAGGTGGCGCAAGGCAAGGCGTTCGTCTCGGCGATGGAGGGCGGGCTCGATGCGCCCATCACACAGGGAGGCTCAAACCTCTCGGGTGGGCAGCGCCAGAGGCTCGCGATCGCACGGGCGTTGGTGAAGCGGCCTGAGATCTACGTGTTCGACGACAGCTTTTCAGCGCTCGACTTCGCCACCGATGCCAAGCTGCGCGCGGCGCTGGTCGCCGACACCCGCGAGGCGACGGTGCTCATCGTGGCCCAGCGCGTGACAACGATCATGAGCGCGGACCGCATCATCGTCATGGACGCCGGCCGCATTGTGGGCATGGGCACGCACGACGAGCTGCTCGAATCGAATGAAACCTATCGCGAGATCGTCTTCTCGCAGCTTTCCGAGGAGGAGGTCGCGTGAGCGAGAACACCGCCGAGAACCGCACGGAAGAAGCTCCGCGCAGGCCAGCGCCTGGACCCGGGGGCGGTCCCGGTCGCGGACCAGGTGGGGGCATGTTTGGTGGCCACGGCGGCGCACCCGCGGCGAAGTCAAAGGACTTCAAGGGTTCGGCCAAACGGCTCGCAGGCTACCTCGCCCCGCACCGTTGGATGCTGGTGCTCATCATGTCGCTGGCGATCATCAGCGTCGGCTTCACGATCGTAGGGCCCAAGATCCTCGGCGAGGCGACCAACATCCTCTTCGAGGGCATCATCAGCAAGCAGCTGCCCGCGGGAGCGACCAAGGCACAGGTCATCGCCGGTCTGATCGCCAAGGGTCAGACGACGCAGGCCGACATGCTCTCATCGATGAACATCGTGCCGGGCACCGGCGTCGACTTCGCCGCTATCGGGCGGATCCTCATCGGTCTGGTGGTCATCTATATACTCGCAGCGCTCTTCGCATGGGCGCAGCAGTACCTGATGGCCGGCATCGCGCAGCGCACGGTGTATTCGATGCGCAAAGAGGTCGACCAGAAGCTTGGAAGACTGCCGCTCAAGTACTTCGACGACAACTCGCGCGGCGACATCCTCTCGCGCGTGACCAACGACATCGACAACATCGCCAACACGCTGTCGCAGAGCATGACCCAGATCATCACGGCGGTGTTCACGATCATCGGCACGCTGGGCATGATGTTCTGGATCAGCCCGCTGCTCGCGTCGATCTCGCTGCTGGTCATTCCGCTTTCGGTGGTGGTGACCGTGCTCATCGCCAAGCAGTCGCAGAAGCAGTTCACGGCTCAGTGGGAGCGCGTGGGCAAGCTCAACGGCCACATCGAGGAGATGCACACCGGCCACAACGTGGTGAAGGTGTTCGGCCGCCAAGCCGAGGCTATCGAGGTCTTCGACGCGCAGAACGAGGAGCTCTACGAGGCGAGCTTCAAGGCACAGTTCATCTCCGGCACCATCCAGCCGGCGCTGAGCTTCCTCAACAACCTCAACTATGTCGGCATCGCGGTCATCGGCGGGCTCAAGGTCGCCAACGGCACTATGTCGCTGGGTGACGTCCAGGCGTTCATCCAGTATTCGCGTCAGTTCACTCAGCCCATCATCCAGACCGCCTCCATCGCAAACGTCCTCCAGTCCACCGTCGCCTCCGCCGAGCGAGTCTTCGAGCTCCTCGACGCCGCCGAGGAGGTTCCCGAGACCACGGCGCCCCTTGCGCTTGTCGACGCACAAGGACACGTCGAGTTCCGTGATGTCTCGTTCTCCTACTCCCCCGACAAACCGCTCATCGAGAAGCTCAGCCTCTGCGCCGAGCCCGGTCAGACTGTCGCCATCGTCGGCCCCACCGGTGCCGGCAAGACCACGCTCGTCAACCTGCTCATGCGCTTCTACGAGATCGACGGCGGCACCATCCTCATCGACCACCTCGATATCCGCGACCTCACGCGCGACAACCTACGCACCACCTTTGGAATGGTGCTCCAGGACACGTGGCTCTTTGGCGGAACCATCCGCGAGAACCTCGCCTACGGCTCAGAGCACGCGAGCGAAGAGGAGCTGCAGGCGGCCTCGAAGATGGCGTACGTCGATCACTTCGTACGCACCATGCCAGACGGGTATGACACGGTCCTGAACGACGACGTCTCGAACATCTCGGCGGGGCAGAAGCAGCTGCTCACGATCGCGCGAGCGTTCCTGGCCGATCCTCGCATCCTGATCCTCGACGAGGCCACCAGCTCGGTCGACACGCGCACGGAGGCGCTCATCCAGAAGGCCATGACGCAGTTGATGCAGAACCGCACGAGCTTCGTCATCGCCCACCGCCTCTCCACCATCCGCGACGCCGACACGATCCTCGTCATGAACGAGGGCACCATCATCGAGACCGGCAACCACGCCGAGCTCATCACCCAGCGCGGCTTTTACTACGAGCTCTACAACAGCCAGTTCCTCGAGCCCCTGGATGAGGTGAGCTAGATGACCGCCGAGAAGACCTCAGCCGAGGACCGTGCCGCCACACCGGCCACAACCGTCTCGACCGACGCAACGCTTACGACCCACGCAGTCACCGCCGCGCAGAACATCAGCCGCTACTGCATGGTGTGCGGACGCGATAACGACTCGAGCCTCAAGGCGCGCTTCTACGAGCTGGACAACGGCGAGCTACTTGGCGTCTTCACGCCGCTGGAGGAGCACCAGAGCTACCCCGGTCGGCTGCATGGCGGGATCTCCTCGGCGTTGCTCGACGAGACGATTGGTCGGGCAATCAACGCGAGCCAACCTGATGCGTGGGGCGTGACCGTCGAGCTCAACGTGAAGTTCCGCAAGCCGGTGCCGCTCGATGGCGATGTGCGCGCGATCGCCCGCATCACCCGCAACCGCGGGCGGCTCTTCGAGGGCAGCGGCGAGATTGTGCTGGCCGACGGCACCGTCGCCGTCGAGGCGACCGGCCGCTACATGAAGCTCCCCCTCGACAAGATCGCCGACGGAGATTTCGATGCCGAGTGGTTCGCCGATGAGCGCGAGACGCCGAAGTCGATCGAGGTCTGATGACTGCGTGGGGATGCTCGGCTGGCCTCGGTAGCTTGTCTTCCAGGCATGCCACCTGTACCATTAACCGTACAGGTGGCAGTTGGAGGACTCATGGACGCTATCCCGTATACCCGGCTTCGCAGCAACCTCGCAAGCGAGATGGATCGCGTGTGCGAGGACCACGCGCCCGTAATCGTGACGCGCAAGGCGTCGTCGTCGGTGGTAATGATCTCACTCGAGGACTATGAGTCGCTCGAGGAGACTTCGTACCTGCTTCGCAGCCCCCGGAACGCTCGGCGACTCCTCGAGTCGATTGTGGAACTTGAAGCCGGTCGTGGCATCGAGCGGGAGCTTGCCGAGTGAAGCTCATCTTCGCCGAGAACGCCTGGGAGGAGTACCTCTACTGGCAGAAGACCGACCGCAAGGTGGTCGTGCGGATCAATAAGTTGATCCGCGACATCGCGCGCGAACCGTATGCCGGCGCAGGCAAGCCCGAACCGCTTAAGCACGCTCTTTCCGGCTACTGGTCGAGGCGGATCACGGACGAGCACCGGATCGTGTACCGGATCGATGGCGAGAACCTTCTGATCGCGCAGCTGCGATACCACTACTGATTCCCGCGTGTCAGACCAACCGAATATCTTGTACATGCGCCCCCGCATCGGTCTGGTGCGGGGGCGCATAACTTCCTATAGGACATGCATTTTGTGACGAATGGCACTAAATGTTGCTTGACCCCGCACCTCGGCAGAAATACCATGTGTTGTGGTTGAGTGTGTAGCAACCACAACATCTGGGGACATAGGGGAAACGAAGCACAACCGCGGGGTTGACTTTAGTAACTGCAGTGGAGAGCAAAACACCGACGTACGCCGGTTCATCGCTGTCCGTTTAGAAGAGAAAGAGGACGGCAATGAGCAAGCTCTCGACCACACCAGCGGCGATCATCAAGCGCGAAGGAGAGCAGGTTCCCTTCGATGCCGAGAAGATCCGTTCGGCCATCGAGCGCGCGGGCTCGGCATCCGGCGAGTACGACGCACTCGAGGCGCAGCTGCTGACTGCGCAGGCGATCAAGGTCCTCCAGCACCGCTTTGGTGATGGCGCGGTCGACATCGAGCAGATTCAGGACATCGTCGAGCAGGTGCTGATCTCGGCGAACCACTACGAGACCGCGCGCGCCTACATCGTCTACCGCGAGCAGCGCGCTCGCGTCCGTGCGGACCTCAAGACCGTCGTCGATGTCGAGACCTCGATGAACGAGTACCTCGACCGCGCGGACTGGCGCGTCAACGCCAACGCCAACCAGGGCTACTCGCTGGGTGGCCTCATCCTCAACGTCTCGGGCAAGGTCGTCGCCAACTACTGGCTGTCGCACGTCTACCCGAGCAACGTCGGCCAGGCGCACCGCGACGGTGACATGCACATCCACGACCTCGACATGCTCGCCGGCTACTGCGCCGGCTGGTCGCTTCGCACCCTGCTCACCGAGGGCCTCAACGGCGTTCCCGGCAAGGTCGAGTCCGCTCCCCCCAAGCATCTCTCGAGCGCCGTGGGCCAGATCGTGAACTTCCTCGGCACGCTGCAGAACGAGTGGGCCGGCGCGCAGGCGTTCAGCTCGTTCGACACCTACATGGCGGCGTTCATCCGCAAGGACTCGCTCGGCTTCGACCAAGTACGTCAGTCGATCCAGGAGCTCGTCTACAACCTCAACGTGCCGTCCCGCTGGGGTACGCAGACACCGTTCACCAACCTCACCTTCGACTGGACCTGCCCGGATGACCTGAAGGGCGAGTACCCGGTCGTCGGCGGCGAGATCATGGAGTTCACCTACGGCGAGCTTCAGGTCGAGATGGACATGATCAACAAGGCCTACATCGAGGTCATGACCGAGGGCGACGCCAAGGGCCGCGTCTTCACCTTCCCGATCCCCACCTACAACATCACCGAGGACTTCCCGTGGGAGAGCGAGAACGCCACGCTCCTCTTCGAGATGACCGCCAAGTACGGCCTGCCCTACTTCCAGAACTTCCTGAACTCCGAGCTCTCGCCCAACATGGTGCGCTCGATGTGCTGCCGCCTGCAGCTCGACCTGACCGAGCTCCTCAAGCGCGGCAACGGCCTCTTCGGCTCTGCCGAGCAGACCGGCTCGCTGGGCGTCGTCACCATCAACTGCGCGCGTCTCGGCTATCTGTACAACGGCGACGAGCCCGCCCTGCTCGGCGCGCTCGACACGCTGCTCGACTACAGCCGCACCTCGCTGGAGCTCAAGCGCAAGGTCATCCAGCGCCACATCGACAACGGGCTGTTCCCGTACACCAAGCGCTACCTCGGCACGCTGCGGAACCACTTCTCGACGGTGGGCGTCAACGGTATCAACGAGATGATTCGCAACTTCACCGGCGGTGTCGAAGACATCACGACTCCGGACGGCTACGCAATGGCGATCCGCTTCCTCGACCACGTGCGTGCGCGCATCGTCGAGTTCCAGGAGGAGACCGGCCACCTCTACAACCTCGAGGCAACTCCGGCCGAGGGTACGACCTACCGCTTCGCCCGCGAGGACAAGAAGCGCTACCCGGAGATCCTCCAGGCCGGCACCGAGGAGAATCCCTACTACACCAACTCGAGCCAGCTTCCCGTCGGCTTCACCGACGATCCGTTCGAGGCGCTGTCTCGTCAGGAAGAGCTACAGCGTAAGTACACCGGCGGAACGGTGCTGCACCTCTACATGGGCGAGCGCGTCTCCTCGGCCGAGGCGACCAAGCGACTCGTGAAGCGCTCGCTGGAGAACTTCCGTCTCCCCTACATCACCATCACGCCCACGTTCTCGGTATGCCCGACCCACGGCTACCTCGACGGCGAGCACCAGTTCTGCCCCAAGTGCGACGAAGAGATCCTCAACCGCAAGCGCGCCGAATCCGCGTGTTGCTGATACCGACCTGCCGCTGTACTGTCTACCGCTAGCCACAAGGAGATCACCATGACCGAGAACACCACCGAACTGATGAGCACCGAGATCGCCGACGACGAGCGCCAGCCTTGCGAGGTTTGGACGCGCGTGATGGGCTACCACCGCCCCGTGACGTCGTTCAACTCGGGCAAGAAGGGCGAGTACGCCGAGCGCGTCTGCTTCGCCGAGCCTTGTGACGCCAACTAGCACCTTCCGGGTCGGCGGTCTCGCGCCGCTCTCCACGGTCGACTGGCCCGGAGAGCTCGCGGCCGTCGTCTTCGCCCAAGGCTGCCCCTGGAACTGCACGTACTGCCACAACCCTCATCTGCTCGCCGCAGGTGAGGGTTCTGTGTCGTGGGACGAAGTCATGGCATTTCTGCACACGCGGGTGCGGCTCCTCGACGGCGTCGTATTCTCGGGCGGCGAACCCACGGTGCAGGCCTCGCTCGGCGACGCGATCGCCGAGGTTCGCGAACTCGGCTTCCGCATCGGGCTGCATACCGGCGGCCTAAACCCTGCGCGGCTGGCCGAGGTACTCCCGCTGGTGGACTGGGTGGGCTTCGATGTGAAGGCTCCGTTCGCCGACTATGAGCGCATCACC
>JBBRWO010000058.1:0-12468 GCA_038249135.1 Coriobacteriia bacterium
GCACCCGTCGAGAATGACACCGGCGAGACCCTCTATGCGCTGCCTTCCAAGTCCCTCCCGGCTGGTGGCGCGCAGACGGTTGCGCTCAGCTACAGCACGGTGCCCGCTGCGGAGCCCGAGACGGGTCCCTCGGCCAATGCCATCATCTTCTCGCTGCTCGGCGTGCTGGGGCTCGCAATCGTCGTACTCATGGTCATGGTCAGGCGACGTCCGTCGTGAAGTTGCTGCTTCATGCATGCTGCGGACCGTGCTTGATCGAGCCGTTGGACGCGCTCAAAGCGCAAGCGGAAACGGTCACCATCTTCTACGCTAACCCCAACATCCACCCCGCGGCGGAGTACGAGCGACGTCGGGACGCGATGAGGGAGTACGCCGCGCACGAGAACGTGGACGTCGTCGAGGCCCCCTATGATCCGGCTCGATGGATGGTAGCCGTAGGACCGCTGGCGGAGGCCGGCACCGAACGATGCCGCGCATGTTTCCGGCTGCGTCTCGAGGAGTCGGCCCGCTACGCCGCCGACAACGGCTTCAACGCGATTGCCACGACGCTGACCGTCAGTCCGTATCAAGACGGTGCGGTCATCGCCGAGGAAGGCGAGCGTGCGGCACGAGAGGTCGGCATCGCCTATGTGCACAAGGACTTCCGTGACAGGTATCCCGAGGCCACACGGCGATCGCGTGAGATCGGCATGTATCGCCAGAATTATTGCGGGTGCGTACTGTCCGATGTCGAGGCACGGCAGGCGAGGGCGGAGCGTCGCGCCAAAAAGCGCAGCTGATTACTCGAGTAGCCCTCGCTCGCTCTCGCGCTGCTTGCGTTCGCGATCGCGCCGCTTGATCGTCGGAATCTTTCGAGCGTACGAGAATGCGCGAAAGGGGTTGAATGTGGGTCCACTTCCGCGGGTGGCTTTTGCCTCGATGGCGGCGCGCAGATCCTCCGCGTTCACGCCCGGAAACACCGTGCGACTCGTGCCGATGACCGAGAGGATGTGCGCGTCACTGCCCCCTACGGCGGCGAGGCGAGCGCTGTTGGCGCGCCAGTATGCACGCGCCCGGAAGTTGGCGAAGAAGAGCAGTGGTGTCGAGTTCGCCACTTCGACGGCGTCGTAGTCCACGCAATCGTATGTCTCGGTGGTTCCTCGGCATAGCCCGTGTTTGTCCCACCAGAGCGGCGCGTAGGGGTGGGCGGCGACCGCGATTCCGCCTTGCGCGTGGATCGCGGCCACGGTCGATGTCGCATTCATCCGTGGGCTGATCGGATCCGGAGTCCAGAGCCCGAGGATGTGACCGTCAGAGCTCTCAACCTCTTGGCCTACGACGATATCGACGTCGTAGTTACCTGAGCTCGCGAGTTCCGCTGCCTCAAGGGCACCCTCGTTGGTGTTGTGATCGCAGATAGCGATAACGGCGAGGTCGGTACGGGCGCTCGCCCACTCGAGAACTTCTCGCGGGGAGGCGGTTCCGTCTGACGCCGTTGTATGAACGTGCATGTCCGCTGTCGAGTATCCCTGTCGCATGGCGCGAACATGGTAGCACACGACATGGAGACGCTTGGTGTCATATCCCTGCGCTACACTTGATTCTAGCGAACGCACCCGCCGCGACCATCGAGGAGCACGAATGCGCACCGACGACTTCGACTACGATCTGCCGAGCGGACTCATAGCTCAAGAACCGGTCGAGCCTCGTGATTCGTGCCGGCTCCTCGTGCTTGATCGAGCGAGCGGCCAGATCGACCACCGCGTGTTCAGCGACCTGTCGGAGTACGTCCGTGCCGGTGACGTCGTCGTGGTCAACGAGACCCGTGTCCTGCCCGCGAGACTCAAGGGCGTCAAGGACGAGACGGGTGGCCTGGTGGAAGTGCTGCTGCTTCGCGAGCGGTATGAGGGCGCGTGGGAGTGCCTGGTCAAGCCAGGACGTCGTCTCAAGCCCGGGGCGAAGATGGTGTTTGGCGACGGGGCCATGACGGGCTTGATAGTCGAGACGTTGGACGAGGGCGGCGGACGACTCGTGCAGTTCAGCCTCGCCGCCGGCGAGCGCGGATTCCTCGACATCGTGCACCGTATCGGCGAGATGCCGCTGCCGCCCTACATCACGCGGCAGGTGTCCGATCCCGAGCTGTACCAGACCGTGTTCAGCCGAGAAGAGCGCTCCGCAGCCGCCCCAACGGCAGGACTCCATTTCACGCCCGAGCTTCTGCAGCGCATCGAGGCCGCCGGCGCTCGCATCGAGACCGTCGAGCTTGACGTGGGCATCGATACCTTCCGTCCCGTCTCGGAGGACGATCCCGCCCAGCATCACATCCACTCGGAGCACTTCCGTGTGCCAAAGCGAACCGCGGAGGTCATCAACGAGGCACGCAGGCGAGGTGGGCGCATCTTCGCTATCGGGACCACGAGCGTCCGTGCGCTCGAGAGTACGTGGGACGAGGATCGTGAAGAGGTCGCAGCCGCAGAGGGCTCAACATCACTCTTTATTCTGCCCGGGTACCGGTTCCGGGTCGTGGATGCTATCGTCACGAACTTTCACGTTCCACGCTCCACGCTGCTCATGATGATAAGTGCGTTTGCGGCCCGGGGTCAGATCCTCGACGCCTATGCCCTCGCACAAGAGGAGCGCTATCGGTTCCTGTCGTTTGGCGACGCGATGCTCATCCTCTAGGCGAGACTCGGTTCAGAACCCAGCGTGGCTAGCGGGCGCTGCTAGCGTGCGCGGGTCCACCACGTCCAGTTGGGGTTGCCAGCCGCCGGATCGCTCGGCCCGCTTCCCGGGCCAACAGCGATACCTGATAGCTCGCTGCCTGCAGCGAGACGATAGATCTGGACACCGGACGTGTCATCGGCGAGCCGGGTGAATGTGGGTGAACCATCAACGTTCGTGGGCGCGGCGATGTTGGTCGGCAGATTCGGCCACTGCCCGAAGTCCGAGATGACCGCGCTCGTCAGCTGGTAGAGGTTCCCTCCGTACGTGCGTACAACGCGATCGAAAGCAAGCAACTGCCCATTCGTCTCGTCCAGTACGTAGAGCCGGGCCGGATCGTCCGCCTTGAACACAGCGTGGCTCTTAGGTCCCGATCCGCCACCGAGCGCGGAAGTCACGGTCCCCGCAGGGGCCAGGCCATCCGTCGCGATCGTGCTCGGTCCGGACAGTACATAGGCCGCGCTCTCCACGGTGATATACGAGCCTGCGGCCTCAACCGGCGGCGCGACGGTGATGGCGGAGTCGGCCGCCTCCGGGGCAATCTCGGGGGCCGCGCCGGTGGTTCCGTACTTCGCGGTCGCCTCGGGGGAGCTCGAAAGCATCGCGTCAGTGGCCGGACTTGTGGTGAGTATCCGTATGCCCGCGCTCGCGACGACGCCTACCGATGCCACAAAGATGACCGCGGCGCTGGCCCATGTGACGGCTTCTTGCCGAGACAATCCACGCATCCATCGGCGTGCTGCGTGAAGCGGTGCCGTTCGGGTGTCGCCGGCGTATGCATCCGACGCCCCGGTGTTCTCTGTAGCGGTTGAGACAGCCTCGACCCCGCGGCCCGAATCCTCGGTGCTCGCAACTGCCGCTTGAGCCGCGAGCCGGGCCGCGACTTCCTTGGTGCGTGCGTCCTCAGTTCGGACAGTAGCCATCACGCGATCGACCAGATCCCCGGCAGGCGCGGGGCTGGGGGTGCTCCGCGCGAGCAGCAGAGTGCGGACGAAGACCGAGCACGTCGCGCAGCCCAGGCAGTGCTCCTTGGCTTCGGCGAGCTGCTCGGCGTCGAGGGGTGCGCGATCGAGAGCGTCTGAGATGAGTCCCTGAGCGGTCAGACAATCCACGTCAGGCACCTCCAGCTGTGAGTCCGAGGGAGTGGGCGAGCGAGCGGCGGGCGCGAAACACCCGTGATTTGACGGTTCCGGCGGGAACGCCGAGGGCCTCCGATGCGTCAGCGTACGTGAGACCGAAGAGCGCGACCGCGGAGAACGCATCGCGGTCCTCGGTCTGCAGCGACGCGATTGCTCGTTCGAGCGACACCGACAACGAGACCGCATCGGCGAGGTCGCCTGGTGCCGCGATCGTGTCGAGCGGGTCCAGCGTGATGGGTCGGCGCTTGCCAGCGCGAACGACATCGAGGCACGCGTTCCTAGTCACGCGAAACAGCCACGTAGAGAACTTCGCACGCTCATCGAATGTCGAGATCGAACGGAACACCTTGATCCATACCTCCTGCACGACGTCTTCGGCAGTCGACGGGTCGCCAAAGAACCGCAGCGCATGCGCGTACACCGCAGGCGTGTGGGCACGCACGAGCGCTTCAAAAGCGTCGAGGTCGCCGTTCTTGGCCGCGCCCAGGAGCGCAGTGTCGTCGATGGTTCGTTCAGCCATGTCACTAGCCCTATGACGCGCGGAGGGGGCCGATGGTTCTCGGTCGGTTCAGTCTACCCGAGCGAGGACCTGCGGCGCGGCGCGGAACCGGATACGATTCTGGCCGCCACGAGAGGGGAATTCGCTACACTGACGCACATGACACTCTTCGACTTCGATCTCATCGCCACCGACCCGACCACCTCGGCGCGTCGTGGGAGCTTTCAGACCGCACACGGGACGGTGGAGACGCCGCTGTTCATGCCGGTCGGGACCCGGGCGACCGTCAAAGGGGTGACGACACCGCAGCTGCATGAGCTGGGTGCGCAGGTGCTGCTCTCCAACACCTATCACCTCTTCTTGCGCCCGGGCTCCGACATAGTGCGCGAGGCCGGCGGCCTGCACTCGTTCATGAACTGGGACCGCGCCATCCTCACGGATTCCGGTGGCTTCCAGATATTCAGCCTCGCCGACACGCTCAAACTCTCAGATGACGGCGTCGAGTTCCGCTCGATCCTAGACGGGGCCAAGCACTTCTGGACGCCGGAGGAGAACATGCGCGTCCAGCAGGACCTCGGCGCCGACATCGCCATGCAGCTCGACCAGTGCCCGCCGTATCCGGCAGAGAAGGAGTTTGTCGCTACAGCGGTGCGCCGCAGCGCCGAGTGGGCGGCACGCTGCAAGGTCGCACACTCCCGCGAGGACCAGGCGCTCTTCGGTATCGTACAGGGCGGGGTCTTTGAGGACCTGCGCCTCGAAAGTGTCGACCGGCTCACGGAGCTTGATCTTCCTGGCTATGGCATCGGCGGCTACTCGGTGGGCGAGCCGCACGAATTGATGCTCGAATCGCTGGGTCCAGTATGTGACGCGATGCCAGCCAACAAGCCGCGCTATCTTATGGGCGTGGGCAACCCGACTACGATTCTCCAGGCCATCGGACTCGGCGTGGACATGTTCGACTGCGTGCTTCCCACGAGGACGGCCCGTATGGGCACTGCGTTCTCCTCGGCAGGGCGGATGAATCTCAAGAACGCGAAGTACGCCCGTGACTTCGGGCCGCTGGATGAGGCGTGCACGTGTCCGGTCTGCACTCAGTACTCGCGTGCCTACCTGCGCCATCTCGTTTCGATGAAGGAGATGTTGGCATCGATCCTTCTCTCCATACACAACTTACACTTCCTGCTCGATCTCACCGCCCGAGCGCGCGTTGCCGTCGAGGAGCGACGTTACGGCGCATTCCTCGCCGAGTGGCTCGCCTCTCCCGGGGCGGCAGACTACTAGGATCGCGGATAACTCATGCTCTTTCGCCGCATACTCTTCATTCCGAGAGGGACTGTGGGTATGATTGGGCGTCGGCCAGCGCGCCGGTGACTGGCCACACGTCGAAAGGTGTCACACATGGGTGGTTCGAGCTCGAGTTCGCTCGTCTTTCTCATCGCGGCTGCCGCGATGTTTTACGTACTGATCATCCGACCGCAGCAGAAGCGGGCAAAGCAGCAGGCGAGTATGCTGAATACGCTGGAGCCGGGTGTCGAGATCGTAACGATAGGCGGCATCTACGGGACCATCGTCGTGGCCGGTGAGGAGCGTCTGCTCATCCGCGTGGCTGATGGATCCGAGTTCGAGATCGCGCGTCGCGCCGTCGGCAGTATCATTCCTGTGACCGACGAGATGGATGATGCAGGTGATGACTTGGATGCCGAGACGGACTCGGGCGTGTCCACGTCGATCGCCGCGGTTGATGAGTCCGCTGGCGAGATAAGCCAGAACGACTAGTACGGAACCTCGTCGGCAGCCGTCGCGCGAAGTGACGGCTGGCCGGCTGGAACTAGCAGATGCAAGCTCCCTGTACGGGAGATGACCCGCACGGCAAGGAAGGCAGGAGAATGGATCCCAAGCAGCGCAACTACCTGCTGCTCGCGACTGTCGCAGTCCTGGTGATCGCCTCGTGGCTGATGTTCATGCCACCGGCTGAGAAGATCACGCAGGGACTCGACATCCGCGGCGGCCTGTCCGTCATCCTCACGGCGAAACCAGCGGCGGGACAGCAGCTGAAGTCGTCTGACATGGACCGAGCAGAGCTCATCGTGCGCAACAGAATCGACAAGTTGGGTGCCTCGGAGACGAGCATCCAGCGACAGGGAAGCGACTCGATTCTCGTCCAGATCCCTGGAATCAAGAACGCCGAGGAGGCGCTGAAGATCCTGGGTTCCACCGGCCAGCTTGAGTTCGTCGATGTGGCGTCGATCACCGATTCCGCCACCGTCGCCGCGCTCTCCGGCTCTGCCGCCGACGGGACGCGCCTCATCGCGGGGACCTACAAGCCGTTCATGACCGGTGAAGTGATCAAGAGCGCGTCGGTTGGGCAGGATCCGACCACCGCGCAGATCGAGGTCTCGCTCGTCATGGATGCCAAGGGCACCAAGATATGGGCCGACTACACCACCGCGAACGTTGGCAAGCAGGTCGCCATCGTTCTTGACGGCGTGGTCAAGTCCGCGCCCAAGGTCAACGAACCGATCACCGGCGGGCAGACAGCGATCAGCGGTTCGTTCACCGCCGAGGATGCCAAGAACCTTAAGACCGTGCTTGAGACCGGTGCGCTACCGGTCACCCTTGAGCCGGTCGAGACCCGCGTCGTCGGTCCGACCCTCGGTCAGGACTCTTTGCGTCAGGGCGTCATCGCCGCGCTCATCGGTCTACTGCTCGTCGCGGTATACCTGATCGCGTTCTACCGCGGACTCGGTCTGCTCTCGGTTGCGGCATTGATCGTCTTCTCGTCGATATTCCTCGGCATACTCGCGGTTCTCTCGGCGTTCGAGATGTTTGCGCTGTCGCTGCCGGGTATCGCGGGTATCGTGCTCACCATCGGTATCGCCGCGGACAGCTCGATTCTCATCAACGAGCGTTTCAAGGAGGAGATCAGGCTCGGTCGCACGCTGCGCTCGGCGGCCTCCTCAAGCACCAAGCACGCGATCGGAACCAGCATCGACGCCGACCTCGTGACGTTCGTCTCCGCACTCGTGCTGTTCCTGGTGGCGATCGGACCGGTCAAGGGATTCTCGCTGACCCTCATGATCGGCATCATGTGCGACATCACCATGATGATCATGTTCAAGCGCCCGATGGTCATGCTGCTTGCCGAGAACGCCATGGGCAAATCGCTCGCGTTCTGGGGTATTCCGAAGGCCGTTGATGCGCTCGCAAGCTCCAAGACTTCCAAGAAGGGCGGTGCCGCCAATGTCTAGGTTCCATATCGATTTCATGGGCAACCGCCGCATCATGTTCGCCTTCTCGATCATCTTGCTCGTCATCTCAATCGGGGCCCTCACGTTCCGTGGGTTGACGTTTGGCATCGAGTTCTCAGGCGGCACGGTTGTCAACATCGTCGACGCAGGCACGGTCACCGATGCCGCGATGCGCCAGGCGTTCGTCGATGCAGGCGTCCCAAATCCCAGCGTTCAGATCAGCCAGTCGGGTGGGAAGACGGGCTACATCATCCGTACGGAGGTGACTGACGCAAAGACCGCTACGGCGGATGTGGCGAAGGTCGCCAAGTCGACCGGACTGCCTGCGGGTGAGTTCCAGGTGACAACCATCGGACCGGGTTGGGGCAAGAACATCACCAACCGGGCCGTGCTCGCCCTGGCACTTTCGCTTTTGGCTATCCTCCTGTACGTTTCGCTTCGCTTCGAGTACAAGATGTCGGTCACTGCGGTCATCTCTTTGGTGCACGACATCATCATCACGCTCGGCATCTACGCGCTGTCCGGACTCGAGGTCACCCCGAACACCGTTGCTGCACTTCTGACGATTCTGGGTTACTCGCTCTACGACACGATCGTCGTCTTCCACCGCGTCAAGGAGAACTCGCAGAACCTGCAGAAGCAGTCGTTCATGAGCATGGCTAACGAGTCGATCAACGAGGTCTTCGTGCGCTCGCTGAACACGACGATCTCTTCGTTGATTCCGGTCCTCGTGATGTTGTTCTTTGGCGGCTCGACGCTGAAGGACTTCGCCTTCGCGCTCACCATCGGCCTGTTCGCCGGTGCCTACTCGTCCATCGGCGTCGCTGCTCCGTTGTACGCCATGTGGAAAGAGACCGAGCCGAAGTACAAGGCGCTGGCCAAGAAGTACGCGAACGCGTAGTTCGAAGCTCACGTCACTGGATACCTTCACGAGACGGGACCGGCACATGCGTGTCGGTCCCGTCCGTTAGGATGAGCACATGACCTCACCTCCCGCCAAACGATCATGGCATGTGATGCCCGTTGACTCCGCAGTTGTCGATTCGCTGGCGAAGTCCACGGGACTGTCGCGCATCACGGCGCGCATTCTCGCGTCGCGTGGGTTCGAGACTGCCGCCCAGGTCGAGTGGTTCCTGTCGCCCGATTTGGATCGTGACTGGATGTCACCGGAACTGATTCCGGGCATGACCGCTGCGGCCGATGAGGTCGCCGAGGCTGTGCGATCAGGTGGTCACGTGGTCGTTTTCGGAGACTTCGACCTAGATGGAGTCTCCGCATCCGCCGTGGCAGCCCGAGGACTGCGCGCGCTCGGTGCTCACGTGACCGCGCTCGTTCCGCATCGTTTTCGCGAAGGGTACGGTCTTTCTTCAGGCGCGATAGAGCGACTGATGACTCTTGACCCCGATCTGGTGGTCACGGTGGACTGTGGGATCTCAAGCGGTCCCGAAGTTGCGTCACTGCTCAGGCGCGGTGTCAGGGTCGTGATCACCGATCACCACGAGCCAGGCAGCGGCGTTCCCGAGGGCGTACCGGTTGCCGATCCCAAGCTCGCTCCCGATACGTGTGAGTCGTGCGATCTCGCGGGCGCCGGCGTGGCGTTGAAGCTGGTGCAGGCGATCGGCGATCGTCTCGGCGAGCCCGACATGTGGCGCGACCTTGTCGATCTCGCCTCGCTCGGCACCATTGCCGATATCGTGCCGCTGACTGCGGAGAACCGCGCGCTGGTCTCGGCGGGTGTCGAGAAGATGCGCCTGCATCCGCGCGCGTGTATCGCCGCACTTGCGGCCGTGGCGGGGACGTCGCCGGACGCACTCTCGGCCGACGGCGTGGCCTTCTCATTGGCGCCCCGGCTCAACGCAGCCGGGCGCATGGCTGATCCTCAAGCATCGCTGGATCTGCTGCTCACCGACGACCCGCTCGAGGCCGAGAGGCTTGCGGCTGTGTTGGACGAATACAATCGCTCACGCCAAGCGGTGGAGGCCGATCTACACGAGGCGGCCCTGGCGATGGCGACCAGAATCTACGACGGCGAGCGGGGCCTCGTGCTGGCGGGCGAAGGATGGCACGAGGGCGTGAAAGGCATCGTCGCGTCACGCATGACCTCGCAGTTCCACGTCCCCACACTGCTGTTCACCATCGCGGACGGCGTGGCGCATGGAAGCGGTCGCTCGGTGGGGTCGGTCGACCTGTTCCGCGCTCTCGAAGCGTGCTCGAGCCACCTCGAGCGCTTCGGGGGGCATGCTGCGGCAGTCGGCTGCGCGCTCCCCTCGGAGAACCTGCCCGCGTTCACGGAGAGCTTTCACGCCTACCTGGACACGCTGCCCGCCGAGCAGTTCGTGACGGCACGCACCATCGACGCCGAGGTCGGGCTCGAGGACGTCAGTGTCGAGTTGGGTGCCGAGTTCGCGCTGCTCCAGCCTTTTGGCCACGGAAACCGCACTCCGACACTCGCGAGCCGCGGGGTCTTCATGAACGGCAGGCAGCGTGTCGGCAAGACCGGGAATCATCTTCGGTTCTCGGCATACGACGGTGCCGTCACGGTTCCCGCGATCATGTTCCGCTGCGGCGAGATCGAGGAGCTGGCGGGTACTGACCTGCCGGTAGACCTCGCTTATGAGGTATCGGTCGATGAGTGGCGCGGTCGCACTCGTGTTCAGCTGATGGTGCGAGAGGTCGCGCCCTGTGCGGTCGAGTCGGACGCGCCCGCTTATCAACTCGTCACCGAGCTCTTCGAGAAGGCCGACGAGATCCTCGCGCGTGAGGAGTACTCGGGCATCCAGGACGCGCCGTACTTCAACACCAAGCTCGCCGGCGTCTCGTTCGAGGGACGGCAGCAGGTGCTCGAACGTCTGGAGACGGGTATGCCGCTGAGGCTTCAGCGCGAGCCGAGCAACCCGTTTGACTCCAACGCATGTGCCCTGTTCGATCCTCACGGCGAGCAGGTCGGATTCTTCAACCGCAGGCTGGCTGCGGTTCTTGCTCCGGCCCTCGATGCCGGAGTGGCCTACGACGTCGAGGTAACCGACGTGACCGGGCGCGAAGAGGGGCGCACTCTCGGAGTGAACGTGATCGTTTCGCGCCGAGACGCCGCAGAAGACGTCGTCGAACGAGCGGCGCAGCGTGTGGAGCGCCGTGCGGAGCTTGGCCGTTTGACCCCAGGCGAACTCGATGCGGAGCTGACCCGCTGCTTCATCGGAGATCGCACGCTGCACGAGGCCCAGGCGCGCTCGCTCGAGCATCTCGCAGCAGGGGAGAGCACGCTGACGGTCATGGCGACCGGCCGTGGCAAGTCGCTGATCTTCCACCTGCACGCCGCGCGTACCGCGCTGCGTGATGGACGGGCGAGTGTATTCGTCTACCCACTTCGTGCACTGGTCGCCGACCAAGCGTTCCACCTCGAGGAAGCGTTTGCGCAAGTTGGGCTCACCGTGCGCACCGTGACCGGCGAGTCGGCCCTGCCCGAGCGAGACCAAGCGTTCGCTGCGCTGCGGACGGGCGAACTCGACGTGGTCTTGACTACACCCGAGTTCCTCCACCTCTACGCGTCTCGGTTCGCCGAGGGAGGGCGCATCGGTTTCCTCGTTGTCGACGAGGCGCATCATGTGGGTATGGCGCGGGCCGGGCATCGGCCAGCCTACGCGCGGCTCGGCGATGCGCGGGCAGCTCTCGGCGATCCCGTCGTGCTTGCGGTCACGGCCACCGCAGACACGGCGACCGCCAACAGCATCGAATCGATTCTCGGCATCACGTGCCGGGTGCTCGATCCAACCGTCAGGGAGAATCTGCTCGTGGCTGACGAACGGAACACGGCCGCCAAGGACAGATACCTGGTGGACCTGGTGTCCGGTGGCGGAAAGACCGTCATCTACGTCAACTCGCGAGAGCAGTCGGTCAAGCTGGCGCGTATGCTCAGAAAGCAGTTGCCGGCGCTGGCGATGCGGACCGCCTTCTACAACGGCGGCCTGTCGCGTGCCGCTCGCCACGCCGTGGAACGGGCATTTCATAGCGGCGACATCGCGGTGGTGGTTTCCACGAGTGCATTCGGTGAGGGTGTGAACATCCCCGATATCCGCAACGTGGTCCTGTATCACCTGCCGTTCAACGACGTCGAATTCAACCAGATGTCCGGTCGTGCAGGCCGAGACGGAGCGACTGCGCGCATCCACCTTCTGTTTGGGACTCGTGACGCACGTATCAACGAGATGATTCTGTCCTCGCTCGCCCCGAGCCGAGACGACATGGCCGTGCTGTACGCCGAGCTTCGTGACATCGGCGGTCGAGAAGGGGCCGGATTCGAGATCACAAACACGGAGCTCGCTGAGCGGTGCAGTCGACGTCGCAAGAACTTCGCGCTCGACGAACGCGGTGTCTCCTCGGCGTTGGGCGTGTTTCGCGAACTCGGCTTTGTGCAAGGGGAGGGTCACGGCGCATATCGGCGTCTTACGTTCATGCCCTCGACGGCCAAAGTCGATCTCGAGTCCAGCGTGCGGTATGCAGAAGGCATCGACGAAGTCGAAGGATTCGCCTCATTCAAACACTGGGCACTCTCGACTACGGCGGACGACCTACTGGTTCGATTCAATCGCCCGATACTCCCAAGGTAAGTGCTTCCACCACGAATGGCTTCAGTTTCGCACCCAACTTTCCGATAAATTCATATGAACGTGTACTTCAGCCGGGCCCGACGAGTGCCGCACACCCCCGAGTGCGGTTGCCACGCGTGGGATGAAGTGCACGAGACGGAGGGCCATCAGGTGAGATCGTCCCCGAGACGAGCAGTCGGCATGCGCACGCCGGCAAGCACGAGAGGGTTTCGAGCGAGGCTGCTCGGGGCCTGCTTCTGCGTTCTCGGGACCGTGTTGCTCAGCCAGCCGATTACGGC
>JBBRWO010000059.1:0-12394 GCA_038249135.1 Coriobacteriia bacterium
GCTCGACCTCGCGCTCGATGCGCGCGACCACGGCGGGCCACTCGGCGGCGGTCTCGACCACGTGGACGCCCACGCTGAAGAAGCCGACGGCCGGCTTCACGATGAACGGCGCGCGCAGGCGGGTCGGGTCGAAGTCGCGCAGCTCGCCGACGGGGATGCCAAAGAATCGGTAATCCGGGTACAGGTCCGCGATCAACTCGCGGAACGCGACCTTGTCCTTGAACAGCTCGATCTGCCGCGGAAGGTCCGTTGCCGAGAGGCGCTCGGCGATCCAGCCGATGGCGTTCTCGGAGTTCGAGTAGAGACGCGCACCGGGGAGCGCTGCGGCTGCGGCGAAGTCATCGGATGAGAGGATGAGGTCGGCGCCGGGAGAGCCATCGAGTCGACGCCGGGCCATCGGCGTGCCAAGTACCGGCAGGCCAAGTTCGGCGACCGTGGCGACGAGCAGGTCAGATACGTAGGGATCTTCGAGGATGAACACAGCAGGCTCCCGGGTCAGTGCGGAATCGGATCGCAACACACTATCGGTGCGCAGGACTTAGGGGACATCCGGTGCCGACGCGACGAGCTGCTCGCAGCCGAGTACGTCGGTCAGC
This sequence comes from Coriobacteriia bacterium, assembly GCA_038249135.1. Taxonomy (GTDB): domain Bacteria; phylum Actinomycetota; class Coriobacteriia; order Anaerosomatales; family JAAXUF01; genus JBBRWO01. The sequence goes on from JBBRWO010000059.1 coordinate 597, forward strand.
GAATCGACCTCTATGTAGACGCGGTTGACCTCCGGGTACGCCGCCTTGAGGGCTGCCTCCACGCGACCTATCGCCGTGTGCACGGCAGCGAGCGACAGCTTGGGCTTGAACGCAACGTCGAGATTGACCAGCAGGTCCTCGGGGCCGAAGAAGATCGTCCGCACGTCCCCCACCTGCTCGACTGCCTCGTCGGCGACTACAATCGCACGCATCCCGGCGAGTGCCTCGGGCTCCACACCTTCACCGATCAGCAGGCCCTTGGACTCACGCGCCAGCAGGAACGCCACGCCCATGAGGATCAGGCCGATGATGACCGAAGCCAGACCGTCGAGTACGGGCATGCGAAGCGAGTGCGACAGATACACGCCGAGGAACGCCACGACCAGGCCGAGAATCGCCGCCGAGTCCTCGAACACGATGGTGAACAGGCTCGGGTCCTTCGACGTGCGGATGAACTTGCGAACGGCCATCGAGCCCTTCGCCGCGTTGAACTCGCGCATCGCGACAAACAGCGACGCACCCTCGACCAGCGCCGCGAAGACCAAGACCACGTAGGCGATCGTCGGGTCCTCGAGCGGCGACGGATGCTGCATGTGGAGGATGCCCTCGTACACAGACATGCCACCGCCGATGCCAAAGATCGAGATTGCGACGATGAGCGACCAGAAGTAGAGCTCCTTGCCGTGACCGAAGGGGTGCTCTGCATCCGCCGGACGCTTCGCGCGCTTCATGCCGAGCAGCAACAGCATCCCGTTGCCCGTGTCGACCAGCGAGTGGATACCTTCCGCGATCATCGCCGAGGACCCGGTGATACTCGCGGCGACGAACTTGCTGACGGCTATGACCAGGTTGCCCACCACTGCGGCAATGACCGCGACCTTTGACTCTCCCTTACCTGACACGCGTGACCCCCTCGGCGAGAACTGAATGGTTCCACGCTACCTCATCGCGCTGACATGAGGGGAACATGCGCCGCTTCACACATACTTCACACATACCCAGTACGGTATCGCCAGAATTGAAACGCGCCAGTCGCGTGTGCCCGCAGACCTACCACCCTCCGGCAAGGGAGTACCACCTCGCTCAACGCTCGCGGACGAGTCACCCTCGACATAGGGCTCTTCGTCGCCATCGTCATAGCCGCGCATCCTGAGTGGACCGGCATCGCCCTCCACGAGTGGCTGGCTGTCGTCATCGTGCTGCCCGCGCTGTATCACCTGGTGATCAATTGGGACTGGGTCGTGCGGTGGGCCTCGAAGCTCATGGCCAAGCTGAAAGCCGTCTCTCGCCTCAACTTCGTTGTCGACGTCGGGCTCTTCATCGCGACCGTAACCGTGATGGTGACCGGCATCATGGTCCTGCCCGGCGTCGTTTCGACCGCCGAGGGAACCGTCGTTCTCGGCGTGTGGCGGGATGCTCATCGGCTGTCTTCGGACGCGACGATCCTGCTGATGCTCGCCCACTTCCTCCTGCATGCCGAGTGGATGTCGGACGCGCTCACCCGATCGCTGACGCCCAAACCAGGTCGTCACGCGCGCGGCCGAGTCGGCGCCCGCGTGACTCCGCCCGTCCGCAGCCGAGGAGCTCGCTGATGGGCCGCCACTCCGCCCGACGGCGCGACACCAGTGCTCGCGATTCGCGCCTCCTGAAGAACACGCTGGCGGTCACTATCGCGACGCTCTCGGCGATGCTGGCGATCTTCCTGAGCATCACGGTGCTCGCCGCGATCGAGAACAACAAGGTCCCGCTGCCCACCATGGCTATGGACGAGTCGGGTTCCCTGGTTCCGATACCGCAGCCGCATGCAGATTCAGGTCCGATTCCGGAGCCGACCATTGTCGACGGCGCAGACGCGGTTGCTGGCGCACCGCTGCGCCGATGCCCTGCAACCGGATGCTCCGCACCGACCTGCCACGCCGAGACCGGCGAGCCGATTCCCGGCTGGCAGTAGGTCGCGTGGCGCGGTGACACACTCCACTCAGGCTCGCTCGGATTGCGTATTCGTGATACCCTATGGGGTATACGCGTCACGTCATCTCACTGCTCAAAGGAGCGCCCCATGTATCTCGACCGCTACCTTCGCCTGATCGCCGGCGTCTTCGTGCTCGCTTCAGTCGCCCTCGGCTACTTTGTCAGCCCGTTGTGGCTGCTCTTCACTGCGTTCGTCGGCGTGAACCTCGTCATCGGCGGAGCCTTTGGCTGGTGCCCGATGATCTCGATCTTGCGCAAGCTCGGCGTCCGTGAGCTGCCCGAGGGCGCCGGCTGCAACTGCGCGTAGGCGCGGAGGCATGCGCCTAACGTACGGCGTCACGCGCACGCGCTCGGAGTGACAACTGCAGGAGACTCAACGGAGGCCGAGACGTTCTCGGCCTCCGTCTTTGGGTGTAGGAATTTTCCAGCGGACAACAATCGCTGCTCGACGTAGAAGCTCAGCGGCCAGGCCGCCGCAGCGACCCAGACGGTCCACACCCAGAAGTCGCCGCCGGTGATCGCGTTAGCGAGAACCGCGAAGACACACACTGCAGCCCACTGCATCAGCGGCTTACGCAGCCGCGCGCGCGGCTGCAACTCGACGCTCTCGATCGCAGACGGCTTGGCGTGTATCACTCGCAACGCGTAGGCGATCCACGCGAGTCCGGCGATACCCAACAACAGGTCCGCCGCTACTGCCGGCGAGCTGATCGTACCGCCCATGACCGCAAGCACCGAGAGAACAAAGAGCACCCCAATAGACAGACCGACGCTGATGGCAACGACGTGCAGGCGGAGCCGGGCCGTATACGCCTCGACGAACACCGCAGGTGGCTCCACAGGTGCGACGGGCGCTGCGGGCTCCTCGGCGGCGAACTCCTTCACGAGCCCGCTGAGATCGCCCATCGACGCGATGGCCATGCCCAGCGCCTCCTCCTCGGAACGACCGTCAGCGACCAGGTCGGCCACCTTGGCGGTGAGGTCGGAGATGAGCTCCTCTTGCTGCTCGACAGTTGCGGGCGTCTCGGCGATTCCGACGAATGCGCCCTTCACGTAGTACTTGATGGCTTCCATGGTCACTCCTTCTCACTCTCGCCCGACACGAGCCGGTCGATCAGGGTGCGTGCACGCTTCCAGTCCTCGAGGTTGCGCAGATATGCGTCGCGCCCCTCGGGTGCGATGCGGTAGTACTTGCGACGGCCGCCTTGGGACTCCTCGCCCCAGTAGGAGCTGATGAGCCCGGCCGCCTCCATGCGCCGAAACGCCGAGTAGAGTGTCGGTTCCTTCAGCTCGTACTCTCCGTCTGACAGGATCCCGACCTGCTTGCAGATCTCGTAGCCGTATCGATCCTGCCCACTGAGCAAGCCGAGCACGATGGTCTCGATGTGTCCTCGGATCAAGTCACTGCTGATTGGTGTTTCCACAGTCATGTCGCACCTCCTTCAAACCGTAGTGTCCGACACGGTAGTATGTCTGTCAAGGTACTATGCCGAGAATACTCGCCGGGACGACGACGGTCCGGGCCAGCTGGTTGTACCGACCCTGGGCCGTCCTGTGAGCCGCGTTTCGACACCCCAAACGGGCAGACAAGCTGGCGCCCCATGCGGGTATGATTGATTGGAAGCGTCGTCCAGTCGCAACACCGCGGCTGTGCACAGAGGGAGGGACCGTTCGATGGCTGGTTTCCTGTTCATTCTCGGCATGATCGTTCTTGCGGCCGTTGCCATAGCGCTTTCCGGCCTGCGAGTCGCAAACGAGTACGAGCGCGCCGTCATCTTCCGACTCGGTCGGCTCATGGGAACGCGCGGACCAGGCCTGTACTGGCTGATCCCCCTCGGAATCGAGCAGCAGAAGAAGGTCGACCTGCGTACGAAGACCATCGACGTGGAAAGCCAGGAATCGATCACCAAGGACTCCGTCACCGTCAGGGTCAACGCCGTGGTATGGCTCAAGATCGAGGATCCGATCAAAGCCGTCATCAGCGTCGCCGACTACTACACCGCGTCGTATCAGGTGGCGCTCACGTCACTGCGCAACATCATCGGCCAGCATGTTCTTGACTCGGTACTCAAGGAACGCGACGCCATCAACGAGGCGCTTCAGGCTGTCGTCGACCAAGCGACCGAGCCGTGGGGCGTCAAGGTCGAGATGGTCGAGATGAAGGACGTCGAGATTCCCGTCAGCATGCAGCGCGCGATGGCCCAGGAAGCACAGGCCACCCGAGAGAAGCGCGCCCGCATCATCAAGGCCGAGGCAGAGCTGGAGTCGTCTGTGAAGCTGGGCGAGGCGTCGGCTGTCATCACCGCCAACCCTCTCGCACTCGAACTGCGCCGCATGCAGATGATCACCGAGGTAGGCGCCGAGCAGAACACCACGACCATCGTGATGATGCCAAGTGAGTTCGTCACGCTGGGCGCCGACATCGCGAGGGCGTTTCGCACCAAGGAATAGCCGGCACCGAGGCAGCGCACTGTCCGGGTTTGAGATGCATCCTTCCCGAGCGCGTCTAGGGAACCGGCTCCCCGATGAGTCGTACGTCAGCAAAACCGGCGTGGGCGCGACGATCAGCGGAAACCAGCTCCCCGCCGAGAAGAACGGCGAGCGCTGGCGCAAGCGCGTCGTAGAACGTGCAGCCCAACAGCGCACACTGCCGCGCGGCCTCGCCTACTAATTCATCGGACAGAGGATGAATCTCGATCTGAGCGAGGGCGATCGCGTCCCACGCCGGAATGATCTCCCTCGCGCCGAACTGGCGATTCACGACGCCGAGCAGCTCAGTCACGAAGTGCTCCGCGACGTGAAGCACCAGTGTGCCTTCAGCGTGCTGATTCAGCAGGGCGCGTGCCTGAGCCGAGCCAGACTCATCACGAAACCACTTCACCCCGACTGAGGCATCCAGGGCGGCAGGGGTCGCGGAACTCATGGGGTCTGGCTTCGCTCGGATGGATCATGTGCAGAATCCGGCCCGGACGAAGGTGGGTCATCGCTGTCCCGCAGTTCGCGAAGAATCTCCAAGCTCGGCCTGTCATCCAACACCGGCCGCGAGCCGATCTCCCGCATCCGCGCGATCGCACAATCGACCCCCTGTCGCCGCGCCGCTGCGGAATCAGCATCACGGCGCGCGGTGAGGAACTCCACGGATGCTTCGCGAATGACGAAGCTGCGGCTTTCGCCGGTCTGCCCAGCCACTCCGTCAATCTGCGCCAGAAGCTCCACGGGCAGCGATATGGTGACCTTTGCTACGCTCTCCGCCATGGGTCTCCATCGGTCATACGTTTGGTATGACCGATGGTACTACCAGTAGACCCTAGCGTCAAGAACTCTCGCCCAGTCGCAACTCGCGCAGGCGGACGCGATGCTGTCGGCCGGTGTAGGCCTGCGAGGTCCTGTAGACGGTCGCACTTCGCTGTATGGTGGACAAAGCAATCAGGCGTATTCCTCATGTGTCCTTACGAGGTATTCGGCTCCGCTGGGGAGGTTCTTGCGTGCTCAACGTGATCGTGTTCGCGTGCGGCGCTGCGCTCATGGCGCTCGAGATCGTCGCCGCCCGCGTGCTCGCTCCGGCGCTGGGCAACTCGATCTTCGTGTGGGGCAGCGTCATCTCAATCGTGATGATCGCGCTGAGCCTCGGCTACTGGCTGGGTGGGCAGCTCGCCGACAAGCGCCACTCCGCCCGAGCACTCGCACCGCTGATTGCCGGTGCCGGCGCGCTGACGGTCATGGTGCCGGTGATCGCCGAGGCGGTCCTGCCGATGGCCGCGGACATGGGCCCGCGCATCGGGTCGCTTGTGGCGTCGGCCCTCATCTTCTTCCTACCGGCGCTGCTCATCGCGACCGTGTCTCCTCTGGGCGTGCGCCTCGCCGCCTCGCGCGGACTGACGCACATCGGCCGCTCGGCCGGCGGTCTCTATGCGGTCTCGACGGGTGGCAGTATCGTCGGCACCCTGGCGACATCGTTCTGGCTCATCCCGCTGCTGTCGTTGGAGCCGCTGATCATCGGCATCGGCTTCACGCTGTTCGCGAGCGCACTGATGGCGTTGGCATTACCGAGGCTCTACCCCGAGGAGCCCCTCGCCGAGGACGCCCCGGTTCGCCCGTCCTCGTCCGCCGCACGCTCGCCGCTCATCCACGCGCTTCTGCGCCCGGCGTCTCTCGCGATCGCACTCGTGGTGCTCGGCGGGATTCTGGGCGGGACGGTGCTGGCGAACGTGGCGGCGACTCCCGCGAGTGCGGTTGCGGGAGAGCGCGTGCTGCACCGCGAGGACTCGCAGTATCACCGCATCACCGTGACGCAGGCCGACAACGTGCGGCATCTGCGATTCGACGCGAGTAACCAGACCGCGATCGACATGGCCGACGGCTACCGGAGTGTGATCCGCTATCCCAACTACGCCGACCTGGCGCTGGCGGTGAACCCTGAGGCGAAGCGGGTGCTGATCCTCGGGCTCGGCGGTGGGGCGATTCCCAAGCGTTGGTGGCGCGACTACCCGGATATGCAGATCGACACCGTCGAGATCGACCCGGCGGTGGTGCGCATCTCGAAGGAGTACTTCGACCTGCCCGATGACCCGCGCCTTCGCGTGTTCACACAGGATGCCCGGCGTTTTGTGCAGACGAGTACCGACACCTACGACGTGATCTTCGTGGACGCCTACTACGCGGACTCGCTGCCGTTCCACCTGACCACCAACGAGTTCTTTGGCGAGGTGAAGTCGCGCCTCGCGCCCGGTGGCGTGGTCGCGTACAACGCCATCGGTTCTGTCACCGGCGAGCGCAGCAAGATGTTTCGCGGGATGCACAAGACCGTCTCGGCGAACTGGGAGAATGTGTGGGTCTTCCCCATCGGCATTGGCGACAGCGGGCTGACGGAGCTGGGACGCAACATCATCGTTCTGGCATCCGACGCCAAGGTGAGCGACGATGAGCTGGTGCGCCGCATCGAGTCGAGTGTGGATGGCCGAGTCAAACTCGCCGAGTACCCCTCGTTCGCGGCCGACCTGTACACACAGACGATCGTCGCCGATGATGTGCCTCTGCTGACCGATGCGTTCGCGCCGGTCGACTCGCTCATCAAGGTCAACTAGAAACCGGGTCCCACCTCGTGAAACGTCCCTCTGACGCCACTCTCGGCGCGCTGCTCGGTCTCGTCGGCGTCGCCGTGTTCAGTCTCACGCTGCCGATGACGCGGCTGGCGCTGCAATCGTTCAATCCGGTGACGGTGTCGCTGGGACGCTCGGTGATCGCGGCATTCGTCGCGCTGCCGGTGCTGCTGCTCACGCGTGCACCCAGACCCAACCGGGCGCAACTACGAGCGCTGATCGTGGTCTCGGCAGGCGTCATCGTCGGCTTCCCGCTGTTCTCGGCGATCGCGATGCAGTACGTGCCGGCTTCGCACGGAGCGGTACTCAACGGCGTGCTGCCGCTCATGACCGCGGTGTGGGCGGCGGTGCTCCTGGGCGAGCGGCCGTCGAGGGCATTTTGGCTGTGGGCGCTGCTCGGCTCGACACTGGTGATCGGCTTCGCAGCATGGCGCGGTCTGGGTGGCGACGCGGGAATCGCGGACGCGGCGATGCTGGTGGCGCTGGTGCTCTGCGGACTCGGATACGCCGAGGGCGGGCGGCTGTCGCAGCAGCTCGGCGGCTGGCAGACCATCTGCTGGGCGCTTGTGATCAGCTTCCCCGTGCTCGCGGTGGCGGTCGGCATCTCGCTCGTGGTCGCGCCGCCGACGGTGATCGTGCCCGCGGCGCTTCTCGGTATGGCGTACGTCTCGTTTGGCAGTATGCTGCTGGGCTTCTTCGCGTGGTACTCGGGACTCGCGCTGGGCGGGGTCGCGCGCGTGGGTCAGCTGCAGCTGCTACAGGTGTTCATGACGCTGGGGGCCGCAGCGCTGTTCTTTGGCGAGACGGTTCCGCCAGCGAGCTGGGTGTTCGCCGTGGGAGTCGTCGGGTGCGTGGCCGCGGGTCGCCGCGCGACAGTGGCTCCACCAAAGCGCGAGCCGGCGTCCGGCGAAGTGCTGGCCCACACCGGCTCGACCAGCGTCGACTCGACCAGCGTCGGCCTGACCGGCGCCGTCCCTAGCCCCGCACTTGAACCCGAGCCGGCGCCCGGTGCCTGATTTCGACTCGGCACACCACCTGGTTCGCGTCACCGACAACAACGGTGTCCGGCTGCTCAAGTTCGAGCGCAACCACCAGTCCTCGATGCGACTCGACGATCCGTTCGAGACCGACATCGACTACGTCGCGTACCTGCACCTCGTGATGGCGGTACGACCGGACGCACTGCGCACGCTGGTCATCGGCCTCGGTGGCGGATCGCTCGTCAAGCGCATGTGGCGCGACTACGCCCCCATGCACGTGGACGCTGTGGAGCTCGATCCCGCGGTGGTCGACCTCGCCTACGACTACTTCATGCTCCCCGACGACGACCGCATCGTCGTCTACGCCGAGGACGGCCGCGACTTCCTGCGACTCACCGACGCAACCTACGACATCATCGTCATCGACGCGTTCGACGACGACCACATCCCTCGCCACCTGATGACCGAGGAGTTTCTGCGCGAGTGCCGCGATCGCCTCTCGGCGGATGGCGTGATCGCCTACAACCTTATCGGCGCGGTGTATGGGCCGCACAGCAAGCCGTTTCGCAGCCTGCATCGCACGGCAAACAACGTCTGGCGCACCGTATGGACCTTCCCCCTCGGCATCGCGGACGACATTCTCGATGACACACGCAACATCGTGCTCCTCGCGTCTGACATCGAACTCACCGAGGACGAGTTGCTGACGCGCATCGCCGATCGTGTCGGCGGCCTCGTCACAGTGCCGCGCTTCGAGCGCTTTGGCGAAGATCTCTACCGCGGCGGAATCCGTACCGGCGATGTGCCGCTGCTCACCGATGAGTCGCCTGAACGGCCCCGTCGGCGGCGCTGAAGCCGTCGCGCCGCGGCTCGCCGCTTGATCGATGCCGAGCCCGGGCCCGTGTGCCTCGTGTCGCGAGTCGCTCCCCTACAGCATCGTCGGAATCGCGAGGCCGAACCCTGTCACCAGCGTGACCATCCACAAGGCCCACACCGCGAGGCTGAACTTGTGGAAGTCGTGCAGCACGCGCTCGTCGGCGCGCACGATGGCGATAGTTGCCCACACCGCGTGGATGATCATCAACAGAATCGCGAGTACGCCCAAGACGCCGTGGATGTTGAACTTGAAACCGCCGGCGATGCCACCCATCAGCGTAGTGCTGGTCGTGTCCGAGACGAGCCCGGCCCAGAACAGTGCGACGTGCCAGGGCTTGAGAACTCCCGAGCGATGCTCGGCGAAGACCGCGACGGAGTAGAGAACGGCAGCGAGCAGAATGGTGATGACGGCGACGATCAGTGTGGGGCTCATAGCTGTGCTCCTCGGAATGACTCGATCAGGTTGTTGTAGTAGCTGAAGCTGGCGAGCAGAAGGGCGCCGCCGATGGCGAGATAGACGACCGCGAGTTCCGGCCTAGGCAGCGCCGAGTGTCGCAGGGTGACGCCAAGCGCGATCATCGCGCCCATGATCAGATAGCTCTTCAGCGGCTGGAACCCGAAGACGCAGGCGAGCCGTGGCGCAGCCTCGAGCCGCGCGACATTGGTACGCGCAAGCCGACGGAAGAGTGTGAACCACGCCCCGACGGCGATTGCGACTCCTGCCACGGTGAGCGCCACGGCCGGCACAAACGGCGTCGCCTCAAGCCAACGAACGGCCCATGACAGCAGCATCAGACCGGCGCCGCTCCATGCGAGTCCGGCAACGACCATGCGCGCACGCCTCGGGACGGCGGGGGTGTATCGGCCGACCATCACACGACCTCCTGGGTCTCAATCACCGGGCGCATGCCGGCCCAGCCTGTTGCGGCAATCTCGGCCGCAGTCTCCTGAAGCCACTCGCGCTCCGCTTCAGCGACGCGCGCGACCTTCTGCAGGATCACCCGCTGGATACCACCTGCGTCGTGGCGACCCGACGCTTCAGCGGCCACTCGGCGAGCGTCATCAATCAGGTCACACAGGTACGCCACGCGCTTTGCGAGCACCGCGTTCTTCTCGGCATCAGAGAGTATGTCGGTGTATGCGAGCATGCCGAGCACCACGTCGAACTCCGAGTAGGGCTGGCTTCGCACGAGGGAATCCGCTTGCATCATGCGTGCAAGCGTTGCCCGGCCAGTCTCGGTGATCGAATACACCTTGCGGACGGGCAGGTTGCCCTCGCGCTCCTCCGAAACCGCGACGAGGCTGTCACGCTCGAGCGTCTTTAGCACGTAGTAGACGTGCTTCTTGGAGAGGTCGACCCAGAGATCGGCCTGCGAAGCGTAGAGCGTCCGCATGATCTCGTGGCCGTGCGTCGGGCGAATCGAGATACGTCCGAGTATGAAGAGCGCTTTCGCGCTGGCGTCGTCCATTGGGGTCCTCCGTCGGCCGTCGCTCCCGACCTCAGGTGGGCCGGAATTCGGGAGATAGTACGGTTCGTACCATCTGTCTGGCGGCATAGTAGCACGATTCGTACCACCTTTTACGTCGTGCTACGGTAGAAGGCCCCATACATTCTGGAGTCCGCCACATGATGGCGATCAAAGAAGCGTGGCGCGCCGGCCTTCTCGGCCGTGAGAACTGGTTGCGGAACCTGACCGCCGGCATCGTAGTCGGTATCGTCGCGGTACCGCTGGCCATGGCGTTCGCTATCGCATCCGGCGCCAAACCGGAGCAGGGACTCTACACAGCGATCGTCGCCGGTATCGTGGTCACGCTTTTTGGCGGCAGCCGCGTCCAGATCGCCGGCCCGACCGGTGCGTTCGCGGTGTTGCTCTTTGGCGTCACGGCGGAGTTCGGCTTCAGCGGCCTACAGATTGCGACCATGCTCGCCGGTGCGATGCTCCTGCTCTTCGGCCTGCTCAAGCTCGGTACCGTCATCCGCTTCATCCCCGAGTCAGTCATCCTCGGCTTCACCGCGGGTATCGCGGTCGTCATCTGGATCGGCCAGTGGCAGGCGTTCTTCGGACTCCCCGCCGTCGATGCCGAGAGGTTCGGCGCGAAGCTGCTGGCGCTCCTGCGTGAGCTGCCGTCGCTCGATCCCGCAACGACCGCGATCGGCGTCGTCAGCATCCTGATCATCGTGCTCTGGCCTCGGCTCCCCTGGGTCGGCCGACTTCCCAGCCCGCTCATCGCGCTCGTGGCAGCGACCATCGTGCAGTCGACCCTGCAGATCGACACCGTCGCCACCATCGGCACCGCCTTCGGTGGCATCCCGCGCGGCCTGCCTGCGCTCACCATGCCCGATGTCACCCTGCCCACCGTGCTCGCGCTGGTGCGCCCGGCGTTCGCGATCGCACTGCTCGGCGCCATCGAGTCGCTCCTGTCGGCCACGGTCGCCGACGGCATGACCGGCACGCGCCACAACTCGAACCAGGAGCTCGTGGGCCAGGGGCTCGCCAACATGGCGTCGGGCCTCTTCGGTGGGTTCGCCGCGACCGGCGCCATCGCTCGTACCGCGACCAACGTCCGCAACGGCGGCAACAGTCCGCTCGCCGGCATCTTCCACGCCATCTTCCTGGCGCTGGTCCTACTGGTCCTGGCACCCCTCGGCTTCAACGTCCCGCTGAGTGCGCTGGCAGCGATCCTCTTCGTGGTTGCGTTCAACATGAGCGATCTCCGACACGTGGTCACGACCGCCCGCCGAGCCCCCCGCTCCGATGTCGCGGTCATGCTGATCACCCTGGGGCTCACGATCTTCGCCGACATCGTGGTCGCGGTCGAAGTGGGCGTGGTGCTCGCGATGGTCAACTTCCTGCGAAGAATGGCCGAGTCC
>JBBRWO010000060.1:0-12336 GCA_038249135.1 Coriobacteriia bacterium
ACTGACGCTTACCCCCCGTGGTACCATTCCACGGGTGCCTTGCCCCCTATTCAGGGAGATTCAAACTGAAGTTCACGACCAGAACATACCTCGTGCCGATGCTCGTTGCGGCACTGCTCGTACCCGTTGCCAGCGCCAGCGCCGTGCCCTCCAAGGCCGACAAGATGGCACAGGCCCGCGTTGTGAAGGCGCAGATCGCCACACTCGACCAACGGGTCGAGATCGCGAGTGAGGCGTACAACGAAGCCCGCAGCAAGCACGACGCGCTGGCCGCCGAGCGCGACAAGGCCGCCAAGCGTGTCGCCAAGGCCGAGAAGCGCATCGGCACCCTCCAGAAGCATCTGGGCACGCGCGCCAAAGGCATGTACCGCACCGGTCAGCTCGGATTCATTGACGTGCTGCTCGGCGCCAAGTCATTCGATCAACTGGCTCGCACGTGGGATTTGCTCAAGGACCTTAACGAGTCCGATGCTGCGGCTGTTTCCGGCATGAAGCAGGCTCGCGTCGAGGCCCTCAAGGCGCGCAAGCAGTACACAACCAAGGCCAAGGCCGCCAAGAAGCAAGTCGTCATCATGCAGCGCAATCGCAGCTCGATTCTTTCGCAGCTCGCCACACGCAATGCGAAACTCTCCGGTCTTCAGTCCGAGATCCGTGTACTTGAGGCGCAGGAAGAGGCCCGCGCGGCCGCCAGCGCTCAGACCTTCACGGCCTCGCAAGGTGGCGGCGGTCGCCAGTTCCCGGCCCCCACGCGCGCACCGCGGAGTGCGGTTGTATCCATTGCCAAGAAGTATCTGGGTGCGCCGTACAGCTGGGGCAAGACTGGTCCGAACAGCTTCGATTGTTCAGGGTTCACGTCGTTCGTATACCGTCAGGTGGGCGTGAATCTGCCACGCGTTTCCCAAGACCAGATTGGAGCGGGTCAGCGCGTTTCGCGATCCGATCTAGCACCGGGTGACCTCGTGTTCTTCGGCTCCCCGATTCATCATGTGGGCATCTATGTTGGCGGCGGCATGTACATTCACGCGCCGAGAACAGGGGATGTCGTGAGGATTTCTTCCATGTCGCGCGGCGGCTACGCAGGAGCCTGTCGCCCCTAGCGCCGTGTGCGCATCCTGAAAGAGGAAGCCGCGATGGCGGAGATAGACGGACTGCTTAAACTCATGACCGACAAGGGCGCGTCCGACCTTCACATCAAGGCGGGCAACTCCCCGGCGATTCGCCTGCACGCACGACTTGTCGTGCTTTCGGACCTCCCAAAACTGACTGCGGCGCAGACCGAGATCCTCGCCCTTGGTATTATGGATGAGCATCAGCGCGAGAAATTCGTCGACTCCAACGAGCTCGATTTCGCTTACTCGCTGCCCGGCGTGGCGCGCTTTCGCGTCAACGTGTTTCACCAGAGAGGCTCCGTCGGGCTATCACTTCGCCGCGTCGCGACCGAACTCAAGAGCCTTGAGGAGCTCGGCCTCCCTCCAGTGCTACGCCGATTGGCCGACGAGCCCCGCGGCCTGGTGCTCGTGACGGGCACGGCGGGTTCAGGCAAGTCGACCACGCTCGCTTCGATGATCGACCACATCAACTCCACGCGTAGCGGTCACATCGTGACGATCGAGGATCCGATCGAGGTCCTGCATGAGGACAAGCGCTGCATCGTCAACCAGCGCGAGATCGGTATCGACACCGACAGCTACGAGGATGCCCTGCGCCACGTCGTTCGCCAGGATCCCGACGTCATCCTTATCGGCGAGATGCGTGACTACGAGACCGTCTCGGCGTCGCTCACTGCGGCGGAGATCGGCAACCTGGTGCTCTCGACGCTGCACACCATCGACGCCACCGAGACCATCGGGCGCATCATCGACTTCTTCCCGCCACACCAGCAGCAGCAGGTTCGCCTGATGCTGGGGTCGACGCTGCGCGGGATCGTCTCACTGCGGTTGATCCCTTCAACTGCCGGGGGCTTGGTCCCCGCCGTCGAGGTGCTCGTCATGACCGGCACGATCCGCGAATACATCAACGACCCGGACAAGACGTACCTCATACGCGACGCCATGGAAGAGGGCCAGTACTACGGTATGCAGACGTTCGATCAGTCGCTACTGAGCCTCTATCAGGAGCGCAAGATCACGTTGGATGACGCGATCTCGATGGCGCACAATGCGCACGACTTCAAGATCAAGATCCGTCAACTCGGGATCGATCCAAATCATGCGGCGCAGTCGGGTACGTACTAACGAGCGGTCCGGCACGCGCTGCTCGGCGGAGTTATGAGGCGCTGCGGTTGATCCGAGCACGGAGCCGTCCAAGCGCATATGCCGTCATGGCGCCGAGGAATGCCCCCACCGTATCGAGGCCCCAGTCGGTGACGTCGGGCGTTCGCATCACCACGAAGTGTTGGTGAACCTCATCGGTGATGCCGTAGATCGACGCGAGTATCACTGCAAGCACTACCGCATAACGCGCGGTGCGACGCGCGCTGAGTGCCCGGAACAGCAGTCCGCCCAAGATGAAGTACTCACCAAGGTGTCCCTGTACCGAGTAGCCGCCCGGTAGTGTCGATCCGGGTCGCGCCGAGACGGCGAAAATCACGACCGCCCAGAGCACCACCGCAACCCACGTCAGTCGGTGGGCCCATCCTGAGTTTCGTGTTGTGGTTTCGGGCGTGCTACTCATGATCGATGGTCCCTCGTCGGCGAGTGCGTGATGTGCCGAGCGATTCTAGCACTTCATCCGCTTGACACCATCGGTGGCTCTCTGGGACGGTGTGAGCCGTTTCCGCCGGCAGGGAAGGGCAGTGTGAACCGACGCGGGTCACTCATAGCGGTCGTGGTCTCCGCGGCAGCGTTCGGCACCCTCGCGGTGCTGACTCCGCTGGCGTATACCGCCGGGGCCGAGCCGTTGCCGCTGCTCACATGGCGATTCGTGATCGCCGCACTATTGCTCGCCGGCGCAGTCGCTTTGCGCGCCCCACGGGACCTGATCGTGTCGCGCGGTGACCTTGCTCGGTACGCTGCGCTCGCTCTGACTGGCTACGGCGCCGCCTCGATCTGCTTCTTCTTTGCGCTCAAGTTCGCCGACGCCTCGGTGGTCGCAGTGCTGCTCTACGCATACCCGGCCCTGGTGACCATCGCGGGATGGGTGTTCTTCGGCGAGAAGGCCACCGTCTTGAAGTCCGCCGCCGTTCTGGTCACGTTCACCGGCTGTGCGCTCGTGGTTGGGTTGCTCGGCGGACCCGTGCAGGTGTCTACTCCCGGCGTGCTCCTCGGACTGGGAGCCGCCGTCTGCTATACGTTGTTCAATCTGCTTTCAAGCCGGTGGCTTCCCGGTCGCTCGCAGCTGGTGATGATGGGGTACACCTTTGGGATCGCATCGATCGGGGCGGCGCTCGCCGGTACCGGCTGGGCGTTCTTCGAGTCGCGGTCGACATCACTTGGCTTCGCCGAGCGTGCATCGGCTTCGGTCGCCACATTGTCGCCTGCCGAGTGGAGCCCAACCGTATGGGTACTCCTTGCGGCGATCGTCATCGTCCCGACGTTCATCGCAGTGGTTTTGTACTTGCAGGGTATCCGAGGGTTAGGGGCTTCACAGGCCGCGCTCGTCTCAACGCTCGAGCCGCTGTTCACGATGGCGCTCGCGTGGGCACTGCTCGGCGAGCGCCTCGCCCCGATCCAGTTCGGCGGTGCGGCTCTGGTGCTACTAGGTGTCGTGGTTGCCGAAGTCGCCGCCCGCCGAGTGGATCGACCTGCGGCGGTCTAGCCTCGTGTGGCAAGAATCGCGATGAACGCGTTTGTGGCGAGCCAGCTCCCGATCACCACGAGCGCCTGCGCGCCCCATGCGATGCCGACGCACACGACGGCCTGGCGACGGGTTGCGCCGATTCGCTCGAGGACTAGCCACGTCAGCGCCCCGGAGACTGTCCACGCAAGCACACTCAGTTCCGGTGTCACACCGAGAACCCACACCAGCGAACCAATCGCCCACGCGCCACGAATCTCCCCGCGTGAAAGCGTCGTCCGGTGGCGGGAGACCACATCCAGGAGCGCCCAACGCCCGCCCGCCCACACGACCGTCATCGCGGCGGCCGAAATCGCAATCGAGCGGCCCTGACCCGGCCACGAGAGGGCAACTGTGCCGGCAGCGCCAATGAGCACTGCGAAGCCGCCAGCCCACGGGAGTGCCCGCGATCGAAGCCCGAACGGCTCGCGTGATGCCCCTGCCGCCTTCTCGCTGGAGTGGCCGATCGTCACGATAGCCGCTCGTGAACCGCTGAGTAGGTCCGTCAGGACCCGCTGCCACCATGTGAAGAATCGCCAAATATGTCCGCTTGATGGGCGGTTTTGATGCACGTCGGCATCAGTGTTGCGTGCTACCATGCCAAGAGCCGCTTCCTTGCGAACGCGGTGCGCGCAGGCGCGCCACCGGACTGAATCTGCCCCCGCAGTGTACTCGACCCGCGGGTGGAGGAGAGCCACACGTGCAGACGGCACAGCGCATGTCCAAGATACTGACGATCCTCGCGGGGATACTCGTTGTACTCATCGTCGTGTCTATCGCGGCCGGCGCCTACCTTCTGAACCTCTCGAAATCCTTGCCGAACCTCGCGGTCGATGAGGACAGCATCAAGACCGCCCGGACCTCCATCGTGTACGCAGCCGACGGATCGGTCCTCGCCGAGTGGCATGGCGAGCAGGACCGCACCGTTGTGCCCTATCGCGACATGCCGAAGCACTTGAGAAACGCCGTGGTTGCAATCGAAGACCGCAGGTTCTACGAGCACAGCGGTATCGATGTCGAGGGCATTATGCGGGCGCTTCGGGCCAACGCCAGCGCCGGCGAGATCGAGCAGGGCGGCAGCACCATCACCCAGCAACTCGTGAAAATCCTGTTCACCGACGGCAAACGCACGCTCACACGCAAGATCAAAGAAGCACTTCTGGCGACGCAGCTCTCGGCGAAGGCCGACAAGGGCACAGTGCTGGAAATCTACCTCAACACCGTGTACTTCGGTGACGGCGCGTATGGCGCCGAGAGTGCCGCCCGACACTACTTCGGCAAGTCGGTTTCGTCTCTGAACCTCGCGGAGGCAGCCACTCTCGCGGGAGTGATTCGGTCGCCTTCGCGGTATTCACCCACGAGCTCACCTCGGGACGCGCTGCGGCGACGCAACCTCGTGCTGAAGGAGATGCTGGCCCAAGGCTACATTTCGGACGCCGAAGCGGCTGACGCCCGCAGGCTGCCGCTGGGGCTCTCTCCGCAAAAAGAGGCGGGTCAGGTCGCGCCGTTCTTCGTCGAGTACGTGAAGCAGGAGCTGATCAAGCGTCTCGGCCCCGACAAGGTCTACTCGGGTGGGCTCCGCGTACACACGACGCTCGACCCGAGAATCCAGGCACTCGCCGAGCAGTCCGCCAAGCAGCTGTCTGCACAGGGCGACCCCGAAGTTGCGCTTGTGGCCGTCCGCTTCTCCACCGGTGAGGTTCTGGCCATGGTGGGTGGACGCGACTACGAGGTGAACCAGTTCAACCTTGCGGTGCAGGGTCGTCGTCAGCCGGGCTCGGCGTTCAAGCCGTTCGTGCTGGTCACTGCGCTCGAGAAAGGGATTCGGCCTGAGCACGTATTCAGCGCCAAGCCGTACAGCGTGCGCGTCACAGACGGCGTGTGGAACGTGCAGAACTACGAGAACAAGATCACCACAGGGTCCCTCACGCTTCGTGCCGCGACCAACTGGTCGGTGAATGCAGTATATGCGCGGCTCATCATGTTGGTAGGTCCCAAGAACGTCGTGAATACCGCTCGCAAGATGGGGATCACGACACCGCTCGAGCCCAATCCGGCAATCGCGCTTGGAGGACTGCGCACCGGCGTGTCCCCCCTGGAGATGGCGTCAGCCTATGGGACTCTGGCGAACAAGGGCATGCGCGTGGCGCCGACCGGCATCCTGAGCGTCACCGATGACCGGGACCGTGAGCTCTACAGCCCGACCCTCGAGCCAGAACGCGCGCTCTCGCCTCCTGTAGCCATGCAAGCGTCACTGATGCTGCATGACGTCATCGAGCAGGGCACCGGCACGGCCGCGAAGATAGCGCCATGGGCCGCAGGAAAGACGGGCACCACCCAGTCGTATAGGGACGCATGGTTCGTGGGCTGGGCCGGCGACATCTCGACTGCGGTGTGGGTCGGCCATCGAGTCGGGCAGGTCTCGATGATGAAAGTCCACGGAGCGCCGATGACCGGGGGGAGCTTCCCCGCGAGAATCTGGAAGCAGTTCATGACCGGGGCGACTGCGCTCAGGGGCGCGCCTGTGACGCCTGCGCCCACAAGTGCCAGCGGGCAGATGATGATCCGGGTGTGCGAGGACTCGATGCTGCTCGCAAATGCGCGATGCCCCAACACCGTCGAGATCTATCTGGATCCGGCGTTCGTCCCACAAGCCACCTGCGCGCTACACTGACCGATGCACGCAAGGAATATCCGACGTGAGGGACGGCGTGGATCACTACCGAACACTGCAGGTCACCAGAGATGCGGACCCAAGGGTTATCGATCGCGCCTACCGGGCGCTGTCGATGCTGCATCACCCCGATCTCAGCGGGCCCTCGGAGCGTGACGCTGCGACTTCTCGGATGCGCGAACTCAACGAGGCATATCGTGTGCTGCGCGACCCGCGTCTCCGACCCGCTTACGACGCGACGCTGCTGCCGGAGTCGGCCAGCGCGTGGGAGCAGTTCATGGATCGCGGTCTCGTAGGGCTCTTCTCGGATCGATTCACTTCGCGTCGAACCTAGACCGGCGTCAGCGACGACGGCTCATGAGTTTGGCGAGCGGTGGCACTGACAGCCCGATGACCTGAGGTGGGCACAACTCCTGGCAGCAGTAGCACCTGATGCACAGGGTGTGGTCGAAGGACGGGCCGCCCGGTTCCACCACGATCGCGTTCACGGGGCAACTCTCCTGGCACTTCTTACACTTGGTGCACTCGGCGGCTCTGGCCAGATGTGGACGCGCAGTCGTCCAGCCCCGAAGTCGCTTTCCTAGCCACGCCGGCATCTTCGACGATAGGTCCTTCAGTGGCAGCGCGAAGTCCGCAGGGGAGAGCGATCGCCAGTCGACGCCGACAACTTCGACCTCATCGGCTGACGACGGGCCGATTCCGCGCCTGGCTGCGGCCTTGTTCGAGTAGACCTCCATCGGGTCCAGACCCGCCATCGCCGATGCGACCACATCGAGAGCCGGGCTGTCGGCGGATGCGATGAGGGCTCCGACCTGCCGAGGAGTGCCTCCGGCCGGTCCTTCGCCTTCCATGCCGACAACGGCATCCATGATCGCCAACTTGGGATTGCAGGCGAACATGAGGTCCACAAGCATGCTTCCGAAGTCGTCGCGGTCCGGCACGGTGAGGTGGAACTGCGCCTTCTCAAGACCGGGAATACACCCGAAGAGGTTCTTTACCGCACCGGTGAACATCATGAAACCGTGGGTCTTGAACTTGGGCAGGGTGATGAGCACGTCGGTGTCGACGACCGCTTTGCCGAGTGTGAACGCCCCATACAGCGAGCCCGCGGGGTTTAGCACGCGGACGCAGTCGTCATCGAACAAGACGAGTTCGACATCCTCCTCGGCACATACTGCGCCGATCCCGGAGTCCTCCCAGATATGTCGCACGCCGCTTGCCGTGTTAGGTCCGCCCGGACTGTCGCCGACCGTCACCACGCCGCCTGCGGCTTTCGCCGACCGAATCACGGCGCGCACGACTTCCGGGTGTGTGGTGACCGCCTTTTCCGGTAACGCCCGCGAGAGCAGGTTCACCTTGAGGAGGACGGTGTCGCCCGGACGCACGAACGCCGCCATCCCCCCGAGCGGGGAGAGGGCGGCGTCGAGTGCGAGTGCGACGTCTGAGACGTCGTAGGTCCTGCAGGAGGAGATGCTCACAGTTTTCATGTGAGTCAGTCTACTCCAGGTGAAAGCCTTGGAGACTAGGCCTCGCTCGGCTGGCGTTCCAGCAGCTTGTTGCCGACGGCCTTCATGATTGCGGGATAACTCACCGCGCCGTCGTAGAGCGGAACGCCATCTACGACGGTGACAGGATAGAGGAGCCCGCGCGACTCGATCTCCTCGATGATCTTTGCGAATTCCGTTCGCGTCTCGGCGAGCTCGGCGTTGCGGTACACAATCTGAGCGTCATCGTCGTAGCGACGCTCCATCTCGGCGCGGATGATGGATGTGATCTCCTCTGGAGACCAGGACGGACCTCAACCGCCTGAGAAACACGCGGTAGCCGCAGGTACATCGAACACTTCGACGATGATGGGAGTAGTCATGGAATCCCCTCCTAGGAGAACGTGATAGCTTGCATGGGACACACTCTGATACAGGCACCGCAGCCGGTGCAACGCTCGGCTATGACCGTCCAGCCACCATTCTCGGTTCGTACGATGGCGCCCTTAGGGCACGATCGCCGAGACGGACAACTGGGCTGGCGGTCACAGCGAAGCGGGTCGATGCTTACAACGGCCATGTGGTCTTGCCCCTCTTCCCGTACAGGTGGTGTGGCGTCGTGGTTAGCGAAGCCTGTGCCAATATACCCTAGGGGGTATAAGTTCGCAAGGTGCGTAGTCGCACCGTGACTGGTACGATGTGCGCGGGGAACCGCATCAACAACTGAGAGGTGCCATTCGTGAAGCGCAGGAGCGGTGCAACGAGCAAGAATCTGCGATGGGTAATGCTCGGTGCAGGGCTGGTTGTGGGAGCGTTGTTTCCCGTCATCGCGCTGTTCTTCGTTGTACCCAAGAGCACCCCGGCACTGATCATCTTTGCCGCACTGTGCATAGTTGCCGGGCTCACTATGGGCTGGCTGTGTTACGTGACAGCCGTGCGTCTGTCAGAGCGCGCGCTAGTCAACGTTCTGGGCACTGCGCACAAACGATTGGGACTCGCGGTCAAGACCGACACCGACATCGATGGTCTGGCTGTCGAGACCGAGCGCCTGTTCACCGACGTCGCCGGGATGCTCTCCCAGGCGCGTGCGATAAACAACGACATCCGCGCGCTGACCACGCAGGTCCTCGCCGCTACCGAGCAGCAGGCGTCCGGGGCTGCCGAGCAGGCCGCCGCGGTCACGCAAACCTCGGCCACCGTCGAGGAGCTCGCTCAGACCTCCAAGCAGATTGCCGACAACTCGCAGTCAGTCGCCGCCATCGCCGAGCGCACGCTCGCCTCGGCGGAAGAAGGCATGCAGACCGTCGCCGATACCGCCGACGGCATTGAGGACATCCGCCAAAGCACCCAGGCCGCTTCCGACCGCATCCTTCAGCTTGGCGAACGCAGCCAGGAGATCGGCCGCGTGCTCGTCATCATCGACGACATCGCCGAGCAGACCAAGATCCTCGCACTCAACGCCGCCATCGAGGCCGCTCGTGCCGGAGAGGCAGGCAAGGGCTTCTCGGTAGTCGCCGAGGAGATCCGCAAGCTTGCGGATTCAGTCACAGAATCGACTTCCGAGATCGGGCGGGTCGTTCGCGAGATCCAGTCGAGCTCGAGCTCGCTCGTGATGTCTACAGAGAAGGCGAGCAAGAAGGTCGATGAGGGCAAGGTGCTGGCGCGCCGTACCGCCGACTCGCTCGACACCATCGTGCAGCAGGTTGAGGAGACCACGGACTCGGCCAAGCAGATCTCGATAGCCACACAGCAGCAGCGCACGGCGTCCGATCAGGTCGTCATTTCGATGCGTGAGATGGCCCAGGTGGCGACGCAGTCCGCCGAGGCTTCGCGGCAGATCCAGTCGGCAATCACCGAGCTCAATCGCCTCGCGGATTCACTGGTATTGCGGTAAGCGCGCGGTCGGTTCACCTTGTAGAGTGAGGACAAAGGGGCGCCGCGGAGGCAGGAAGCGTGGGGGGCACAGCGAAATGCCCAAACAGTACATGTGTGGTTTTGTTGTGACGCGAGCGTGATTCTTATATCTTTCTCATGACAAGGCGGGGAAGCATATTCGCTCCCCTGTGCGATTTTTCTGCCCGATCGAGCAATTGAGAGGTGCGTATGGCGAAGATCTCCCTCGCCGGATTCAAGGATCCGGTACGCCGGCCGCGGTACATCATCTGGGCGCTTGTTGCCGTCCTGATGATTGCTGGGGTCATGATTCCGGTATTGGGGGTGACTTCCACCCGCTGGTTCTGTGCCGAGGCGTGTCACAAGGTACAGGACGACACGATCACCGCGTATCAGCACTCATCGCACTCCAAGATCAGTTGCATGGCCTGCCACATGCCGGTCAACGCGAATCCCATCGTCTTCTTGCTTCACAAGGCTGAGGCGCTTGGTGAACTCGCATTGACCGTATCCGACAACTTCGAGTTGCCGCTCAACGCGGAGAGTGAAGTCTCGCTCACCATGACTTCGGATAAGTGCACCCAGTGTCACTCACTGGAGACGCGAAACGTCACACCCTCGCCCGGCATCAAGATCAATCACGCGGTCCATACCGAGAAGAACGTGAGTTGCCCGCTGTGCCACAACCGTGTCGCGCACCGCGAGGACTTCAAACTTACTCTAACGGACCCGAAAACCGGCGAGCCCAATAAGAATCATGAAGACTTCGCTTCCATGACAGCGTGTTTCCGCTGCCACGGCCTTGAGGCGGGTTCTCCCGCCCCCGGTACGTGTCTCGCGTGCCACACCGCTGATTTCGAGCTCAAGCCACCCAGCCACCTCAAGACGGGCTTTGTCGAAGAGCATGGCAAGATGGCTAAAGAGGCTAACGCGAAGGTCGCAGAGACGCTCAAGGAGCGCGGCATCAAGCCGGTCACTCCCGAGAGCAAGGGCGAGTTCCTCAAGGTCGCCGAGGACGAGCCCGTCGGCGAGGCACTGCCGCCCGTCGGCGCAATCAACTACTGCAACACCTGTCACCGCGAGGCATTCTGTACCGCGTGCCACGGGACCCCCATGCCTCACTCAGCTGAGTTCGTCGAGCCCAAGGAAGCTAAGGATTCCGCCGGTCACCCGGCTCAGTCGAAGCTCATCCCGAAGAAGTGCGTGATGTGTCATGGCGACAACGCCAAGACTCACTTCTGCGATGAGTGTCACCACGGCAAGAAGGTCGATTACGAGTTCAAGGCTGCCGAGCCGTGGGTGAAGCAGCATCCGGCCGCTGTGGCTAAGTCCGGCGTCAAGTCGTGTACCGAGAAGTGCCACACGACCAAGTTCTGCGTCGACTGCCACACCGGGAAGAAGATCGTTCCGGCATCGCACAAGGCGAAGACGTGGACGCGCCCGGCCAAGCCGACCATGACCACGTACGGATCGGCACCGGCTGGCCCCACGGCGCTTCACACCGTGGCCGCGAACCAGTCGATGGAGTCGTGCGAAGTCTGTCACGGCACCGGTGGCATCAGCGCCCAGTTCTGCAAGGCGTGCCACAAGGTCGAGCTGCCTCATACGGCAGACTTCAAGAAGTTCCACGGCCAGACCGGACGCAAGAACCCGGCTGTCTGCAACAACTGTCACGGGTGGCCGCAGCTGTGCAGCAACTGCCACCACATCGGCTCCTCGACCTCCAAGCCATGGCTGCAGGTTCATGGCGGATCCGTCGCCAAGAACGGTGCCACGGGTTGTGTTGAGAAGTGCCATAAGCAGTCTGACTGTCAGTCGTGTCATACCAAGCGCAAGGTGATCCCGGCATCTCACAAGTCGAAGGTCTTCGTGAAGGCCTCTGGCTCGACGTTGGGTGCGCATGCGGCGACGTTCAAGAAGGACGGCACGGTGTGCACGTACTGTCACGCCGGAACGGCTAGCGATCTTCCTAACTCGAAGTTCTGCAAGTCATGCCACAAGCTGCCGATCCCTCACGTCACCGACGACAGCAAAGAGAAGTTCCCGCACAAGGATGGGTTCAAGAAGAAGACCTACGCCAAGGCGCAGTGCCTCAACTGTCACGCGCAGACGTTCTGCGACTCGTGTCACCACGTTGGCTCTGTGCCCGCGAAGCCGTGGGTACGCTACCACCCGAACATCGTTAAGAAGAGCGGTGCTCAGGCGTGCTTCGAGTGTCATCAGGAGACCTATTGCTCCAACTGCCACGTGAACCTCGCGAAGCGCGGTCTGGCGAACTAGCAGGCTGAAGTTTCAGAGCGTGACGGATGAAGAGTCCGACCCGGTACACTCGGGTCGGACTCTTCTGATTCTGACGCTGTTTCCCTGCGAGGCAGCCTCGCCAATGCGTGCAAGAAGCGGTTCTTTGCGCTCGGCTTCAGGGAGTGTTAGCATAGCGCCTCGCCGGGATGTGGCTCAGCTTGGTAGAGCGCTCGGTTCGGGACCGAGAGGTCGTGGGTTCGAATCCCGCCA